>NZ_WHNX01000020.1 GCF_009362815.1 Alkalibaculum sporogenes | reverse complement strand
TCAAACGTTAGTATTTATATATTTAAAAATGTTCGAATATAATACTCAGTAATAAAGAAAAAGTTATAGCTTATTGCTATAACTCTATAGTACTAGGGGAGAACTGCGTTCTCCCACCATGCATACCCACCGCACCACCACCGCCCGTAGGGGAGAACTGTGTTCTCCCACCATGCATACCCACCGCACCACCACCGCCCGTAGGGGAGAACTGTGTTCTCCCACCATGCATACCCACCGCATCACCACCGCCCGTAGGGGAGAACTGTGTTCTCCCGTTCCCCCGACCACCCATACATCTAATCCATACAATATTATTCACATAAAATACCATTGTAATTTTTTTATGATTATGTTATTATATAAATCCTGAGTAAGTCAGATGATCGCCGGTACAAAACCGCAAGGTTGTACGGGAGGAAAGTCCGAGCTCCGTAGGGCAGGGTGCCGGGTAACACCCGGTGGAGGCAACTCTAAGGCAAGTGCAACAGAAAGCAAACCGCCACCAAAATGCTTTGCATTTTGGCGGTAAGGATGAAACGGTGAGGTAAGAGCTCACCAGCGGATAGGTAACTATTCGGCTAGGTAAACCCCACCTGGAGCAAGACCAAGAACGGACACAAAAAGGCAACTGCCCGTTGCTGTCCAATGGTAGGTCGCATGAGTTTACTGGCGACAGTAAACCTAGATAGATGATCATCTAATACAGAACTCGGCTTATAGATTTACTCACATAAATCGATATTTAGCAAGGCTTTTGAAGCCTTGCTTTTTTGGTTTCAGAAACACCAATTGTTATATAATGGAGAAAAAAGTCACCGTCCTCATATACCGTATAAATTACTGCAAGAAAAAAACGATTCGTTTTGAATCGTTTTTTAGGAAGATATTTATAAATGAGACGACAACATTTTGAATACTTCTTGTTCAATTTTTTCGAATACATCAAGAAGATATACTTGATCCTCTTCGCTAAGGTTGTATGCTTCAATCAATTCTTCTCTAGTTCTAACGATTTTGTTATCCATTTGTCACCCTCCTTGACCTAGTATGTTCCGTATTCCCGAACACTTTCAATGAATGTACGGATATTTTCTACATTTAAATCTGCTGCTCTAATGAATCTTTTATTAGGATTAAGAATGAGGTTTCCACCTGGCCCTAGAATATCTATGATACGTTTCGCCTCATCAATTACTTCCTGCTTCTTTCCTGAGCGTATAATGCTAAAAGGATATACGCCAGAGATGACGTTCCTAGACGGTACTTTTTTAGCCAAAAGTTCTGGAGCTGGCGACTCGAACTTTGCTACATGCATACCAGGCATATCTTCCAATAAGTCCAAATGAGGGCTCCAATCGTTTTCATAAAATACATGTGGTATGAAGCCTTTTTCTTGTATTGCCCTAATTATTTTTTTATACGTTGGCCAGTAAAATTTCTCAACATCTTTTGTTCTCATGTAAGGTGCCATGTGCAACGGCAAGAATACTTCAGAAAAAACACCAGATTGTGGATCTGGTAGCGCTTGAATTTTGCTCACTTCATATGCCAGAGCTCCTTCACATGCTTCCAATACCCAGTCAGGTCTTCTACGCATGTCGAGCATCATGGTGGAAAAGCTACGAATATAGTCCGCTATGTAATCAAAAGGAGCAAAAGCACCTGCTATTATCTTGCTTACATCTCCACGTTCGTGTTTGTCGCTAAGCTTCTGATTCATTCCAATATACTGTTCATTAACCACTTTCTTAGCTGCTGCCATTCGAATGTATCCTAGATCTGGTTCAGTATCAAATACTTTGTTCACTCTAGGTACGATTTTATTTACAATAAATTCAAACGGGTTTTTGTTAAACTCTGGATATTCATCAACTTCCATAGGGGATATGTCGGGATGTTGGAAAAATCCGTCGTTTCCAGGAACCATGAATTGATTTTTCACATAACGGTGAACCGCTGCATTAGTTGAAGCTGGAGAAACCGGAATCAAATCGCTGTCTAACTCCGCTGCTAACCTATCAGCCACTTCATAACAGAGTTTTGAATTATACAGATCTCTAAGCATGGAATATCCATAGTATTCCAGAGCTGCTTCTATGTTCATTGTCAGCGTAACCGGTATTCTTGATGGTCTCTTACCAGTAAATAAATCTGTAAAAATTTGATTTCTTTCTTCTTTCTTTGTACTCATGTTACCATCACCTCTCTTTGGATTGTCTAAACATGATTATAGTACACGTTTACACAAAACTCAATATATTGCAAAGTATTGTCAATTTAAAAAATGGACTAATTATTGACATACTCCCCTCATGATATACTGAGAGCGTAGCCAGCGAGCTACCGAGGCGGAGAACGTGCCGATTACTGAGAGTTTCATGTATTACCAATGTCAATCAAGAAAGTGTCCATTTTTTAAATGGACACTTTCTTGATTGACATTGCTTTTTTACCATATTGTATCTATAATCCAACTATAACCTTTTTTAAATGTAATCATAATTACAATATATTTTACGGTACGTATTATCTACTAACTTGAATTTGAAGATTACATTATGCTAAACTAAATTGTTGAGGTGAAGTGAATGTCTAAGAAAAGTCTTGAAAAGTCACTAATTATCAAATGGGCTATTGTAATTATTCTACCACTGGTTGCACTTTTCATCCCCACAGGAGAAGTGTATACTGCAGTAATAAAAAACTTTTCGATTATCACACTTTTTGCAATCCTAATTTTCGGAACAGAGGTCATGCCCAATGTCATAGCTTCATTGTTGCTCCCCGTCTTTTATATTATTTTAGAAGTAGCTCCTCCATCAACCGCTTTTGCGGGCTGGTTAGGGCCTATTCCTTGGATGGTATTAGGTGGGTTACTAATGGCTCGAATCATGCTTCGTACAGGTATACTGAATCGATTGGCATATTCGATTATTGTTCGCACTGGTGGTACCTACATGGGTTTGCTTTTAGGAATCATGATTTCTGGAGTGATTGCACACATTCTCATTCCTGGTAAAGCCATGTACCCCTTTTCTTTCATTACCTTTGGGCTGTGTGTCGCACTTGGTTATGGTAAATCCTTAGAGTCATCGGGAATCATGCTCACCGGTTTGTTTTCTACCTTTGTCGCTCATTATTTTATTTACAATCCTACGTATGGCATCATTCAGGGTATCGCCGCAAATGTTGGTGACACGACCATTTCATGGTTTCAATACTTTTACCATAACCTTCCTTACGTCCTTTATTTGCCCCTATTGATTTTCATCATAGGTAAGGTGTGTAAGCCTAAACAGGCAGGTGAAAATCCAAAAGAGTATGCCCAAACAGAATTGAAAAAAATGGGGAAAATGAATATAGATGAAAAGAAGTCGCTTTTTATTTCCATATTGCTTCTTGCATTTTTATTAACAGAAAGCTTACATAAAGTCAATGCTTCTTGGGGATTCCTCTTTGCGGGAGTACTCTTTTACTTCCCAGGTATTCAAATTGGAACAGATGAGGACTTGAAAGAAGTCAATTACGGACTGATTATCTTTGTATCTGCCTGTTTGAGTATCGGATCCGTAGCAAATGCCATTGGTATTGGTCAAATTCTAGCGAATACAATTATACCCCTCATACAAGGATTTGGATCATTGGGTTTCTTCATTATTGTATTTTTTGTTTTGCTTTTGGGCAATTTCGTTATGACACCATTGGGGCTATACGCAGCTTTGACGGTCCCTTTAGCCCAGATTGGTGCATCTTTGGGGATATCTACATTAGCCGTAAGTTACGCCATCATGAACGTTGGTACGGAAGTTATCCTACCCTACGAATGGGCTTTGGGATTGATGTTTTTTTCATTCAATTTGATTGATTTAAAAAGCTTTGTCAAATTGTTTAGCATTAAAGCAGCATTAAGTTTGGTTTTTCTTATCGTTATCACCATTCCATATTGGAAACTTATTGGTTTGGTCCCTTGATTGACAAGGCAAGTGAGAGACAATAAAAATGAAGAACTTCTCTATAATAGGGAAGTTCTTCTCCTTTATCAAACGTCATAGGAATGAAAACCAGAAAGCTTCCTGATTTTTTGTTCAACAATAGTTCTGTCCTTATCGAAGCTACTCATGCCGTCCCACAGACTTGTGTAGTACATATAAAGTGTATCGTTCATACTCGGCTCTCGACTATATATAGATTTGCTCCACCCGCTAGCTATGGTCATTTTGTACTTTTTCAAGTAGATATCGATTCCTTTAAAATGATCCTTATCCTGATAGGAACCAAAGCTCATTTCGAAATTTTTGTATGTGTTCATTAGATTCATCATGTGATCCAAGTGATAACAGCAATACTCCTTACTAACGAAAATCGGCTTCCCTGTCAGAATGGAAAGGAAGCTATACTCCAATTCTTTTTGCGATATCATGGCATTTTCCAGATAGAATTCATCCAGCAATACTCGGTATTTGAAATGATGTATATTTTTAAAGAAAGTTTCACTATATTCGTTGTAATAATCTAACAGGGTTTCGATCCGATCTTCTTCTACCAGGTTTTCCTTCAAAATATTATAAAAAAGCTCTTCAGGTAACAACATACAATAGGGTACTGTGTCCTTCAATATCATATCGCCTGCTTCTCTTTCCATGGATAAATGAATCTTTAGTAGTTGCTCCAAATCTCCCTGCTTTATGGGATGAAATATCGGCGAACACAACGACTTTGCCGCTTCGTACAGTTGAGTACAATGGTCAATCATCACTTTGTCGGATGTAATTTGAACGTTCATTTTAGAGGTAAATCCTTCCGCCGTTATACCGAAAAGGGCAGCCTTATCCTTTAGCACAAGCAAGCTTGGTTTGAAAATACCCTTAAATTCGCCATAGTTAATGTATTTCTCCACGTTTCCACGAATATAAAAGCCAAGCCAATCCGTCAGTTGTTGGAGCCGATCTTCAAATGATCGATCCTCAAAATCCAGTATCACCACCTTATGCCCCTTTTCAATAATTTGTTCATATTTTTGAAACCAACGCATGTGAAAATCAATATCTTTATATTTCCATGTAGAACGGTCATAATCCATAATCATTATTTCTTCCTTATCTGTTGATTCCAACATCAAGTCCACAAGATCCATTGCCGCTCTTTGACGTCCATCGTCTCCTTTGTACAAAATATTCTGTGTCATTTTTACATTGATGTTTTTTATCTGTTTTGAGAGGAAATAGTTTTCCGCTTCATCTTCTGTAAGCCATCGTTTCAGTAGAATTTTCATTTTGTCCGATCCATTCATAGACACACCGGGATATGCCGTTCGGAGCAAACTGAGAATGTTTAGGAAATCTGTATTCGAGTCTAATTTTATAAAAAAATCGACAATAGTATTCAATGTCTCACTTTCCGATGACAACTTTCTTTTACCAGTCTTCCACTTGCTGATCAGAGAGTTGTCAATATGCAGATAATCCGCAAGGTCATTGCCTTTCACTCGGAACTGATCCATTAGGTAACCTAACTTGGATTGATTCTTTCTCAATAAAATCACCTCTTACACATGGTACCATCAATAAAAAATGTTGTCAATCAATTGTCCATTTTGTAAATTGACAGTTGATTTCAAACTATTGATTTGCAATTGTCTCTGAACTATACTTGTCATATCTCATAGAAAAAGTCACATTACAATTTAAGGAGGAACGAAAGCATGAATAAAGCTCAAAAAAAAAAGGAAGAAAGGACAAAACTTTTTGAAGATGTATACAGTGGAATTATCCCAGAACGGGTTCCCATCGGAGCAAAGCTAACCTTGGAAGCTACATTGGAGTATTCCAATATCTCCGTTGGAAAAACATTATGGAACATGGATAGTGAAGAAATCAGTAATGCTATTCACAAAGTGTGCGAAATGATTCCCACAGATACATGCACAGTGGGCGGCATCGTTAAAACTCCCCATCATTTCAAGATCCTTGGGTCAAAAGGATATTACATGAGCAAAACCGGATACATGCAACATGCAGACGTAGAAACTCTTTATGCTAATGAATACAAGGCATTCATTCAATCTCCTTACGATTTCATCGTTGAGAAATGCCTACCCAGAAACTTTAAAAACCTGGAAGGTAGCGGAGCAAAACAATCTCTCGTCGTATCAAAAGCATTGAAAGCATATTACGATCACTCAGCCAAATGGCAAAGCATTATAGGTTCAATCAACCAGGAATACGGGTACTTCACCCAACCCGCTGGTTCCGCAACACTATGCCAATCATCTTTTGATTTCATCGGGGATTTCCTTCGTAGCGTGAAGGGAATTTACATGGACGTACGGAAGCAACCAGAAATGATTATTGAGGCTTGTGAAGCAATGATGCCAATGCAGGTTAAAAGGGGGCTTCCAAACAATCCTCATAAGTTAGGTCATGTATTCATGCCATTGCACCTCGGCACCTATTTGAGAAGAAAAGACTTCGAAAAGTTATATTGGCCTTCCTTCAGCAAGTTTATCAATATTATGGCAGAACACGGCCAAACAGCCTCACTCTTTTGCGAACACGATTGGATGCGCTACTTGGATTTGTTGCAGGAACTTCCGGAAAACACCAGAATTCTCTTTGAATACGGCGATCCAAAAGAAATCAAAGAAAAGTTGGGTAAACGTCACATCCTCAGTGGTCTATATCCTATTACCTATTTAAAAACTGCAACGAAACAACAGTGCATCGATAAAGCCAAAGAACTTATTGACATTATGGCACCAGGAGGCAAGTACGTTTTTGATTTTGATAAAAGCGCAATGTCCTTAGATACTATCAATATTGAAAACTTTACAGCCGTTATCGAGTATGTTGCAGAAAATACGAAGTACCACAATGCTGGTCAATTGGTCAATGATTCCTCTGGAAACAATAGCATAAAACTAGACACTTCTGTTGAACCCTTTTCCGCTGATTTGTATACCGATTGGTCAACTATACCGAAAAACGATATCGAAACTCAGTTGGCATCGGATGTAAACAACTCGCTACAACAGTATGAAGAATTATTATTCAAGATGATTTTTGCAATCGTCTAATAAAAAGGAGGCTTTCCCATGTCTGAAATTGTGACAAAGAATACATCAATAAAAGAGAAAATCAAGTGGGCAATCGTGATTCTTGTCCCAATCATCATTATGTTTATCCCTACAACAGAAACATTTACTCCTGAACTTAGAAAATACGCCGCAATCACATTGACGTCAATCATTTTATTTGTCTTAAACATTATCCCAACTGCTGTAACCGCAATGGGTCTAATGATACTCTATGTAATATTTAACGTTGTACCAGGTGAAGTTGCCTTCGGTGCTTGGACTAACTTCATCCCATGGATGGTACTCGGTGGATTCCTGTTAGCAAATGTATTAGATCGCATAGGATTGCTCAATAGAATTGCTTATTGGAGCATAATGAAAACAGGTGGAACGTATTTTGGAATTATTGCCGGCCTTGGTCTTGGTGGAATTATACTTAACGTATTGGCACCGGGACGTGTCTACGTTGCTTTCGCAGCACTCGGTTACGGAATATGTAAAGCTCTTAACTTAAAGGTTTCTAAGGAGAGTGGTGGCATTATGTTAGCTGCTTTCATCTCATCTTGGTTTCCAACATTCTTTTTGTATAACTCCAACTTCGCAACTATACAAGGCTTAGGAGCTGCCGTTACGGACGTTACAGTAACTTATGTTCAGTATCTATATCACAATATACCATACGTAATTTGGTATTTCGTACTCTTGTTTTTGCTTGCAAAGCTTACAAAGCCAAAAGAAAAAATTGACATTAAAGATTTTGTGACCATAGAATATACAAAGCTTGGTAAAATTACTAAACCAGAAATCCAAGGAGCTATTGGTGCTATTATATTGGTCATATTCCTTCTAACAGCTAACGTACATAAAATCAACATTGGTTGGGGATTTGCGCTTATACCCCTGTTATACTATGTACCTGGTTTGAAAATTGGTACCGTGGAAGATATGCAAAAAATAAACTATCAAATGGTAATTTTTGTTACTGGGGCTCTTAGCATAGGTCAAGCAGCCAGTGCCTTAGGATTGGGAACTTTGATTGCTAATGCGCTCTTACCAATATTAGTTGGTAAAAGCCCATATTTTGTTTTTGCAGCAATTTGGGTTACCGTTGTAATTTCTAAGTTTTTCCTTACGCCTTTAGCAGTGTATGCTACACTGACAGTACCACTTACTGAAATTGCATTAAACTTGAATATCGATCCACTTCCTGTTTATTATGCAATGAATGTTGCAACTTCAGAAATCATCCTTCCTTACCAATGGGCCTTGGTTTTGATTTTCACAGGTTATGGTATGATATCTACCAAGGATTTCGTTAAACTTTGGGGCATGAAAATGGCATTAAGCATAATTTTTCTATTGGCGATTGCTGTCCCCTATTGGATGTTGATCGGTTTAATTTAACCGTATACTAAATAATTAGCAACAAACACTTTGATGTTTGTTGCTAATTATGTTAGGTACCCTCCCATGTCGGAGGCGTTTATGACTTCTTTAATGGGAACATGGCTCGATCAAGATTTAGTTTCTGGTTTTAATAAAAAATTTATTTGGATAGCAGTATGGAGTTGTATTGCAATTGTTTTTGCAGTTCTAATTAATAGTAGATTTAAATTATTAGGTACTGAAAGACAACGGTTAGATGATGATATCTACAGATCAAGAAAGAAGAAGATTGGATACAATAAATAATGGAGATGAAGAATAATCAAATTGGTGAAGGTGTATATCCTGAAAGTATTTAGATTTGCATGATATTGGAAAGAGCATTTTCAAAAGCATGTCAGAAGCTTTTGCGCTGATGATTTAACAACAGGTATAAAGGAGGCAATTTCAGCGTCCTTTCCTAAAACTGAGTATCAACGTTGCATCGTACATCAGGTTAGAAATACCTTGAAGTATGTCGGCTACAAGGATATGAAGAAATTTGCCGCTGATCTCAAGACAATATATCAAGCGCCTAATGAGAAGATTGGGTATGAACGGATGCAAGAAGTAACTGAAAAATGGAACTCGTCTTATCCTAAAGCTATGAAAAGCAGGGATGTTAACTGGGATATAATCAGTCCAATATTCAAGTCTTCATCTGATGTGAGAAAGGAAATTTATACTACGAATGCAATTGAGAACCTTTAATAGTACATATCAAAGGCTAAATAGCATCGATGTATTTCCAAGTGAAAAGCCTTAATGAAAGCCCATTACTTAGTAACCTTGCAGGTAACTAAGAAATGGGCTCAGCCTCTTAGAAACTGGGGTAAGGTTTATGGAGAATTCTCTATAATGTATGTATGAGGGAAGAATCCCGCTTTAATATAAAAGGGGCAATATTTGAAAATCAACGCCTTTTCACTACAGGCGCTATTGACATTCCATAAATTATTGAATATATTTAAAAAAGTAAGACAGCCTTTTGGGACTACCTTACCTAACAAATTCTTATCATAGAAAGCTAATATACAGAGATTATTTCACACTCACAGTCTCTACTGAATTCTTTTAAAATCTTTGTTTATCCTATGGATTACATCACTACTATTCATTTGATTTTTGTATTTGAGCAATCAATGTATCTGCAAATATCCTAGCATGTGAATCTTTTTCTTCGTCCATAAATATACTTTTATATCCCAAATGACGTTCTACGAGCATCGAATAATAAATTAGTTTTGAATGCTTACAATAACGACGAACACCTTCTTCCCATAGATCTGCACCTGATTGCGGTTTATAACCGCAAGTGGTAATAAGCGCCACTGTTTTACCTTCCCATAATGCAGGTCCTATTTCATCACCATAATACTTATTCATATCATAAACCAGCCGATCAAGGACTATCTTCATAGGAGGTGTGCAATACCAAGAATAAATGGGTGTTGCTAAAACAAATACGTCACAGATCATAATCTGATCAAATATCTTGTGTACATCATCATTGTAATGACATCCGAAACCTATCCAATCTTTCTGGCATTTTCGACATGCAATGCAGGAATTTAATTCTAAATCATATAAGTTAATCAAAACACAGTTATGTCCTTTTTCATCTAAGCGTTCGACAAAGGGCTTAACTAATGCATTTGTATTTCCATTCTTTCTTGGGCTTCCTAATAAAACGCATATTTTCATATTATACCTCCATTTAATTTTAGGTTTTGTCTTAATACGGAAAGTTAGTATTCTAAATTATCAAAATTTCCTGTCGAAGCCAAAAGCAACTAATGTTACATTCTTATTTTTTAATTGCTTCTAAAAATTTAGCTACTGGTACATCTACACCAAGGTCAACCAAGTTATACAGCATTTTAGTCATCATGTAACTATATGAAAAACGGAATTTATCTTAGACAACTTATTAATCTTATTAATGAAATAGTTCAGAAAAAATTGAGCAAAGTCTTGCTTTTAATCATATTTATGAAGAATTTCTCAGAGGTCTTCAGACAACAGGAAAACTTTTGCATCAGTGACAAAGGAATTCTTGATAAGTGCGTATGAGATACTAAAAAACAAGCAAAAATAGTAGAAGAAAATGAAGTAATAAATAAAAGCATATACTGTGCTGATAAGGACGTAAGGGTTAAGAACTTAAAAATACCCACATTGCTAATGGATTTGCCAAATAGAAAGCTATTTGTTTTTATTTTTTACAAACCTTATTTTTTATAGTGATATACTAAGACTAAACCCCATTCATCATAGAATTCAGTCCTCTATAGTTCTTAAATTATTTATTTAACGAAGTGAGTACATTTGTTTGAAGATTATTATAATATATCATTAGCTTATTTTTGTAAATTTCGATTATAATCTGGATTTTATAAATCACTCAGTTACTCTTATACACAAATATATACATTTGTTTATACAACAGAAATTACCGTTGTCCTATTCTAAGAAGGTATAAAATAGTCTCGTGTAGAAGATCTGCAGAGAGAAACAATGAGATATTATATCATTAAAGTATAATGTGTTTATGCAATTTGAACATCAAGATAAAAGAACTCATTTATATACATTTTTAATATATAATGTTTTACTTACTTAAAACTTCTTGGTGTGATTCTTTTAAGAATAAAAGTAATATTCCGCCAATGATAGCCACTATTGCTGAAAACCTAAACATAAATGGTAGTGAGATAGATAAATCAGGCATAGAAGTCATTATAATACCCGTAAAGGCTATCCCGAGCATTGCACCTATTACTACACCAAGTTGTGTTCCACCTGTTGCTAAAGAAATTTTATTATTTGGAACGCCGTTTTGTACTGCAGCAGTATAAATAAATTGAGTTATTCCTGAGTTGATACCAATTGATGCTATTACAACCCACGCATATAGCAAGGTAGTTGTAGGTGAAAATGTTGAGATTACTAAAGATGGAACGGCTACAAACACAGTAGCTAAAATAGTCATAAATTTGAATTTTCCTGTTCTAGCAACAATTTGTCCTATAATTGGTCCTAATATCATGGAAAGCAACGATAATGTTGCTACCATGCTTCCAGATACCGTTGCTGATTTTAGCATTACGGCCTGTATAAAGTATGGGAGATAGGTCGTTACTGCCATAGTCGCTATAGTATTAAGACATACACAAATAACACAAATTGTAAACACATTATATTTAAACATTTCTAGTGGTAGTATTGGAGAAGTAGAATTTTTCTCAATTTTTATGAATGCGAGTAGTAGGATAAGTCCAACCCCAATAAGTAAAAATGTTGTTACGCTCATCCACTGAAAAAAGGTACCACCTGTGATGCAAACACCTAAAATAAATGCGAGCGATAATCCAAAGGTTAGACTTCCTAGGTAGTCAAATTTAGATTTAACATCTTCATTAGTTACTATATCTTTAGGTAATGAATAACTGACCATAAATGTTCCGATTAATCCAACTAGAATAGCAATAAGAAAAATCGATCTCCAATTATAATAATCTACCAATAGACCTGCAATTAATGGACCGCCCAAAGATCCAACTGAAGTTATTACTCCATATCCACTTAACCACTTAGCTCTTTGAGAAGCTGGGAAAACATCTCCTATTAAACTTAGTCCGGTGGCAAAAATAAATGCAGATCCAAAACCTTGGAGACCTCGTGATGCAATCATTGTGAAGAGTGTTGATGAAAAATACATAAGTATAATTGATATCACGTTTATTATGCTACCAATAAGGAATAATTTTTTTCTGCCAATTCTTTTACTGATGTTTGCTGCCATGGGAGTAAACACAGCGGTAACTAAAATACTTAGGGTAAACAATAATCCGATAAAATTCATCTGAGTTACTGCTAGTGACTCTAACATTTTAGGTAATGCAGTACCAAAGGCTGTACCAATAAAATTGTTACTCAACATACATATAAATATGCCAATTGCTACTAATGCTCGTAAGCTAGCCTTAACTTCAATGTTAACATTTTCTAATACACTATTATTTCCAATTTCATTCATAAAATTCACCTCATTTTTTTATTTTAAAACTATAATAAAACATTATTATAAAGAAACACCTCCAATGAATATAATATCGTTACTAACAAATGTACCTATTAATAGCATAGCAAGATATATGCCAAGTAATACATTTTAAAAATTAAGCCAAAATGTTGAATTCTTCGGAAGTGAAATATATAAAATTAAAAATAAATTGTATATAATCAAGAGATTACATAAAAAGTGTATATATAATAAACAATAATTTTGGTATTATATATAAATTTACATGGTTTTTGTAAAAGAATAATAGTAATTAACATCCAATTAGTAAAGAAAAAATTGAATACCTTTAAATTACGATATTTGGCATAATATTTGCTATATATTATTATGTATCTTTGAATTATAATAAATTTAGGAGGTTTTATTAAATGGAAGGAAATATGAAATGTGCTGTATTGCAGGAAATTGGACGGTTTACGATTGAAACCGTTCCCATACCAAAATATGGGTCTAAAGACATTTTGGTAAGAGTCAAATATTCAGCAATATGTGGTAGCGATGTACATATTTTTGATACTGGCTTTGGTTTAAAGGAATTCCCATTTATTATCGGGCATGAATTTAGCGGAGAAATAGTTGAAAAAGGTAATGAAGTTGAAGTTCTTGAAGTTGGAGACAGAGTAATGGGTTTGAATATCGATTTCTGCGGTGAATGCTGGTGGTGCAAAAATGGTTTATGGGATTGTCCAAACATTGTTAAAACAGGTATTGGTTTTTATGAGCAAGGTGCTTTTGCAGAATTTGTGGTTATTAAAAATGCTAGATTGAATTTTAATGTATATAAATTACCTAATAAATTAGATGACAGAGTTGGATCTCTTGCAGAGCCTATTTCGGTTGGAGTAGGCAATGTAGATGCTATAGAAGTTAAAAAAGGTGATAAAGTATTAGTATTAGGCGCTGGAATTATTGGATTAGGTGCGATCGCAGCTGCGAAAGCAAAGGGAGCGGAAGTTGCAGTCATTAATAGATCAAAAACCAGATTAGCAAAAGCTATTGAAATGGGTGCAGATCATGCTTTCAGTCCTTTAGATGGAGATCCTATGGATTGGATAATTAATTTATGGGGTAATGGAATTTATGCCTATCATTATGGACCGAAGGAAGGTGGCATGGCAGATATTGTAATCGAAGCAGCTGGTGTTCCTACAACGTTCAGGCAGGCATTTGAAATGGTAAGAGTTGGTGGAAAAATTTGTATTGCTGGTACTGCAACAGAATTAGCAACAATTGATCCAAATTGGATACTACTCAAAAACCCAAAAATATTCAGTGGTCTTTCAGGAAATTTTGCAGAATCTGTGAGAATGTTAGCTAACAAAGAGATAGATGGTGACAAACTTATATCACATGAGTTTAACTTAGAACAAATACAGGAAGCATTTGAAGTTGCAAAAAATACTAAAGAATCTATAAAAGTAATATTAAAAATTGCTGAATAGAAATGTGAATATTATAAGTTAAAAATATGTTTAAGCGAGGAGATTATATGAAGTATACAAATAATGAACTTATTTCGATGTACAAGACTATGGTTTTAGGAAGAATTTATGATGATGTATTATGGGAAGAAAATCAAAAAGGCAGGCTGTATAGTATGTTTCATTTCAGTACGGGACAAGAAGCAATAGGTACTGCAGCAGCTCATGCTTTAAGAGAAAATGAGCCCTTTATGCCATCTCATAGATGTAGACCGCTACACTTACATAGACTAGATATTTATAAGTACTTAGCCGAGCAGGTTGGAATTAAAGACGGCTATAATATGGGGATTTCAGGAGACCCTCATTTGACTCTTCTTGATAAGGGATTTATTCCAAATCCTGGTGTACTTGGACAAGGTTGTCCAATTGCCACAGGTTTTGCATTTGCTTTGAAATATATGAAAACAGGTAAAGCTATGGTTCAGTTGATGGGGGATGGAACATATAACCAAGGTGCTGTGTATGAGGCAATGAATTGGGCTGTTGTTCAAAAACTTCCAATTGTATATGTTGTTGAAAATAATGCATTTGCTATGACGACAACACAAGATGTATATGTAGGGACAGAAGCCCTTTCAGATAGAGCGAAAGGGTTAGGTATGGACTCAATAACTGTAAACGGAAATGATATTCTAGCTATGCGTGAAATAATGGATATAGCATTAGATAGAGCGAGGATATCTTCAACTCCTACTATGATTGAAGCAGTTACTTATAGAAGGCAAGGGCATTTTGCAGGAGATACTGCCGACTACCGAGATAAATCTTTTCACGAACAAATGTTATTGAAACATCCAGATCCTATATTAAATTATGAAAAAGTGTTGATTCAAAGAAATATATTGACACAGGATGAAATGGATATTATTAAGGTTGAAACTAGAAAAATGATTACGGGAGCATGTGATATGGTTTATGAAAAAATGCAGAATCCAGCAAATAAACCTTCTATACAAGATATAATTAAACCTGAATTTACATATGCAAGTCCAATGGAGGGATTAATATGAGTAAAATGTTATATATGTCTGCAATGGCACAAGCTGTTCAGGAAGAAATGGAAGCAGACAAAAACATAGTATATATGGGAGAAGATATAGGAAAGTTTGGGGGGACATTTTTTAAAAATGGTCTATTCCCCATATATGGGAAAGAAAGAGTAATAGAGATGCCAATCGCTGAAAATCTTATTGTTGCAGCAGCTCTTGGTATGGCGACTGCAGGTATGAGACCCATTTGTGAATTAATGTATGCTGATTTTATTTCCCTAGCATTTGACCCGATATGCAATGAAGCTCCAAAGATAAGATTTCAGTCTGCAGGTAAAGCATCAGCACCCATGACTCTGATAAGTTTTCAAGGGACTATAGATGGCTCAGGTAGTGTGCATTCACAATGTGTTGAAGCATGGATTGCAAATGTACCTGGATTAAAACTTGTAGTCCCCTCAATAGCATCAGATGCTAAAGGCCTATTAAAAACAGCGATACGAGATAATGATCCTGTAGTTTATCTTACACATAAATCTGTAATGTATATAAATGGTGATGTACCAGATGGTGAATATACAATTCCTTTTGGCAAAGCAAGAGTAGCAAGGGAAGGGAGAGATGTCACAATCGTAGCATGGCAGAGATGTTATATGGTAGCTATGGAAGCCGCTCAAGAGTTGGAAGAAGAATTTGGGATCAGCGTAGAAGTGATTGATCCAAGAACCTTGATTCCTTTAGATAAGGCGACAATATTGGAGTCTGTTAAAAAAACAGGGAGATTTTTAGTTGTTCACGATGCACCTAAAAAGTATGGAGTAGGAGGTGAAATTGCATCTATGGTAGCTGAAGAAGCATACCATGACTTAAAATCAGCACCTTTAAGATTGGGAGCACCATCAATACCAATACCTTTCTTTAAACTTGAAGAACAAGTAATTGTATCAAAGCAACAAATTAAAGAAGCTGTAAAAAAGTTGGTTAACGAATAAATAACGACCACCCATCCATAAAAGGTGGTTTCATCTACGAATATATGCCTCTTATAGCAGAAAGTTTGATTAATATGACTATCTGCTATAAGAGGCATTTTCTTATTATTTCCACTGTTTACTTGACCTCCTTACGTTTTAATATTATATTTCTCTAATTTTTGATAAAAACCTCTTCTTGAAATACCTAGCATCTCTATAGCATGAGTTTTGTTATTATTAGTACACTGTAATGCTGAGATTATTGCTTCTCGTTCTACTTTTTCGATTAATTTATTTAGAGGGAGATTAGATGAATTTCCAATATATTGAGAACCAATCTGTTTGTCAAATTTTGATGATAAAAATTCCGAAGTGATTATATCTTCGGAACATAGAATTGCAAGTTGTTCCACAATATTTTTTAATTCCCTTATATTTCCTGGCCATTCATAATTTGAAAATATACGAAGCACCTCAGGAGAGAATGTTAACTCTTTATTGTAAGTAGCACACATTTCTTCTAAAAAAAGATTAGCATAATAAGGAATATCTTCTTTTCGATCACGGAGAGGGGGTATTCTTAGCGGAACCACGTTGATTCGATAGAATAAATCTAATCTAAATGTTCCATCCTCAATCATCTTTTCAAGGTTTCTGTTTGTTGCGGATATTAATCTAAAATCAAGTTTGATTTTTTTATTACTTCCCACTCGTTCAATTTCCTTTTCTTGCAATACACGTAAAAACTTTACTTGCATACTTAGGCTCATTTCACCAATTTCATCAAGAAAAACTGTACCCCCATTTGCTGATTCAAATCTTCCTATTCGTCCATTAGAATTGGCGCCAGTGAATGCTCCTGATTGATACCCAAAGAGTTCACTCTCAATAAGAGATTCAGGGATAGCAGAACAATTGATTTTTATAAATGGACCTGAGGACCGTTTACTACTAGAGTGTATTGCTTGAGCCATAACTTCTTTGCCTACTCCACTTTCTCCGTCAATAAATACGGAAGCATCAGTAGAAGCTACTTTTGATGCAATCTTTAATATGTTCACGAAAGTTTTGTTTTGCCTTGCAAGATGTTTAAAAGAATCAGGAAGGTTATCACTATTGTTATTATATAATTCTTCTTTTAAAAATTGAGTTAAAGATTTAAAATGGTCGAGTTCTATTTGCATATGTATTATATCGGTAACATTTTTCATATTTGCAACTGCACCAATAAGCGTTCCATTATAGAATAATGGCATTATATCTGCAACAACGTCAATATTTGCTGAATGAATATGAGAAATATCTCCAACCATTGGTTCTCCATTTTTTAGAACGTCATGAATTCTTGCAAGAGGCTCGAATTTTGATAATAGTCGTCCAATAATTTCTTGTTTATCTTTTTTAAACAATCTGCAATATGCATCATTTATAAAACAAATTTTCGTGTTTATATCTATAACTATAATAGCTTCTGGGATGTTACTTAATATTTTCAATAGTATACTTTCATTAGTAAAACAATCCTGATTAATTATATTTTGTGCTTCGTTTAAGTTTACATTACTAATCATATCTTGAGTGCTCCTTTCAATTAAAGTATATATTATATACACAGTATACCAAATATATATAGTTTTGTGGAAAGTTTTTATAAAAACTAACTCTATTATAAATATATAAAACTGACATAAATGCATTTAAAAGCATTCAAATTGTAGTTTTCATTGTGTTTTATCAAATTTATATCAGTGGAGTAATAGTTTGGCATGAATTTTGCTAATAAATAGTTAGAAAGTTAAATGTTAAAATTAAAAATTAGGAGGATTATTATGAGTAAAGTAAAGTCAATTACGAGACCAATTTTAACTTCGGAGGAATATTTTCAAAGTATTAGAGATATGGGAACAGAAATTTGGGCATTTGGTGAAAAAAATAGTGAAATTGCTGATCATCCTTTGTTTTTTCCACATGTCAATGCAGTAGCTAAAACATATGAACTTGCACCTAAGGTTAAATCTCATATAAGTGGGAAAGACATAAGTAGATTTAATCATATTCATCAGAGCACGGATGATTTAGTAAAAAAAGCAAAGATGTTAAGAGTATTAAATCAGCAAACGGCATGCTGCATACAACGTTGCGCTGGTATGGATGCATTAAATGCTACATACATTGTTACATATGAAATTGATCAAAAGTATGGCACGGATTATCATGAAAGATTTAACAAATTCCTATCATATGTTCAAGATTACAACCTAGTTACAATTGGAGCAATGACTGATGTTAAAGGTGATAGGAGTAAAAAATCAAATGAACAAGCAGACCCTGACTTATTTGTACATGCTATTGAAGAAAGAGAGGATGGAATAATAGTAAGAGGAGCAAAAGCACATTTAACAGGTGTTACAGGTGCTCATGAGATGATGGTATTCCCAACTGAGAATATGAAGGAAGCATCAAAAGATTATGCATTAGTATTTTCATGTCCAGTGGATACACCTGGAATAACGTATATTTTTGGTAGACAGACAAATGACTCGAGAAAACTCGAAAAAGGTGATATTGATAAAGGGAATGCACAATATGCATGTGTAGGCGGAGAATGTATAGCGATATTTGACGATGTTTTTATACCTTGGGAAGATGTATATATGTATAAGGAATATGAATTTGCAGGTATGTTTGTTGAAGCATTCGCTACGTCACACAGACAAAATTATGGTGCATGCAAGGGTGGAATATGTGATGTATTAATAGGTGCAACGTATGGTATTGCAAAAGCAAATGGAGTAGAAAAAGCATCTCATATAAAAGATAAAATTGGTGAGATGATTCACCTATCAGAGACTTTATATGCATCCTCAATTGCTTGTTCGAATGAAGGACGAAAGACTAGCTCGGGAGCATACATAGCAAATACTATGCTTGCAAATGTAACTAAACTGAATACTACAAAATTCATTTATGAAGTAAACAGATTGGCACATGATATATGTGGTGGCATCCTGGCAACTTTACCTTCAGAGGCAGATTTTATTCATCCTGAAATAGGACCTCTTTTAGAAAAATATTTAAGAGGAATTCCTACAATATCAACTAATGAAAAACAAAGACTTTTAAGGTTAGTTGAAACTCTTAGTGGAGGAACGGCTTCTGTGGAAGCAATGCATGGTGCAGGACCCCCTCAAGCGCAAAAGGTTATGATGCTAAGAGATGCTAACTTAGAAGCAAAACTGAAATTGGCACAAAAAATTGCAGGTATTAGTAAAAGTGAAGATACAATTTAATTATTGTGTATGGTGTATAAAATATTCTTAGGGACCTCTTAAATTTGAAGGAGGGCCTCAAGTCAGTATAAATAAGTAGATAATATACGATAAAATAACCTAATTTAGATAAATGTTATTATATAGTATAATTAATTAAGGAGGAAAATGCATGAAATATGAGAGTATTTCACTTACTAAAAAAGAAGGTGTAGCAATAATCAAGTTAAACAACCCTAAAACAATGAATGCCCTTGAAGATAAGCTGGCTGCTGAGCTTACACATGCAACTACGAATGTAGCAAATGACCCTGAAATCGGTGCAGTAATACTAACGGGAGCAGAAAAAGCATTCTGTGCAGGTGGGGATTTAAAGAAATTGTCGCAGGGTTTTACAACAGTTGAAGGCTACGATTATATGAAAGGATTTCACTCATGGGTTATAGATTTCATGGGAATGCCAAAGCCAACAATTGCTGCAGTTAATGGATATGCAGTTGGTGCAGGATTTTGTATAGCGTTATTATGTGATATTGTCATAGCTTCAGAGAATGCTAAATTTGGTCAAGCTTTTGTAAATGTAGGATTAATACCTGACCTTGCAGGATTATATACTCTTCCGAGAATAGTAGGACTTCAAAAAGCAAAAGAACTTGTTTTTACAGGAAGGAATATTGACGCTCAAGAGGCATCTGAATTAGGTATTGTAAATCAGATCGTGGAGCATAATTTGCTCGATGAAGAAACATTTAAATTTGCAAAAAAAATGGCAGATGGACCAAGAGTGGCACTAAGAATGGCGAAATCAGTTATGAATGCTTCCATCAATATGACATTAGAACAGCTACTTGAAATTGAATCACAGGCTCAGGCACAATGTTTTCAGACAGAAGATCATAGGAATGCAGTAAAGGCATTTTTCAACAAAGAAAAGCCAAATTTTATTGGAAAATAATTAATCATACAGAAAAGGGGAGTATAGCATGAGTAGACAAGAAATAAACATGCCTAGAATGGGCGCAGCTATGAAAGAGGGAGAATTATTAAACTGGATTATAAAAGTAGGAGACCATGTTGATAAGGGTGAGGGTATATGTGAAATTCAAGCAGAAAAAATGGCTGCTGAAATAGAATCAATCTATTCAGGAACATTAGTTGAGATAGTTGCAGAAGTTGGAGAAACATATGAAGTAGGATCTGTTCTTGCCTATATTGAAGAAGATTAAGGGGTGACAAAATGTCGCAAAAAGATGAACAAGGTAGAATTATTTCAAAAATAGTTCCTCTTAAAGGAATAAGAGCTATAATAACCGAAAAAATGACAGAAAGTATTCTCAAATATCCTCAAGGAACAGCTTTTTCAACTGCTGATATGGATGAAATGATAGCCTATAGACAAGAGTTGAAAGAAAAAGGAATTAAAGTTACCTTTGGAGACCTTTTCTTAAAAGCAGTCGCATGTGCACTTGAAGAAAATATGAAGCTTAACGCATCAAGACATGAAGAAGAAATCGTTTATTATGAAAGCATAAATATAGGTATGGCAGCAATGGTAAATGGATATTTAATGCAACCAGTAATACCTAATGTTCAAAGTAAAACAGTAGAAGATGTATCAAGTGAGCTTGCAGAAGCATATGAAAACTTAAAGAAAGGTAAGCTCATGAGAGTTAATATGCAAGGTGCAACATTTACAGTAAGTAATTTGGGAGTTTATAATGTGGATGGATTTACACCGCTACTTACACCTCCGGAAGGTGGAATTATTGGATTTGGCAAAACCAGAAAACAGGTTGTTGCTGATGCTGATGATAACATCATTATAAAACCTCAGCTAACATTATCAATTACTACTGATCATGGATTAATTGATGGAGCGGATGTAATGATATTCATTGAATCATTACAAAATGTTTTTAGTAAACCAAAGGACTATATGTACAAGATTAGAGATTAATAACTATAAGTAGAGTAATAATTAAATAAAGGACATATTTTATATGTTCTTTATTTATTAAAATACATACTAGTGGAGGGATTAAAATGACGAAAAAAGTTGTAGTTATTGGTGGTGGACCGGGAGGATATGCAGCTGCATTATATTCAGCTCATCTTGGAATGTCTGTTACATTAATCGAAAAAAAAGATTTAGGGGGAACATGTTTAAATGTGGGATGCGTACCTACGAAAGCTTTTGTACAATCTTCAAATTCATATAATTCAATAAAAAAGCTTAGTAAATATGGAATCAATATTGATGGTAACGTAAGTGTCGATTTTAAAAAAACAGCGAAATTTAAATCAGACATTGTAAAGCAATTAAGAAATGGAGTTACATATTTATTAAAGGCTGCGAAAGTAAAAGTGATATACGGTAATGCAAAGATTGTAGATGAAAATACTGTAGAAATAATATCTAATGAAGAAACAGTGAGAGAACAAGCTGACTATATCATTATTTCAACTGGAAGCCGAGTAATAGACATTCCGAAATTAGAATCTGATGGGAAAGTTATTTTAAATAGTACTCAAATACTTGATATACAGGAACTTCCTGAGAGTATCGCTATTATAGGTGGTGGAGTAATTGGAGTAGAATTCGCATCAATTATGAAAAATTTCGGTAAAGATGTAACTATTATAGAACTCAGTTCCAATATTATACCAACTGAAGATATACAGATATCAGAGACATTGAAACATTCTTTAGAGAAACGAGGTATTAGAATATATACAGAAACTGAAGTTAAATCTATTGTGAGCAAGACAGATAATAGCGTTACCTTTATAATAAAGAATTCAGACGGAGAGAAAGAGCTGACAACAGAAAAGATGCTCATAAGTATAGGTAGAAAAGCGAATCTTGAAGGTATTGGATTGGAACAAGTTGGGATAGAGTTTAATGAAAAATATATTATAACGAATGAAAAAATGCAGACAAATGTATCTAACATTTTTGCTGTAGGAGATGTCACAAAGTCACCTCAGTTAGCTCATGTCGCATATTATGAGGCACAGGTCGCTGCCCTAAATATTTCAGGCAAAGACACAAAAATACAGTATAATGCAATACCTTCATGTATTTTTTCACATCCGGAAGTGTCTAGAGTAGGTATGACTGAGGAACAAGCTAGAAAAGAAATAAATAATGTAGGTATAGAGGTTCAATCTTTTAGCAGTAATGGGAAAGCAATGATCGAGTTGGAAACGGAAGGCTTCGTTAAAATGATCTATAATATTGACAATAAAGAAGTATTAGGATTTTCGATAATCGGACCGAAAGCAACCGAGCTAATTGCGGAACCTTCTTTAGCTATTAATTTAAGATTGAATATTGAAGAATTATCAAGAAATATTAACGCTCATCCTTCATTATCAGAAATGATTGGCGAAACAGCTTCTGCATCAGTTGGATTAAATTTACATTCACTATAATAGTCAAAGCGGAGGAATTACTCATGAAGAGTTTGGAAGAAGTAAAGAAAAAAGTTATGGAAAGAAATACTACTAAAAAAAATATAATCGCTGTAGCTGTTGCAGGTGATCTTGAAGTATTAGAAACAATTAAGATGATAAATGATTCAAATATAGCAAGCGCCATATTAGTTGGAGATGAAGAAAAAATAAGGAAATTTGCTGCTGAATCAAGATGTGATCTCAATATTAATGAGGTTATCAACGAACCAGATGAAAGAAAGGCAGCACAACTAGCAGTAAATAAAGTTAGAGAGGGAGAAGCAGATATTTTAATGAAGGGTCTTCTCCAGACAAAAGATTATTTAAAAGCAATACTTCACCCAGATCTGGGATTAAGACAAGGAAAACTGTTAAATATGGTATCTGTTTTTGATATACCCAATATGAATCGCTTAATTATAGCCCTAGATTGTGGAATGATTTTAGCTCCGGATATTAAAGAAAAAATTGAAATGATAAGTAACGCTGTTTGTGTTGCAAAAAGATTAGAAATATCCAAACCAAAGTTAGCATGCATTGGTGCTGTTGAAACTATCAATATGCAGATGCAGGATGGAATTGATGCTGCAATCTTGTCTAAAATGGCTGAGAGAGGTCAAATTGAAAATGTCATTATTGACGGACCATTGTCATTGGATTTAGCAATCTCAGAAAGATCTGTTCAGCATAAAGGAATTAAAAGTGATGTGGCAGGTCAAGCGGATATAATTCTAATGCCTAACATACAGGCTGGAAACGTATTTTACAAGACCATGATGTATCTGACAAATTCAAAATCAGCTTCAATAATTATGGGTACATCTAAACCCGTAGTAATTACATCTAGAGCAGATAGTTCGGACACAAAACTTAATTCAATTGCATTGGCAATACATATGTCAAATTAGACGAAAGGAGTATTTTAATGACATCATATCAAATATTAGCTGTAAATCCAGGTTCAACGTCTACAAAAATAAGTGTATATAAGGATGAAGCTTGTATCTATAAAGATAATATCCACCACTGCAATAAAGAATTAAATAAATTCGTAGATATTAATAGCCAGTTAGATTTTAGAAAAAGTTTAATACTAAAATTCCTTCGAGCAAATGATATACCAGTAAAACAAATTAGTGTGGTTGTAGGGAGGGGAGGATTTTTAAAACCACTGAGTAGCGGTACATATATAGTAAATGATAAAATGTGTGAGGATTTAAGATGTCCCACAAGAAATCATGCATCAAATCTAGGTGGATTGATAGCAAAGAGTATTGCAGATGATTTTGATATTCCATCATATGTAGTTGATCCAGTTGCTGTCAACGAAACACAACCTTTGGGAAAAGTTTCAGGACTTAAAGGATTTGAGAGATTTACTTTGTTTCATTGTTTGAATTCTAAAGCTGTAGGAAGAAAAGCTGCAAAGCATTTTAAAAAAAGATACGATGAAATTAATCTTGTTATAGCTCATATGGGTGGAGGGATAAGTGTTTCAGCTCATCAAAACGGAGTAACTATTGATGCAACCTGTGGGCTATTGGGCGAAGGTTCATTTTCAACTGAAAGAGCTGGAACACTTGGTCAGAGTTCCATGCTTGATCTTTGTTTCAACAGTGGAAAGACAAGAGATGAATTAGAAAAACTACTTGTAGGGCAAGGTGGATTGGTTAGCTATCTTGGAACCAATAATTGTCTTGAAGTTGAAAAAATGATTCAAAGGGGAAATAAAGAAGCAGAATTATACTATAATGCTATGGCATATCAAGTTGCAAAAGACATTGCAGCACTTAGTAGTGTAATGAAAGGTAAAGTTGATGCGATATGCCTCACTGGAGGAATTTCTTATTCTAAGATGTTTATTGATTGGATAATTGAGAGAATAGAGTTTTTAGCTCCAGTTTTAGTTTATCCTGGTGAATTTGAACAAGAAGCGCTAACATTAGGGGCTTTGCGTGTATTGAAAGGAGAAATCGAAGCGAAAATTTACAAAGGATAGACTAAAAAAATTAAGTTTTATCACTGAGGGTAGTTTGATTTGTTTGTTATAAAGTTGTAGGACATGCTAGATTAAGATGTATAAATATATATTAATACAAAAAGATGTATAAGTGGAGGTATCATAGACACAAGAGTTTTGTACTGGTTAGGGTACAAAGGTATTACGCTTTAAAATATTATTAGTAGTGGGAAGATTTATAAACGCTACTTTTAATATCGCACAGAGTGTTGAGTTTATAAATTAAACCAAATCTGTTAGTGAAGTGATCGATGGTTTGATTATAGTATGCAAACTATCATAAATAGATGAACATTCTATAAAAGATTGATCTAGTAATTTTTCGTGAAAGAGAAATATTAAATATGGAAGAGTGATAGTTAATGAAACTGAACTATCTTTTTGATAGTATGAAAGTTGGATTGATAGTTGCAGATAATAATATGGAAATCGTTGCAATTAATGCAGAGTGTGAAAAAATGCTTTCTCTTGATAGAAGTGTAATCCTTGGCAGAAAAATTCATGATATAGCTCAATTACCTGAGAAACTAATAAGCTTAATTAATTCAAATGAAGAGGTGGAGTATTATTTAATAAATTCTAATCTTAACAATACTCAATGTCAGTATTTTGTCAGTAAAAAAATAGTCATTTCTGATAATTATCATATAGTAACTTTTCATAATTTTATGCAGATAAATGACATAGCGAATAGCATTAAAGATATAGAATCGGATGCTTTTAGTGAAATAATTGGAAACAGTATATATATAAATAGTATTAAGGAGATATGTAGATTAACTGCCCAAAACGATAATCCAATTCTCTTGACCGGTGAGTGTGGCACCAAAAAACATAGATTTGCTAGAGCGATCCATGTTCTAAGTAATCGAAACAATAATCCGTTTCTTAGCTTAGATTTAAGAAAATTACCTGAAAATGCAGTATTGAGGGAATTATTTGGTTATGACAAAGAAAAAAAAATACTTCATGTAAATATTAATAGTGCAGGTTTGTTTGAAAAAGCTTCTGGTGGAACATTGTTTTTGAGAGGATTGGAAAATTTATCTAGTAAAGCTATTAAAAGAATACTTCATGTAATTAAATATCAGGAATTAACCCAAGGAGGTAGTAAAACCGTTAAACATATAAATGTCAGGGTTATAGCTTCATTGAGTTTACCATTTGAACATGAGACAAATGAATCGATGCAAAAAACATTTGAAAACAATATTATTAGAATACCTTCATTAAGAGAGTGTCCAGAAGATCTGCCAATTTATATTAATTACATTATTAATCAAATTAATCCAGTAATACAAAAAAATATATTGGGAATCACGAAATCCTATATTAACGAATTATCTAAACTGAAATTAGAAACTAATTTTATTGAACTAACTAAAGTAGTAGAAAAAAGCATGCTGATAACAACAAATTATTATATGACATCAGAGGATTTAAGCTTCTTATCTGAAAATAAAGTTAAAAATCTAAATTGTATAAAACGGTTTTCAAATTTGAGCTTATCTCAGATTATGGATGATAAAGAGAAAAATATTATTGAAAAAGCATTAATAAAATATAAAAGTATCAGACAGACTGCAATTGCATTAGGTGTATCTCACACCAGTATTATAAATAAAATGAAAATGTATAACATTAAATTAAATAATTAAATATCAAATATGGAGGAATAAGATTGTCTGCAACTGAGAGCATATATATAAAAATAGATGAAAATATTAAAAGAATATATGGCTTTAATGAAATGATGTATTTGATCGAATTTAATAATGATAAATGATGATGAGTTAGATTTAGAACAATTACATAATTTTATAAGCATAGGGATAATAAAACTAAATTGGAAATTGGAAATTATTAACATTAATCAAACTGCTACTGATGCTATGTTTATAAAAAAGTATGATTCAATAGGCAGAGTTATAACTGATTTCTTAATATTAGATGATGAATCAATTAAAAAGCTTATTAAAAAAGAAACATTCGACTATACACTATCGTATAGAAATACAGGTGTAGATGTTTTAAAATTTTTCATATCAGGATATCATTTAGATTACGGCAATAAAATTGAATATGTTCTATTGATTTATTCTTATAATAAAGTAAAAGAAAGTTTAAATAAGCAAACATTATTAAAGAACGGAACATTTGATGAAGTTTATGGTATCAGCAATATCATAAGAACATTAAAAGAAAAAAGTGTTTATGTCAGTAAATATGATTGCCCATTACTAATTAAAGGGGAGAGAGGTACAAAAAAATATTCATTCTCTAGAGCGATACATAACATGAGTGATAGAAAAGAAAAACAATTTATTACAATTGACTGTACTAAGTTTAGCAAAAGGATCATAGAAAATGAATTGTTCGGATATGGTAGTCAACAGGTAGGCACATTAACTAAGAAAAAAGGACTATTAAACATAGCAGTAAATGCAACATTTTATATTCATGAAGTAGGATATCTGTCAATTTGTGTACAAACTAAATTGCTTGATTATATTACTAAGAATATACTACTTAATAATGCAGAAGAAAAGCATGGTAATAGGTTTATTTTTTCTACCAGTGAAGCGTTGAACGAAAAGGTTAAAAATGGACTAATATTAGAAGAGTTTTATAGTGCTATTAGTTTTATTACACTAGATATTCCACCACTTAGAGAACATAAGGAAGATATACCAATAATTGTGGATGGATTAATTAAAAAGAATAACATTCTGATGAAAAAAAATATAAAAGGTGCCACTATAGATTTTTATAATGAAATAATAAAATATTCATGGCCACAAAACATTGATGAATTAGAAAACCTTATCGAGAACGCTATGAATTGTTGTATAAATGATTTTCTAGATTACGAGGATTTGTATTTTGTTTCAAAAGTTAACAACAAATGGGATAAAGTTAGTGGACATCTAAGATATATTGAAAATAGTAAAAAAAAGCCTAAACTATTAAAGGAACTCATGGGGCTGGAAGAACGTAAAGTTCTGATGAGTATGACAAGTTATTGGTCTGATAAAAAGAAAGTTGCTAAATTACTTGGGATTTCATATGCAAATTTACAAAAAAAGTTAAAAAAATATCAATTGATGTAATTTGAAATTAGATTAATCATGCATATTACATAAAAAAAATAGGAGATATTATGATAGAGAAAAAGCCGGAATGGTTAAAATTAAAAATAAGAGATAACAAAAATGATAATACCAGAAGAATATTAAATAAGTATGATCTTAATACAGTATGTAATGAGGCGGCATGTCCTAATCAGTTTGAGTGTTTTAATAGAGGAACTGCTACTTTTCTTATCCTGGGAAAGAATTGTACAAGAAATTGTACCTTTTGTAACATTTCCAAGTATCCGCCTGAAATAGTTAATGATGATGAACCTAGATTAGTTGCTATGGCAGTTAAAGAGCTTAAATTGAATCATGTAGTTATAACATCGGTTACTAGAGATGATTTAGAAGATGGTGGAGCGAGCCAATTTGCTAACACTATTCTAGAAATAAAAAGAATTAATACTAATATAACAATAGAAGTGCTGATTCCTGACTTTCAGGGGAATGAGAAGGCTTTAGAAAAAGTAATTGATGCTCAGCCAGATATTATAAATCATAATGTTGAGACCACAAAGGAATTGTATAGCCTAATTAGACCAATGGCAATATATAATCAATCACTGAAATTATTAAAAGATATTAAGAAAAGTAGTGATACTGTATATACTAAATCAGGTTTTATGCTAGGATTAGGGGAAAATGATAAGCAAGTCTGCGAGTTATTAAGAGACCTTAGAGATGTTGGATGTGATATTTTAACGATTGGGCAGTATCTACAGCCATCAAAGTTACATTATCCCATTGTTGAGTATCTACACCCTGATAAATTTAAAGAATATGAGATCAAAGCATATAAATTAGGTTTCAAATATGTTGCCAGTAATCCTCTAGTTAGAAGTTCATATCGTGCAGAAGATGGACTCTTAAATTTAAAATAGCAATTTCATCTTAGGTTTCAATAATAAAAAGGAGGGATTTTGTGAAAATAGTGTGCATTGGAGATAGTCTCACTTTTGGATATAAGTTGAAACAGTCTCACGTATGGACTAGATTACTAGAATGTAAATTAAATATTGATGTAATTAATAAAGGAATAAATGGAGATACCTCTGGAGGAATGCTTTCAAGATTTTATATAGATGTTCTGACATTAAAACCATCACATGTAATAATAATGGGTGGAGTAAATGATTTAATTATGGGAGTCCCTGTATCAATTATATGTTCGAATATTATGACAATGGTACATCAGGCAAATGCTAAAGCGATAACACCAATAATAGGAATACCAATTTCTTCCGATCCAGAATTAGCTGCGATTAATTGGCCTAATATAGTGGACTTTAATTATGTTAATAACAGACTACAAGAACTACGGAAAACTTTATATATTTACGGAAATGCATTTAATATTAAAATTTTAGATTTTTACCAGGTAATAAGTGATCTAATTACTCAAAGTAATAAGCTGATCTATTATATAGATGGGTTACATCTTACAAGTATAGGAAATCAAGTACTCGTAGATTCAATAAATATTTAATTAACTAATGGAGGAATTTAATTGAGAGAACTAGAAGGTAGAATAGCAGTTGTAACAGGTGCAGCTAAAGGGATTGGGAGAGGTACATGTAAAACCTTGGCAGAAAGAGGTGCAAAAGTAATATTAACCGGTAGAGGAAAAAATGTTTATGATTCATTTGAGGAGCTAAAAAAAGAAGGTTATGACGTCAGTGTTTATGTACTTGACGTTTCAGATGAGGATAATGCCAAGAAAGTTATAGATCAGATAGTTAATGAACATGGTAATATCGATATATTGGTTAATAATGCTGGTGTATACTGTGTTGGAACACCATTGGAAATGACAAACAGGGAAATAGATATGATGATGAATATAAACACTAAAGGCGTTGTTAAAATGATAAGAGCTGTATTACCTTATATGATAAAAAACAATTATGGCCGAATCATTAATATCTCTTCGATTTGTGGAATAGGTGGTGTGAGTCCAAATGAGACATATTATGCTATGACTAAATCGGCACTCTTAGGTCTAACCAAAGGTATTGCATTATCGTATGCATCAAACAATATAACAGTAAATACACTCTGTCCAGGGATAATACATACACCTCTTCTGGAAAAGGCTGCAATTGATACAATGCCTGATAATCCTCAGGCTGCTTTGGACTTATTTGCAACATACGTACCAGTTCAAAGATTAGGTAGACCTGAAGATATAGGTAATGCTGTTGCGTTTTTAGCTGATGAAAGAAGTGGATTTATAAATGGAGTGACAATTCCTGTTGATGGAGGACAGTCACAAAAGGGGTAATAATTACTTAGAAAGAGGATGTGTGCTTGAGTGTTACTTGCTATTGATGTAGGCAATACAAATATCCGAATTGGGGTTTTCAATGATGATGATCTTATTGGAAGTTGGAAAATTATGACTAATACTACGAAAACCTCTGATGAGTTTGGATTATTTATAACTTCAGCACTAATGCATCAGAATGTCGAAAAAAGTTGTATTAGTGATGTTATCATTTCTTCAGTCGTTTCTAGCCTAATTCATGTTTTAAAGAATAGTATTATCAGATATTTTAATGTGATACCTCTTATTGTTGGTCCTGGTGTAAATACTGGTATAACAGTCAATGATCAAAATTTAGTAGAAATAGGCTATGATCAAATCTGTGATATTGCAGCTTGCTATAATTTGTATGGAGGTCCAGCAATAGTTATTAATTTTGGTACAGTAACTACATACAATTTTGTAACAGACAAAGGGTTTCTTGATTTTTCTGTAACTTCACCAGGAATTAGAATTTGCTCAGATGCTCTATGGAAAAAGAGCGTACAATTACCAGATTTCCAAATAAAAAAATCAACCAGAAACTTAGATAAAAATCATATAATTAGTATGCAAGAAGAAATTTCCTATGGATATATTGGGCAAGTACAATATATTATTGATAAAATAATAGAAGAAACCGGTCTTAATAATGTAAAGATAGTGGTCACTGGTATATGTGCCAAGTTTATTGTATCTGAAATTAAACATATCGATTTTTATGATACAAAATTAACTCTAAAAGGATTAAGGATTATTTTTGAAATAAATTCATCTGGGAAGAGTACATCAATGCCACTTTAATGTTAGCGGACTATTAATGTAGATTAGGCATGCATCTAGGGTTGAAAATATCTTGTCTTCTTTGGTATATCAAAGAAGACAAGATATTTATATTATTTGTTAAATGATTTAAAACACCATTATTGTAGCACTGATTTTAGAGATGGTGCTAATATAATGTAGGAGAAGGATTTAGTAATATGAGAATCATAAAATCTAATAAGAATGTTAGGGTTAGAAATAAGAAATTCAGATAAATAAATGAGGGAACTGGGTATGCGATTAAATATTTGTGATTTGGGAAAGATGGAATATACTGAAACTCTTAAAATTCAGGAAACTCTTCTATATTTAAGGCAGCGAGAAATGATAGAAGATACACTGTTATTAGTGGAACATCCTTCAGTATTGACTATTGGAAGAAGTAGTAAGGAGTGCAACGTTTTAATACCAAAACAACAACTAGAGAATTATGGTGTGAAGATATATGAAGTGAACCGAGGTGGTGATATTACATATCATGGACCTGGTCAAATAGTAGGATATCCGATTCTAAATCTCAATAATCATGGCAAAGATATTAGACTATTCTTAGAAAATATAGAAAATGTAATTATCAGACTTTTGCATGATGAATATGGAATAAAAGCTCATAGAGGAGATAAGAAATACACAGGTATATGGGTGGGTGAAGAAAAAATAACAGCTATAGGTATATCTATTAAAAGGTGGGTAACCATGCATGGTTTTGCTTTCAATGTCAATACTAACCTCGACCATTTTAAATGGATTATACCTTGTGGTATTTCTGAGAAAGGTGTAACTTCTTTACAAAAACTTACTAAAAAAAAGCAAGATCTTGAAAAAATAAATATTTTTATCGCACGATATTTTTGTGAAGTATTCAAAATGCAGCCACTTATTAAGAAAGTTGAAGATTTAGTACAAGACTCATTATAAATCATAGAAATTGTTTCTTCACAAACAATAGTTAGACGAGATCCGATTTTACTGCTTTATTAATGAAGCGCTCGACTTGTTCGTACCATGTTATGTCCCCCTATTAGTATTATCACACTATACTATTTTTGTGGCTCCATGACAACTAGTCTAATAACTAGGGGTATTAAAAATGAGTGATTTTCTTTTGTTATTTATCACAAGTAGATATGTTTTTTTAACAATACCAACCAATAGCATAGGCTATATAGAATTATTTTCAAAAAGGTATATATGTATAATATGTGTAAGTACAACGAGGAAGTGTATATATTATAAACACATTTTAGATATGTCAGGAATTGTTTAAAATCACTAGTTAAGAGTTGATAGTAGTAATACATATGACATTACGTTATTAGTCTAGCTATTGACTATTATAAAATAATTGGCATTATAATTGCTAATATACTTATATACGGATAAGTAAATAATTTGAGGGGGATAAAATGTCATGATATTTAGAAATAATTTTGTGCAAATTATTGAAAACGAGTACAGTTTATTAATGTCAGGATAGAAGTCACTTAAAGCAATGTAAAAATCGATCATGAGAACTTATGTAAATAAAAGGAGTGAGATGAAAATGAAAAATAATTCTAATAGCAAATTCTTTTATGGATATACGATTACATTGCTATCCGCACTTTGTTACTTTGCTTCAAGTGGAATTTTAACAGTTTCTGCGGGTAATGTAATAAATGAACTTATTAATACATTTGGATGGAGCGGTACTGAAGTAAGTTTAGCATTTAGCGTAAGAAGTTTGTTTGGGCTTGCTTTACCTTTCGTTGGTTATATAACTGTTAAATATGGACCCCGATATGTAATTGGATTTAGTGGAATTGTTACAACTATATGTTTGGTTCTAACAGCAAGCATTGAGAAACCTTGGCAATTTATACTACTATATGGAATAGGCGTGTCATTTTCGATGCTTTTTAACGATTATTTAGGAATATTTGCAATTGTAAATAATTGGTGGGAAAAAAAGCGTGGTACACATACTGGCATTGTTAATGCTGCAGGAGCGTTTGGTGGAGTTGTTTTTCCGATAATAATTGCACTAATTCTGAAAAATTATGGTTGGAAAGTTGCTTTATATTCAATGGCAGCAATGCTGTTTTTTATAAGTGTTTTACCACAGTTGTTATGGTATAGAAATTTTCCATCACAATTGAACTTACAAGTTGATAATGGTTTCGAGGAGAAAGAAGAAAACAGTAAACGAATAATGTTGTCTTCAAAATATTTTAGCCCAGTTAATTGGGAGACTAAAGATGCATTAAAAACACCACAAATTTGGATAGTTATTTTTATGTGGTCAGGATTAGTATTTACATATATTGCAGTTATGTACTTTTCAATTACTCATTTAGTAATGAATGGAATGGATGCTGTAACCGCATCTACAATACTTGGAGCGATAAATTTTATTGCTATGATAGTAAGTTTACTAGCCGGGAGATTAATAGACAAACTTGGTCCAAAAACAACATTAGTTGCAGTTTGTATCTTCTCTACAATTGGAAGTCTATTAATTTTAATTGTAAAAAATGTTGTAACAGGGTGGATTTTTGCTGCAGTCTATGGATTGTCTGTTGGTGCTTTAGTTCCATGTGTTGCTACGATTATTCCTTCTTATTACGGCACTAAGAATTATCCACATATCCAAGGTTCAGTTCAATGGATACTTGCAATATCATCAGGTCTTGCTGCAACAGGGATTGGTATAATAATTGATAAAACTGGCAGTCTCATTCCAGCATTTTTTGTAGCAGCAGGCGTAAGTGCTATAGCAGTAATACTTGCTTTAACCCTAAAGCCCCCTGTACTACTTGAAAAACATTTATTAGAACTAAACAAAGAAACACAAGAATCGCATATCTAATTTATATACTAAATATTTGTGATTACGACAGTTGTCGATTAATCGGTATTTCAATATATACTTATAATTACTTAGGAACTTTTAAGGTTGTCCCATGGAAATTCTTTTCGGGATGAACGGATAGGATATATTAGCTATTCGTTTTTCCGTTTCTGCGATAATTAAATTAGTTTCTTTAACAAATAGTGTTGGTGAAGAGTTGAACAAAAATGCAATTCAGGATTTTTATGTACCGCCCAGTCAATGGAAAGTATCCTACATCTAAATGTAGGATACTTTGGTTTACAAGGTATGTTCCGAGCCAATGGTTTGAAAGAAAACCTACTACCTAGCTAATGGGAAGATAAGCTGTAAGCAAGGGAGTTTTGGCGACAATAGGGTCTGAAGAAAGATTATAGCGGTATTAGTGGAAATAGCTTTTATCAAGATGTTAGTTGATCATTATTTTATGTATAGAGTTGGTTAATCTTAATTTTGAATAGAGTATAAAACGTCCCCATTCTTTGGGGGGTTCCACAACATATGCAAAAATTGGTTTCCTAATTTTAATAAGTATTGGGTTTATTTTTATTTTCATTATATTTCTTTTCACCGAGTGCATATAATTCACTTTCGATATCTGTATTAAATTTTAATGTTGGTATTTTTTTAGGTCTTCCATTATTGTCTAAATGAACCATTGTAAAAAAAGCAGTTAATGCAGTTTCTGATTTCTCAAAATTGTTCAGGTCATGTACGACTACTGTTAATATAACCTGCATAGAAGTTGATCCTGCATACGCAACTTGCGCTATAAAAGTTACTATACTACCAATGTTGATTGGTTTATGGAAAACTAATTCGTCTACTCTGGCTGCTACGACATTGCCCCCCGCATGCTTCATAGCAGCTATTCCTGCAGTATCCTCCATAAATTTAATTAATTCTCCACCATGAACAGTTCCTTGTGGGTTTCCATGCACTGGCTGCATTCGGACACTCGATTCTATCCTAGAAAAAGCCATATCTCTTTCATTTATAGTTTCCATATTTAGCTCCCTTTTGTACCTTCATTTATGATATATTAACTAATTATATTAAATATACAGTACCATACACATAATAAAAAAGGCAATCTTAATATAAATTATAATAAGATAATTTACTTATTATCCTAAATCTTGTTCAGGCCAAGTCCATTTAAGTGTGTAAATTTCCCCCTACATTTATCTAAAGCAAGCTGATTGATTCTTACATAACTGTTGATCACTGAAAAATTAGTAATATTCATCCACAGCCAGATACTTCCACGTTAACCATTTGTCATCCTGTTCAATGAGGACTGACCCCAGTAATCTAATGACAGAAGCGTCATTTGATAGATTGTTATAACTCGATCACGACGGAATACTTCTTAAATAAGACGTACATTACTGTTTCTTGTTCGTATACGTTAACGATATTTTAGGGAAGATTCATGACAGACAAGACATCATCAAAGCCTTCCTTAAGTGTTACCATCGTTTTGTTGCAAGGTGTTCAAAAACCTTAAGTATTCCAGAAAGAAGTCTCCATGCTTCAGTTATATCTTTTGGCTTGATAAATACTACGTAAATATTTTTTAAGCTCTGATTATGTTTCAATACGTTTTATCAAGCACATTTCTTGAAAAGTGTGCTTGACAACGATGCCAAATAGTTTTTAGAAATGTTTCTATATAGCATTCACAAGACCTTTACGGTTGTCAGATGAAATAAGGCTACATATCTAAAACCATGGTGTTTAAGTTACTGAAGAGACGCCCCTTTAGAGCGAACGCAGCCATCTTTTCTGACTTTGATATACATGACGTCTACGATGACAAAAGGATAGCATTTTTACACCATTATACGGACTTAATTTCTTATTTCTTATCTTTGTATATTTATTTATATATTAGTAGTGTTGTGTATAGATAGTATACACGACCTGTAATATTCTGAACAGTTATTCAGTAACAAATAACAGTATAGCAATCCTAAAGCTATTAATTTTTAAGAGATAGTGCAAAAAAAAGAGTATATCTTACTATTGGCATAGAAATTGCTATATTATATATTGACATTGAAATATGAATTGTAAAATATAAAGGAGATGAAATAATGGTAGAGGAAGTAGTTATAATTGGGATGGCTAGAACGCCCATAGGGAATTTTATGGGTTCTTTAAAAAGTCTTTCAGCAGTGGATTTAGGTGTAATAGCAGTTAACGAAGCAATAAAAAAATCCGGGATAAGGGCTGAGCAGGTTGAAGACGTTGTAGCTGGAATGGTTTATAAAGCTGGGGCAAAGGGCAATCCTGCGAGACAAATAGCTATCGCATGCGGAATTCCTGTAGAATCACCAGCTGTTACGGTTGAGCAGCAATGTGCATCGTCTATGAGAGCGTTAGAAATTGCTACTCATCAGATAAAGTTGGGAATTAAGGAAATCTGTGTAGTTACAGGAATTGAAAGCATGTCAAATGTTCCTTATCTTTTATCAAAGGGAAGAGAGGGCTTTAGAATGGGTGATTCAGTAGTAAATGATGGGCTTTTGTATGATGCATTAACATGCGCCTTTACTAATGTTCATCAGGGTGTGGGTGCAGAAACTTTAGCTTCAAGTTATTCAATTACAAGAGAAGAACAAGATGAACTTGCATTGTTAAGTAATATGAGAGCAGTCGCAGCAATAAAAGATGGAAAATTTAAAGAGGAAATTGTACCAATTGAGATTAAGACTAAAAGAGGTACCATAATGATTGATACAGACGAGAGACCAAATGCTGATACAACAATTGAGAGTCTCGCAGGTCTAAGACCTGTCTTTAAAAAAGATGGCACGGTAACTTCAGGAAATGCCTCAGGAATTAATGATGGAGCTTGTGCAGTTGTCTTAATGTCAGAGAGGAAAGCTAAAGAATTAGGTGTGAATATATTAGCTAAAGTGATATCTACAGCATCAGTTGGGGTTCCACCAGAGATTATGGGAGTAGGTCCCGTTTATGCTATCCCAAAATCTATAGAGTTAGCAGGACTACATATGAGTGACATTGACTATTTCGAAATAAATGAAGCGTTCGCAGTACAATTTTTAGCTGTTAAAAAAGAATTAAATTTAAGTATGGAGAATACAAATGCGAATGGATCTGGAATAGCCCTAGGTCATCCTGTTGGCTGTACCAGCTTAAGGTTGGTAATTTCTATGATAAATGAATTGAAACGAAGAGATAACAAATATGGTGTAGCTTCTCTATGTGCTGGTGGTGGTCCTGCTATGGCAGCAGTAATTGAAAATATAAAATGAGTGGAGTGAATAGAATGAGTGAGAATAAAGTGGATTTATTATTTGAGAATGAAATTGCAATTGTTACATTAAATAACCCACCTGTAAATGCTTTAGACAAAGTTCTAATTGATGAACTAGATAAAGTAGTAAAAGAACTAAAAATGAAAGAAGGTTTAAGAGCTGTCATCATAACAGGTGCAGGTGAAAAAGCTTTTGTAGCTGGAGCGGATATATCACAATTTCCAAATCTTAATAGAGAGTTGGGTATTCCATTTGTTAGAAAACAGCAAATGCTATTTCAAGAAATAAGTGATTTGTATTGTCCTGTCATCTGTGCATTAAATGGACACGCATTAGGAGGTGGTCTTGAACTTGCATTGGCTTGTGATATAAGGATAGCTTCAGTAAAAGCTAAATTTGGAGTGCCTGAAGTATCATTAGGGATTATACCTGGATTAGGTGGTACACAGCGATTACCACGACTTATTACGGTAGGATATGCAAAAAAAATGATATTTTCTGGAGAAGCGATAGATGCACAAGAAGCTTACAGAATAGGATTAGTTGAGAAAATTGTTGAACATGAACATGTTTTGAAGGAAGCATTAAAATTAGCTGAAGTTATTTCTAAAAAGGGTCCTTTAGGCGTAGCAAAGGCTAAGGTTACGATCAATAAAGGTTTAGAACTTAATGTTTGTGAGGGTTTGTTACTTGAAGCTAACAATTTTGGAGATTTATGTGAGACGAATGATAAAAATGAAGGCGCCGTAGCATTCTTTGAAAAAAGAGCACCAGAATTTAAAGGAAACTAAAATAAGGAGGACGTAATATGAATAATATAGTTATTGGAGTAGTAGGAAGCGGACTGATGGGTAGTGGGATTGCACAAGTTGCTGCACAATCAGGATTTAATGTGATATTGGTTGATACAAGTGAAACAGCAGTTAAAAGAGGTATGAGTGTGATAATGAAGAATCTCACTAGAGATGTTGAAAAAGGAAGAAAGACAAAACAGGAAGTAGAGGATATTGCACAAAAGTTAAATTCTTCTTCTGATATTAATGAACTATCTAAAGTTGATGTAGTTATCGAAGCAATTTTTGAGGATATAAATGTAAAAAAAGAATTTTATAAAGAATTAGATAAAGTATGTAATGAAAACACAATATTTATCACAAATACTTCAAGTTTAAGTATAACAGAGATAGCCTCTGCTACTAATAGATCGGATAAGTTTATAGGGATGCATTTTTTTAATCCAGTTCCAGTGATGAAATTGGTAGAAATTATTAAAGGATATGATACATCTGAAGAAACCTATAAATTTGCGCTTGAATTAGCTGATAAGATTGGCAAGGAGCAAATAACAGTTGAAGATGCTCCGTTATTTGCAGTTAATAGAATATTGGTGCCAATGATTAACGAAGCAGTATTTGTTTTGGCAGAAGGCGTAGCTACTGCGCAAGATATAGACAAGTGCATGAAGCTTGGGGCAAATCATCCGATTGGTCCATTAGAATTAGCTGATTTGATTGGGCTAGAGACTTTATTAAAAGTACAGGAGACACTATATAATGAAACAAATGACAGCAAATATAGACCTGCACCATTGCTAAAGAAACTAGTTAGAGCTGGTCACTATGGAAGAAAAACAGGAAAAGGATTTTATGATTATAGCAAATAATTAAAATAGTTTTGTGATTTTGTATTTTTCTGAGTATAAATTGAGTCTAACCACGAAAGACTCAATTTATTTTTATATAGATAATAAAACAAAAAATGGGAGGTATCTTATAATGGACTTCAATTTGGATCCAAAACATCAAATGATTAAAGAAGTATGTAGAAAATTCGCAGATAATGAAGTTGAGACAATTGCGGCAGAAATAGATGAAACTGAAAGATTTCCTTTAGAAACTATTGAAAAAATGGGAAAGTTAGGATTGATGGGTATTTCTATACCGAAAGAGTATGGAGGGGCTGGTGCTGGATATACAGGATTTGCAATCGCAATTGAAGAAATCTCTAAGTCGTGTGCTACAACTAGTGTTATTTTAGTAGCACATACTTCTTTATGTGCATCAATGATTTATAATTCAGGCAATAAAGAACAAAAACAAAAGTACCTTGTGCCATTAGCAAAAGGAGAGAAACTAGGTGCATTCGGTTTAACTGAACCGAATGCAGGATCTGATGCTTCTAATCAGCAGACTACTGCTGTGTTAAATGGGGATCACTATTTATTGAATGGCAGCAAAATATTCATAACAAATGGAGCTCATGCAGATACATACGTAATAACGGCAATGACAGATACAAGCAAAGGATTAAGAGGTATTAGCGCATTTATCATTGAAAAAGGTTGGGAAGGATTTTCTTTTGGCCCTCCGGAAAATAAGATGGGGATAAGAGGCTCAAGTACCACTGAACTAATTTTTCAAGATATTAAGGTACCTAAGGAAAATCTTATCGGAAAAGAAGGACAAGGTTTTAAGATGGCAATGATGACTTTAGATGCTGGTAGAATCGTCGTAGCAGCACAAGCACTGGGAATTGCTGAAGCGGCTCTTGAGGAATCGATTAAATACGTAAAGGAAAGAATTCAGTTTAAAAAACCTTTATCAAAACAACAGATCATTCAGTTTATGATTGCTGACATGGCAACTGAAGTTGAAAATGGTCGAAATCTTGTTTATAAAAGTGCATGGCTTAAAGATAATGGGAAATCATTTGGAATAAGTTCGTCTATGGCAAAGTTATATTGTTCTGAAATGGCTTCTAGAGTAACTAACAAAGCAATACAGCTCCATGGAGGTTACGGATATATAAAAGATTATAAAGTTGAAAGATTAATGAGAGATGCCAGAATTACAGAAATATATGAAGGAACCTCTGAAATTCAAAGAACTGTAATTTCGAGTTCAATTCTAAAGTAGAAGGGGATATAAAAAGATGAAAATAATTGTTTGTATTAAACAAGTGCCAGATACAAATGAAGTTAAGATTGATCCAAAAACTAATACACTCATTAGAGAAGGAGTACCAAGTATTATCAATCCTGACGACAAAGCTGCTATTGAAGAAGCATTAAAAATAAAAGATAAGCAGGGTGCAGAGGTTACAGTACTTACAATGGGACCTCCACAAGCGGAATATGCATTGAGAGAGGGTCTTGCAATGGGTGCCGATAAAGGAATATTATTGTCCTCAAGATCTTTTGCAGGTTCGGATACTTGGGCAACATCGCTTGCTTTATCAGGTGGGATTAAGAAAATAGGAAATTATGATCTTATATTTTGTGGCAGACAGGCTATTGATGGAGATACAGCGCAAGTAGGACCTGAAATTGCTGAGCATCTGGATTTACCTCAAATAACGTATGTCTCTAAAATAAGAAGCATAAATAAAGAAAAAGCAGTAGTTGAGAGAGCACTTGAGGATGGATATGAAGTTATTGAAGTAACCTTACCGGCTGTATTTACTATAATTAAAGAATCTAATAATCCTAGATATCCTAATATTGGAAGAATAATTGATGTTTTTGATAATATGAGTATTGATGTGTGGGATGAGATAATGATTAAATTGGAGTCTGAAAAATTGGGGTTAAAAGGGTCACCAACTCAGGTATTAAGAACTTTTACTCCACCTATTAAAGCACCTGGAAAAATGATTGAAGGAAATACAGATAAAGAGAAAGTACTCAATTTGTTGAATAACTTATATAATAATATAGTGAAATAGGAGGCAAAACAATGGCTGTAATAATTGAAAAAGATAAGTGTATTGGTTGTTCTATTTGTAGAAGTAATTGTTCTTTTGATTCAATAGAAATGGTAGAGTCAATTGCTGTTATAAATCATGGCACGTGTACTCAATGTGGCCTATGTATTGGTGATTGCCCTGTCCAAGCAATCTATAAAGAACAAGTAGAGAAACATGAAAACTGCGATAATCTAAGTCAATATTCTGGAGTAATGGTATTTGCTGAACAAAGACAGGGTGTCATACAGAATATATCTTTCGAGTTATTAGGAGAAGGACGATTACTCGCTGACAAACTCGGAGAAGAACTTTCAGCTATATTAATCGGAACTGATATTTTTGGAAAAGTTGAAGACCTATTTAAATATGGAGCTGATAAAGTTTATTTGGTGGAAGGCGTTGGTTTTGAAAATTATAGAACTGAACCTTATTGTTATGCAATGGAGAAGATAATAAACGAATATAAACCAGAAATAGTATTAATAGGTGCTACAAATATCGGACGTGATCTAGGTCCTAGAATTGCAGGTAGAGTGGTTACAGGTTTAACAGCAGATTGTATTGAACTTGGTATTGACGAGGATACAAAATTGCTTTTGCAAACAAGGCCTGCATTTGGTGGGAATATAATGGCTACCATTCTATGTCCAGAGCATCGACCACAAATGGCCACTATAAGGCCTGGTGTTTTCAAAAAAAATGATCCTGATAGTTCAAAAAAAGGAGTATTAGTTAGAGTCCATATGAGTATCTCAGATATAAATGTTAGAACAGAAGTTTTAGAAACTATAAAACAAGGAAAAATAATTGATATACAAGATGCAGAAATAATTGTATCGGGCGGTCGGGGTGTTGGATCTGCTGACAACTTTAATATAATAAAAAATGCTGCAAAAGAATTAGGTGGCATATTCGGAGCTTCAAGAGCAGCAGTTGATGCGGGATGGATCGATTCAAACTATCAGGTAGGACAAACAGGAAAGACAGTTGCACCAAAAATATACATTGCTTGCGGAATATCAGGAGCTATACAACACCAAGCTGGAATATCTAAATCTGATATAATCATTGCAATCAATAAAAATCCAAATGCAGCAATTTTTGATATAGCAGACTATGGAATTTGTGGTGATTTATTCAAAATCCTTCCTATTCTTGTGGAAGAACTCAATAAAGTTAAAAATACTTGATAATATTGTATAAGCCACAAGTACTTACTGAAACTGATGGGTAGCCCCTTAATATCAGATGACTCCAGAACAAAAAGTTAGTAGAGACTTATATGCACAGAAAATCTCAGTACAGAAGAAGGCATATTCCACTTGAAAAGTGCAACCTTTCCGGAAAATAGACCAGGTATTCTGATAAAATAGTGCATTTGTTCCAATGACAGTGTAATCAGTCTGAATATATGATTTATAAAATAAATTAAACATACGATAGTATGTAATAAGAAAGTGATGGTTTTATGTTAGATTTTAAATTGTTATCGCAAGCAGTTGGAGAATTAGATGAAGATAAGGTAATAGAGTTATTAAATGACTTTGTAGCCACTAATCCTTCAGAAGATGAGGGTCAAAAAGCAGTTGCAGCTTGTCAAGATGGAATGGTTGTAGTAGGAGATCTATTTGAAAAAGGTGAATATTTTGTAGGTGACTTGATATTTGCAGGAGAGTTATTAACAGATTCTATTTATATACTTAAGCCTGTTATTGGTAATGGTGCATCTTCAAAAGTGGGCACTATAGTACTTGGGTCAATCCATGGAGATTTACATGGTATTAGTAAGAATATATTTAAAAGCATGAGCGAAGCTGCAGGATTTGAAGTAATCGATTTAGGTATCAATCAACCAGTAAAACATTTGTTGAAAAAGTAAAAGAATTGAACCAAATATCGTAGGAATGAGGGGAGTATTAACGCTCGCTTTAGAATCAATGAAAGATAAAGTAGATTGATAAAAGAAGTAGAACTAAGAGACGATTTAAAAATTATCATCGGCGGTAATCCTGTAACAAAAGAAGTTTCCTAACATATTGAGCAGATGCTTTGACTACGAATGCAGCAGAGGGAGTAAAAATCTTTCAAGCGTGGGTTTAATTCAGAAGTATCTTATTAACAATTAGATAAGCCTGTATTTATTTTAAATCGATACAGACTTATTTATTTATGAATATATAACACATTTAATAATTTTATATTTGGATAAATTCATACTATATATATTAGTAATACGATAAATTATTTATATAAATAACGGAAGTTTTTTCACGTCTTGTTTCAATTTATCTACGTTGATATGAGTATAAATTTTTGTACTATTCAAATCAGAATGACCTAGTAACTTCTGAATGCTCATGATATCAACTCCGTTTTTAAGAAGTAGCGTCGCATAGCTATGTCGAAACTTGTGCAAGGTATATCCTTTTCCTTCAAGATGACAAAATTTCAAATACTTATGGAATAGTTGATTGATGGGGGTGATACTTAATCTATTTCCCTTTTCAGAAATTAGAACAGCCTGGTTGGTTAAGGGGAGGCGAGTTTGTAGAAGGGCCCAAAGATCAGATACAAGAGGCTCGCCAATAGGTATTCTTCGTTCCTTTTTACCTTTGCCAAATATAGTGACTATATTCTCTCCAAAATCAATATTATCCCAATTTAAAGATTGGAGTTCAGCTCTTCGAACCCCTGTCATTGCATAAAATTCAAGGATACATTTGTCCCTCAAAGCATGTTCTGCATTACTTTTCATAGGCGCTTCTATCAAGGCTTTAATCTCTTGTACGGACATGTAAATTGGAAGTCTTTCTTCAGATTTCGGTGCATGTAGTGCATAAGCGGGATTTTTGATGATATACTCTTGTGAGAAAAGGAAATTATAAAAGTGTTAATGAGTGTATTTTTCTTCGAATTGTTTCGTTTTTATAATGTTTTACTTTATTTAAGAATATGATATAGTGGCGTAATTGTTGTACGGTGATGGAACAAATATCAGGTTTTATACTCTTGTCCTTTAAAAATTTGTTAAAGATTGTGAAGTCAGTTTTATAACTTCTTAGGCTGTGGTGTGATACATTTTTCTCTGACTCAAGATAGAGTAAGAATTCTTCAAAATAGTTTTCAAATTTCATTCATCATTCCTCCTATAATTAGGTACATAAGTTAGGTTATATCCCATTTTTGCAGACCACAATTTCCATATGATGTTGAAACCCTTGTAGAATGCGGAATATAAATACTATATATAGTGGCATGATATCTCGGCTTATAGACTTACTCACATAAATCCGATTATCCCTAGAGGCGAACTTCGTTCGCCTCTTTTTCAGTATATATACATAATCGCCATAATACCATACCCACCACCACGACGACGCCGTAGGGGAGAACTGCGTTCTCCCGACTCCATTACATAGTTCTTACAAACTAGTTTATACAATCGCAGTTTATGATAAAATGGTCATATAGAAAAATGAAAATAGGAAACAAAGTGACAGAATTAGACTTACAAGCAGTAATGCAGGACTTGAAAGCATAAGTATCTTAAGAGATGCTTATATGTATCTCATTAAGATGTTTCAAGAATCACATTGTTGGTATCGCACTTCCTTATGAAAAAAATCATATAGAGTTCGTTGAAATGGTAGATTATGCGATTAATAGATTAGGAATCATTGTTTTTTGGGTAAAAGGTTATGAGGTTGAAATTCAGGCTTCAGATGTTCAAAAATGATACTTTTTGTAATGAAAACTGTGAAATACAATCATCGCCTAAAAGTACAAATTTAAATTACAATTTTAAAGAAGTAAGTGAATGTATGGAAATTTAATAACGAAAATTGTGTACATATTAAGACAATTCGGAAAAAAGAAGTCAGGTATAGGGTGTATAAAAAATATGTTACAATTTACATATGAGATAAATTATAGGTCATTTACTAAAAAACAACTATGAGCATACATTTTAATTCCATGTGTCTTGCCAGTAGTCGGATCGCCCGTAAGAATTACAATTTTTTACACTAAAGATTGGTGTTGTTTTTAATGTCAAGGTACCAATTTATGTAGATATTTATTTCGATATTCTATTAACTTCAATCAAGGTGAACACTTAAGTAGCAACAAAAGTATAAAAACAACGAAATAAATTAACAAACATCAGAATATTAAGGTATAATAATTAAGAAAGGTACTAAATCATTGATTAAACATGATTATCAGTAGTAAAAGTCTAAAAAAATACAACGAATTGGAGTAAAGAAATGAGCAAATCATATTATCCAGAAGAAAGGCTTAAATTAATATTTAAAAAAATATGTGATGTAGGTAAAATTAATGTAAATTATATATCTGAAGAATTTAATGTTAGCAAATCAACTGCACGCATGGATTTATCAGAATTAGCATCACGTGGATTAATTATACGTACCCATGGAGGGGCAATTCTATTAGATAATAATAATATTACGGAGAAAAAGAATAGTGATAAGGAAAGTGATGAAGAGCCAGTAACTAGTAATGTAGCAATTACCGAAAGAATAAAAAGAAATCAAAAAGAAAAAGACGCTATTGGAAAGCTAGCTGCATCTTTTATTAATGATGGAGATACAATTATGATTGATGGAGGCAGTACGACTCAATATGTTGCAAAGCATTTACAAAACAAACAGGGATTAACTATAATTACGAATTCATATCGTATGCTTGAGCAATTAGAGTCAATAAAAGATGCTACTGTATATTTAGCAGGAGGTTTAATCTATAGCCGAAATGGAATTTCCGTTGGAGAATTCGCAAATGATTTTGTGTCATATTTTAATCCGCAAAAAGTAATAATTGGAATAGATGGAATATCTATAAAAAGTGGTATTACTGTTGCAGATGCTAATATATCGACTGTTGCTACAATAAAACAAAAAATGTTAGAGGCAGGAACGGAAACCTTTATAGTTGCTGATCATTCTAAATTTGATAGAGTTTGTTTATTGCCTGTCGCTCCTTTGAGTAAGGTGGACTGTATAATAACAGATGATGGAACTCCAAAAGAGATTATTGAGCAAATAAGTTCTTTTGGACCTAAGGTTAAAGTAGCTATTTTAGAATAATAAAAAAATAGCAATTAATAGATTATATGGAGACAAAAGAGCAATAACTACATCTTATTGGAGTTATTGCTCTTTTGTTGTTTAATTATGTTGTTTAATATTGATTTGAGGGAAATAGTTGTTAATTAGCAGTAAAACGAAATATTTATTGACAGTTTGACAATAAAAGAGTATAGTTTAACTATCGAATTCAATCGATTGCATTCGAATTAATAATAATACCAAATATACTAAGAGGGAGGGAGGTAGAAGTATTACTAGCATTTATGATTATATTTAGAGTAGAGCAAAATTCTTATTATTTCATATTAGCATAGGGGGGTGATATTTTACATGAATCTTAGAATATCTGATGTAATGACACAAGATAGTGTTAATTTAGAATCTGAAAGTTTTAAAGATAAAGATGAGTTGTTTAGACATTTAGCTTCTCTCTTGTATAAATCAGGAAAAATTCAATCTCAAGAAATATTTGTTGAATCTCTTTATGAACGAGAAGAACTAGGATCAACCTATATGGGAAATTTCATAGCACTACCTCATGGAAAGAGTATGACTGTTAATAATCCTGGAATCGCATTTTGTCGTTGTATGGAAGGTTTTGCATATGAATCCCAGGGTGAAGTTGGTCAAGTAAAACTTATTTTTGTGCTAGCGATTCCCAAAGAGACAGATCCCAATGATTATTTAAAAGTTTTATCAATGTTGGCAAAACTTCTTATGCATGACGAATTTATTAATGAATTATATAGTTCATTAAGTTATGAAGATGTTATTCGTGCAGTTAAAACATATGAGTCTATAGTTGATTAATCGGAATTGAAAGGAAGATGAATATATTGAAAATTATTGCGATAACATCTTGCGCAACGGGAATTGCTCATTCTTACATGTCAGCGGAAGCACTTAAAAAAATAGCCCAAAAAAACGGAGATCAAATTAAAGTAGAAATCCAAGGAGCAATGGGTATTGAAAATTTCTTAACAGTTAAAGACATAGAAGATGCAGACTTGATTGTGTTTGCTAATGATGTAAGGATTTCAAAAGAAGAAAGATTTAATAGTGTCAATAGTAAGATCATACATATACCTCCGCATGAAGTCATAAAGCGTCCTGAAATCGTTTATGAAAAAGCTAAAGAAATACTAACAAACTTATAAAAATTTTATATATTTTAGGAATTACTCATATCTTTTTATATTTGGTAAAGTTCATCACCAACTAGGTTTTATAATAACAAATATTATTTAATTTAATAAGGGGGTTTCAAAATGGATAATTTAAAAATTTTTGGACGTGATATTAAACAAGCTTTATTGACTGGTGTATCTTATATGCTCGCATTCGTTGTTCCCGGTGGGATTCTGATTGCACTCGGATTTGCATTTGGTGGTATCTATGTTTATGAAGATACATCTTTTGCTGCTTCACTATTTAGTTGGGGTAAAATTGCTTTTTCATTAATGGTACCAATAATGGCTGGTTATATCGCATTTTCCCTTGCAGATCGACCCGGGATAGCGCCTGGAATAATTGCAGGTATGATTGCGGAAAGTCAAGGATCTGGTTTTATAGGTGGAATGATCGGTGGAATACTTGCAGGATATATCGTTTTATCGATTAAAAAAGTGAAAATCCCATCTGTTCTTCAATCATTAATGCCAGTATTAATTATTCCATTATTTGGAACTATATTTATTGGTGTAATTATGACTTATATTATAGGTGTTCCAGTGACCTGGTTAAATACAACGATGACGAGTGTGCTTACGAATCTAAGTGGGGGAAGTTTAATCATATTTGGATTAATACAAGGTGCAATGTTAGCCATTGATATGGGAGGACCTTTAAACAAAGCAGCATATTTTGTTGCAATAGGAATGGCGACAAGTGGAAATGATTGGGCACCTATGTCGGCAAATTTTATTGCTTCTATGAGTCCGCCAATGGGGATTGCAATAGCAATGTTAATATCAAAAAATAAATTCACTACTCTTGAAAGAAAAGGTGTCGGTAACTGCATAGTTGGAGGATTGGCAATGATTACTGAATTTGCTATACCATATGCTGTTTCAGATCCATTTAGAGTAATACCTTCTTTAATGGTGGGGTCTGCTATCGGAGCAGCTTTATCATATGCTGCAAATTTAACATTACAAGCACCTCATGGAGGCGTATTCGTAATCTTGTTGGCAAATAAACCTATAGTTTGGCTGGGAGTATTGGCAATAGCAAGTTTAATAACTGCAGGAATGCTTATATTATTAAAACCTAAAGTTGTAGAGAATGAAATTGAAATCGAGGCTTAGAAGTTAAAAATATCATTACGGTTTAGGAATATAGATTGAGGTATAGTTCAAACAAGACAAGAAAATAGATTGAATACTTTATATGAAACACGGTCAATAAGCGTAGAAAGGATGACGCATATGAAATTTGGAGTTGATACATTTATATGGACAGAAATATTTACTATTAAAGATCTATGGATAATTCAGAAGTCAAAAGAACTTGGGTTTGAAGCGATTGATTTTGCCGTTGCACACCCTGAAAACTTTCCTACAGACCAAGTAAAGGAAGCGTTAAAAGAGAGTGGTTTAGAGGTTGTGATCACAACAACTTTAGGGGAAAAATCTAATTTGTTAAGTGATGACCAAGAAATTCGTGGGAATGGTATTAGATCATTAAAAAAATTGGTAGATATCTGTTTGGAATTAGGCTCCAATATTCTTGGAGGCGTTAATTATGCAGGTTGGGGTTGTTTAAGTGGGAAGCCTCCTACACAAAAAGAGTGGGAAAATTCTGTGACATCTATGAGGGAGGTCGCAGCCTATGCATTACAGAAGCATCCAGATTTGAAAATTTGCGTGGAACCCGTAAACCGTTTTGAAACCCATTTTATTAATACAGCTGAAGTTGGTATAAATTACTGCATGGCTGTAGGAATAAAAAATATGGCAGTTCACTTAGACTGCTTCCATATGATTCGTGAAGAAACGTCCTTTAGAGAGGCAGTGCTTACCTGTGGTAAAGAATATTTAGGCTATATACACGTATGTGAAAATAATCGAGGAATACCTGGTACTGGATTGGTACCATGGATTGAATTTTTTCAAGCAGTAAAAGAGGTTGGCTATGAGGGTCCCCTTGTAATTGAATCGTTTGATCCAAGTTTTGAAGTATTAAATGCAAATTGTGCGATTTGGAGAAAGTTTGCTGATACAGGAGAAGAACTTGCTGTAAAAGGTTTAGCTAATTTAAAAAAAATTTCAGAAACTATAGAGGTTTAAAAGGAGAAGATAAATGCTAGTAAATATGAAAGACATACTAAAACATGCAGAAGAAAATCAATATGCTATCGGTTGTATTAATACTCCAAACGTAGAAACAATTCGTGCGGTGATAGGAGCTGCAGAGGAATTAAATGTTCCAATAATCATTGATCATGCACAGGTTCATAATAGCTTGATACCAATTGAAGACATAGGCCCTATCATGATAGAATATGCAAAAAAAGCAAAAGTACCAGTATGCGTTCATTTAGATCATGGCAGTGACTATAATTTTGTTATGAAAGCTATACGAGTTGGTTTCTCTTCTATAATGTATGATTGCAGTTCACTCCCTTTCGAAGAAAATGTAAAGAATTTAAAAGAATTTACCAAAATTGCTCATGATTTAGATATTACTGTTGAAGCAGAGTTAGGAGTTATGTCATCAAATGAAGAAGATTCACATGAAGGAATGATTCTGACAAGAGAAGATATTAAGAAGTCTTTTACACATCCTCAACAGGCAGCGCAATTTGCTAAAGAAACAGGAGTAGATGCTTTGGCGGTTTGTTTTGGCACTATGCATGGTATCTATGCAGAAGAACCGCTTTTAGATATTGACAGAGTTAAGGCTATACGTGCGGGGATGCCAAAGGATTGTCGAGTAGTTATGCATGGTGGGTCTGGTGTTGATACAAACCAAGTAAGAAAAGCTATTGACGCAGGATGTTCTAAAATAAACTATTACTCATATATGGCAAAAGCAACAACCAAGCATGTTGGTAAAAAAATTCAGGAGACAGATGGGAAGATACCTTATCATGAATTAGTAGAGGATGCATATCGTTTTATGAAAGAATATGCGAAAGATGTTTTAAATGTATTTAAAAACGGAAAATAAAATACTAAATTTATGAATGAAGGGGACAAATTAAATGGCAAAATTATCTGAAATCATAACGAAATTTCCTTTTAACCCAGAGGAAAAAAGACCCATGTTAATACGTAAGCAGGATTATTCTACAGCGTTATACCCACCAAACAATGCATTTACAAGTGATAATACATTTACAATTGTATCAACAGATACATTCATGCTTGGAATTTATGAATTAGGACCAGGAGGATCTTTTGATCCTCTTGATATTCATCCTGGTGACGAATCTTACTACATATTACAAGGACCAATTGTTCAAAGAAGTGGAAATGGACAATTTGCATATTTAGAAACTGGAGATGGTTTATATATGCCTGAAGAAGCTTGGCATAAAGCACATAACTTCTCTGATCAAAAGGTACGTGTATTATACTTCATTACACCTAAAGCATGGGGTGAAAATATTCCTCCTGCTGTGATTCCTACAGATGCTGATACAAAATTTTATAAAGGACCGAATAATGAAAATTTACCTGATATGCGCACTGTAATAAAAGATTTTGCAAGACAGGGTTGTACTGATGATATTGGAGCTTGGCCTGTAGATGGTAAAGAAGCAAGAAAGGCTCCACAGGCTGTATATGCTGTTCACGATTGTAACAAATTGAATAATGTACATGGAACAGAACATCCAATGTTAATGCGATTTATTACTAGTAACGATTATGGACATTATGGTGAATTCGTTTTACCAGCTGGTGGTTATGGACCACGTTGTTCTGAACCAGATACCCATAATGGGGATGGTGCAATCTATTGTATTGAGGGACCGATTACTATAAATTTAGTAGATATGGAAGAATCCTTTCAATTAGAGATAGAGGATAGTTTCTTTATCCCTGCTGGAATAAAGTATCAATTAGTTAATTTTAACAATTATCCAATAAAAGCTGTGTTTGCTATTACACAGTTATAACTGAATTTTAAAATACTGAAGTAGGTTGCCGCTTACAACGCCCTCACTTCTTTATTAAAAAGACAGTATGATGTGAAAAAAAGCTTATTATAGAGAAAGGTGTAATCTCTTTGCAAAGAATAATTAATGACCCTTCTTTAGTTGTAGAAGATATGTTAAAAGGATTTGTCATGGTACATAAGGATATCATACATGTGCATTTAAAAAACCCTAGAGTTATTATTTCTAATGCAGCAAAGAATCAAAAGAAAGTAGGAATTGTTACGGGCGGTGGGTCCGGACATAAGCCTGCGTTTATTGGATATGCAGGTAAGAATATGGTAGATGCAGTTGCTGTTGGAGAGATATTTTCCTCACCTACAGCTAATTCGTTTTATGATGCAATTGTTGAAGTTGAACAGGGCATGGGCGTCGCCTGCCTATACGGAAATTATGCAGGAGATAACATGAATGTTAAGATGGCTTCAATGATGGCAAAAGATGATAATATTACTGTTAAAACAGTAGTTGCTAATGATGATGTAGCTTCTGCAAAAAAAGAGGATAGTGAAAAACGTCGTGGTGTAGCCGGCGAAATTCTGATGTGGAAAGTTGGTGGCGCAAAAGCTGCTACAGGTGCAAGCTTAGACGAAGTAATTGATGCTGCACAGAAAGCAATTGATAATACAAGAAGTGTAGGGGTTGGACTAGGACCTTGTACTATACCTGCAAATGGTAAACCAAATTTCAGTATTAAAGAAGGAACCATGGAATTTGGAATTGGTCATCATGGAGAACCAGGTATACGGATTGATAAATTAGCATCTGCAAAAGAAATAGCAAAAGAGATGTATAATTTAATTATAAACGATCTCCCTTTTCAAAGTGAGGATGAAGTTGTAGTTTTAATATCTGGGCTAGGGGCAACACCTTTAATGGAGCAATATATATTATTTAATGAAATAGAAAATTTGCTGAACGCAGACAATATAAAAATATTTAAAGCCTATGTAGGAAACTATTTTACTTCATTAGAGATGAATGGTATAACATTGACAATAATGAAATTAGATGATGAACTCAAGGAATGCATTCGAATGGAAGTAGAATCAGTGGGATTAATTCAGATAGGAGAATAATACTATGGAGTATATTGTAAACGCGAGAAATTCTGACATTGTTCTTCAAATAATACAAGCAATACACGAAAAATCTCAATACTTAAGTGAAATAGATGGTGCTACTGGAGACGGTGACCATGGAGTCAATATGGATAAAGGGTTTTCACTGGCAAAAGAACGGATTGTAGGTAATGATTTATCTTTTAGTGATGCTATAAAAATATTAGGACGTACGCTTTTAATGGATATTGGCGGATCTATGGGACCTATCTATGGAACGATATTTAATGAAATTTGGAAATCATTAAAAGATGTAGAAAAAATTCAGGATACTAATGTTTTAACTGCTCTTAATAACGGTTTAATGGCTCTTATAGATTTAGCTGGAGCGAAACCTGGAGATAAAACGCTAATTGATACAATGGTACCAGCCATACAAACCTTTGCTAGTGCTATAGAATCAGGTAATTCGTTTTCAAAATCTTTAGATGAATTGTCACGTGGCGCAGAAGAAGGTAAAGCAAACACAAAAAACATGATGGCCAAAATAGGCCGTGCAGCGAGATTACAAGAACGATCTATTGGCTTTTTAGATGCAGGTGCCACTTCTTGCTGTATTATTTTACAAACCATGGCTTCTGCAATAAAAGGATGTATGCAAAGTGAGTAAGTATAAAGGTATAATTTTTGACTTAGATGGAACGTTACTGAATACCATTGATGACTTATCTGATAGTGTAAATGAGGTAATTTCGTCATATGGATACCCAAAACATTGCACTGATTCTTATAAAATGAAAATTGGGAGAGGTTTTAGAGATCTAATAGAAAATAGTTTTCCAAAGGGAACCCAAGAAAAAATTATCAATGATGGATTACAACTGTTTATGGAGATATATGGCACGAAATATATGAATAAAACTACACCTTATAGTGGCATCGATAGGCTACTAGATAATTTAAATAATAGAGATTTTAAAATAGGTGTAAATTCTAATAAAAGAACAGAGTATGCCAAACAATTGATTACTAAATTTTTTAAAAGAATTCCATTTGTCGAGATTTTTGGAGAACGTGAGAGTGTTCCTAAAAAGCCTGATCCAGCAGCTGCACTAGAAATTGCTGAACTTATGCAACTTTTACCACAAGAAATATTGTATGTTGGTGATTCTAAGACAGATATACTTACAGCTAAAAATGCAAGGATGGATAGTATTGGAGTACTTTGGGGGTTTACGTCTTATGAGAAACTGAGTAAGTACAATGCGACTTATATGGTGTCAAATTCAGAAGAAATATTAGCTATTGCTACAAATTAAAAGGAATGAATATGAGTTGTTTAAAGAGTGTTCAACTATATTTTGCTCACATTTCGCACCAACTGGCTGGCACGAAAAAATAGGTGAAGATACTCTTGCGGATATAATTTTTATCGAATAGTTTATGATTCTTATGAAATACTTATTGATGGTAATGTTTCTATGTGAAAACTTATGGATTAAAAGACAAGTAATAGTAGATAATTAACATATGTGTGTTGAGCTATCTCACTAAATGTGGGATGGCTCTTACATGAACAAAGATAACTCTAATAAATGCACATGGTTGCACATTACGAACATAATATCTAGTTACTATAATTGCTTATTTGAAGCTATCTTTTCTATATACTTATTATCATATTAATAATTACCACATAATAAAATAATATAATCATATGCTACGATTATATTATTTGCTAAACCATATATCTAATATAGAAGAGTCTTGTAGCGTATATTGGTGATGCTTAACGTGCACTATTAACACTCTCACCAATTAGAACTGGGAGAACACAGTTCTCCCCTAGTTTGCGAGGCATGATACCGAGCTGATGGTTTGAAAGAAAACCTGCCACCTAGCTAATGGGAAGGCAAGCTGTAAGCAAGGGCGTTTGTGGCG
>NZ_WHNX01000001.1 GCF_009362815.1 Alkalibaculum sporogenes | reverse complement strand
TGCACCTGTAACTCCTGAATATGCAGCTGAAATTGGCGCAGATGGTTATGCTCCTGATGCAGGTAGTGCTGCTGTAAAATCTAAAGAATTAGTAACAGCATAGAACATACCTAAATATAAGGAGGCATTGATATATGTTAACTAAGAGACAGAATTTAGCTGAAGTAATGAAAGGTGGAAATCCAGACCGGTTCGTCAATCAATATGAGTTTTTAAATATTATCATGGAAATACCTTTAGGCGTTGAATTTAGATATGGAGAAACATGGAAAGATCAATGGGGTATCACATGGCAATGGCCAGAAGGCCAGCTAGGCCAGTTTCCAGTACATGACGAGGAACACACTGTTTTGAAGGATATCACAAATTGGAAAAAATATGTGACAACACCCCCTATTCCAACTTCAGATGAAGCATGGGCTGCAGCTATTGAACATGCCAATTCTGTTGATCGTAACGAAGAATATGTCGCACCATTCTATGCCCCTGGTATCTTTGAAATGACTCATCACCTCATGGGAGTAGAAAATGCATTAATGGCTTTATATGAAGAACCTGAATCTATGCATGAGTTAATTGAAGCTCTTACTCAACGCGAACTAGAATTTGCAAAAATTGTGATTGAAAAAATCCATCCCGATGCAATTTTCCATCATGATGATTGGGGTAGCCAAATAAGCTCTTTCGTATCACCTGACATGTTTGAGGAGTTCTTTTTACCAGCTTATAAGAAGATATACGATTTCTATAAAGCCAATGGTGTTGAATTAGTTGTTCACCACAGTGATTCTTATGCCGCTAACTTGGTTCCTTTTATGATTGAAATGGGAGTTGATATCTGGCAAGGTGTAATGAACACAAACAATATTCCTGAACTTATAAAAGAATATGGTGGAAAAATCACCTTTATGGGAGGACTTCATAGTGGTTTGATTGATTTTCCTGCCTGGACTCCTGAAAATTGTGCGAAGCATGTTGAAGAAGCATGCAAAACCAATGGGAAAAAATATTTTATTCCGTGTTTGACTTCAGGTTTACCTATGGATTCATTCCCTGGAGTATATGCAGAAACAACTGCATGTATTGATAGAATGAGTAAAGAAATGTTCTAAACATGACAATGCCTTTTAGATTAATGATTAATTAATCTAAAAGGTTTTTTAAATGACAGAGAGTTACCTACCCTATTAAAAACTCGATTATAAACCTCATAAAAAAGCAATTATTTAATTCCCTTTATGTTTTTTTTCTACTTTAATTATCTGCTAAATCTACTACCTATATATCACTATTAAACAATTTTGAATAAGAATAGCGTCTGTGACTCGTTATTCAAGTATGATATCAAAACTTGAACCTCCTCAAGCTAGTCCAACTACCCATTATAAAATAAATTAATATAAATATTAATTATACACTAATTTGTAATTGTAATATTGTTAACAATATTATAAAATATAACTACGATACAATTATATGCTAAAAAGTCATTATTGTATCATGGAGAACTTTTTTTACTAATTAAGTGATAGATGACGTCAATTACAATAGCTCTCCAGTAGCAAAGTATAAAAAAATATTGTTTAGGAGTGAGAAAGAAATGAAAAAAACACCTTTTGATCCAAAAGAACTAAAAGTAGTACGTGAAGAACCTAATTTTTTTGGTAACACAAATCCTATCTATGACTTCCCCATTAGCTTGCGAGAAAACTTTAAACGCACATTGGAAAAAGAGCCAGTATGGGAGTGTGCAGGAATAGAAACTTTCCTTTTCTGCCCAAGTGTTATCCCCGATAACATAGCACGAGCTTTTGTTATTGAAGCAAACATGATGCCTCCTCAAGATGGTATTGATATGTTTGGTATTCCTTGGGAATATGTGCCTTCCACAACTGGGTCTATGGTGAGACCAGGCAACCACCTTCTTATAGATGCTAATGATTGGAAAGAAGTTATAAAATTCCCTGATATTGATAGTTGGGATTGGGCAGGCAGTGCAAAAGCAAATAATGACACATTTCTAAATAATGATAAATTTAACAACGCATGGCAAATCAATGGATGGTGGTTTGAACGTCTAATATCCTTTATGGGCTTTGAAGGAGCTGCTGAAGCTCTCATTGACGATGATCAAAAGGATGCAGTAAAAGAACTTTTTGAAGCAACAACTGACCTAGCTTGTAGAATTGTTGATAAATTCGTAGAATATTATAATAATATTGATGGAATAACGGTCCATGACGACTGGGGTTCACAACGGTCTCCTTTCTTCTCACAAGCTACAGGTCAAGAAATGATAGTACCTTATATGAAGAAACTAACCGACCATATTCATTCGAAAGGACTTTATGCAGACTTACATAGTTGTGGTCACATAGAATCAAGGATACAATGTTTTATCGACGCAGGATGGGATTCTTGGACTCCTCAAGATATGAATGATACAATGAAGCTTTTTGAAGATTATGGCGACAAAATTTGCCTTGGAGTCATTCCTAAACAATACGACCCAGCAACAACTAGTGAAGAAGAACAAAGAGCTTATGCTAAAGAATTTGCAGAGCAAGTCTGTATACCAGGTAAATCTTCATTCTTGAGTTTATATGGAGCTAGTGTATTAACACTTCCTTACAGAGAGGAACTATATAAGCAATCAAGAACTATTTTGAGTCAAGAAGTGTCTTTCCAAGAATAAAAACAATGAGATTGATGTTATTTCAAACATGTAATCCTCTACAAAGCCAAGGGAAATATGCTTCACCTTTTTCTCTTGGCTTTAAGTCGTATGTTATTCATCCCCTTAGCTCGTTTTCTCTCCATAAATTTCCCCTCGTGTCAGCAGCTTCTAATTCCAAGCACCTACTCCAAGTGTCAAACCTAACGCACCAGTTATAGCAGGAGAAAAATACTGACCTATACCTTTCACTGACACATATATTGATACGCTAGTGTTGAAGCTCCTGAAGCCCTATTCATAGCATTAATTGTCATAGTTTGTTTCTATTAATGAGTAACCATGCTTTATCCGTCAAACAGTTTTGCAAACCATTACTAATTGAAACTAATGCTCGTTAGGTGCTCAATTAATAATTTACGCTTTTATTACAAATAATGTTTGACATAGTGTAATAAAGTATGAGAATATATAATATATATTATACATTAACTTGTTTTTATAATATTATGTGCGATTATCAAATGACTTATTAATTTTTTATATAAACTAGTTACTGTAAAGAATTTGCTATTTTACTACTATAAAATGTACTAGCATAATCGCGTAGTAGAGTAAAGACAGAAGAAATAAAAGTATTAAAAAGAGGTGGTGATTATTACTCAATTATAAACAGGTTTATTATTATAGTTAGATATTTTATCGATTTAACTAATTTTGAAGGGAGAAATAAATGGAAAATTCGAAATTAATGTCATCAGGTAAAGTTAGCACCAAAGAGTTGTTGGCTTTTAGTATCGGTTACTTAGGTTTACAACTTGGAGCAATTTCAGCAAATTATATTTCATATTTTTGGACAGATATTGCGTTAATCCCCCTTGGCGCTGTAGCTATGATTTTTTTAGTTTCTCGTATTTTTGATGGTGTAACTGATATTATTATAGGTTTTTTAATAGATAAGACAAAAAGTAAACATGGTAAAGCAAGACCTTGGCTTTTGTGGATGGCTGTGCCTTCCATCTTATCAATGGTAGCACTTTTCTATGTACCTAATATTAGTATGACCGGAAAAATAATATATGCATTTATTATATATAATGCTGTAGCATTATTCTTTTCTACTGCTTGTGCAATTCCCTTACAAACACTTACCTCTTTAATGACTTCTAGTTCTAAAGAACGTTTGAGATTAAACATGGTTGGACAAGCTTTTGCCAGTGCTATAGCAGTTATCGGTAATTTATATGCAGTAAAAGGTATTGCCGCATTTGGCGATGGTGGTCCAGGATACTTTAAATTTTTCGGATTACTATCAATTATAGCAGGATTTACTATGCTTATTACATTTAGAGGTACAAGAGAAAGAGTAGTACCGACTACCAGTAAATCTGACAAAAAACTCACACTCGGAGAAGGTTTCAAAGTACTTTTTTCAAATAAATACTGGGTTTGGGTTACTTTACTTCAAGTTTCTTCTTGGCTTTTCCCAGCGCTTATGGCAGTCAATATCTATTATATGATATGGGTGGTAAATGATCCAGACTTAATGGGCCCGTTTATGTCACTACTTTTCTTTGCAATGTTTATTGCAGTCTTAATCTTAGCTCCACTCTCACAAAAAATTGGAAAAGGCATGACAGCAACATTAGGTATGGTTCTTCAAATTATAGGGGGACTACTTCCTTTAATCAATCCAATATCCGTACCCCTTTTAATGGTAGCATCTGGTTTCAGAGGTGCAGGACCAGCTGCAATGCTAGGTACACGTCTTGCTTTTACAAGTGATGTAGTAGAATATGGCGAATGGAAAACAGGTGTTCGTACAGAAGGTTTGATATTTAGTGGAACAAGTATGGGTCAAAAAATAGGATTAGGCCTTGGTGGTGCATTAGTGTCCATAATGTTGGGAGTAGGTGGATATGTTGGCGGTGCAGCCACACAAACTGCATCAGCAATAAGTGCTATAACATTCACTTTTACTTGGTTATCTGCAATAGCTTCCTTACTTGCAGTTATATGTTTATTCAACCTTTCTAAACTACAAAAAGATATGCCTCAAATAATGAGTGACTTAGAAGAAAGAAAAGCATAATCAATATTAGATATCACAATTTAATAATTATATAATACATGGTGTTGGTATTGTAACCAGCACCTTTATCGTAAAAAATATATAAGTTTAAAGGAAGCTACTCAAAGAGCTGCTTCCTTTAAGTTTAAAAAGCCTTTAAGAAAATAGTTTATTAGTAGTATCTACAATCGTGATATACTACTACCTTTTAACTCATGCTATTTACTATTTTGTTAGATTCACAAGCTTTTCAGATGATTTTGTTACTTCTTCAATTGCAATAGAAATCTGTGATGTGGTTTCCACTTGAGTTTTGGAATCCTCCGAAATTGTTGATATCTCTTTGGATATATTTTCAATAGACTTTTTCATTCCATTAAGCATTTTAGATACTTCCTGTGCTGACTCATTACTTAAATTTGACAGTTTCCTCATTTCAGCAGCTACTACTGAAAAACCTTTACCTTCTTCTCCAGCTCGCGCCCCTTCAATGGCCGCATTTAATGCAAGAAGATTTGACTGTGATGATATTGCTGTAATACCCTCTATTATAGATCCAGCTTTACCAATTGTATTGTTCGTTTCTTCAGAAAGTTGCACAATATTTGACAGATAATTAGTAAGATTAAGTGCCTTAGATGAAATTTCCTGTATACTGGCGCTAATTTCTTCTAACACGGAAAATAAATCTTCTGAGGCTTCCGCAATTTGTATATCTTTTTCTATACTTCTTGCTAAGGCTAAAGCTCCTATTACATTTCCTTCATCATCTAATATTGGTTTTCCTATTCCTTGAAAAGCAAATCCAAAGACTTCTTTTGGTACGATATTATTTATAATACTCTTATTATGTATAACATCATAGATAGGTTCCTCTTCTCGAATTATATCACCTTTTCTTACCCCTGCATCGATTGACTCACTTGGATAGTAGGTTATACATTTTTCAGTATCTGTTAAATATACTGCAATATCTAATTCCTCTTGTAGTAATTCACTCATAACACCTACTAATTTCTCAAAAGCTTTCATTTGTAAATCATTATTCATTTTTTACCCTCCATAGACTATTAACGATACTATTGTATATGTCTTCTTTATTGTTGATATATAATATATCGGTATAATTCTAAACATTTTAAAGTAATTATATTAGTATTTTCAACACAAGTCAATTTAATCTCAATTGTAATATACTATATGATATCAACCACCCATTAAGTATAGCCTATACAATAAAAGCGTCTTCCACATGTTATTCAAGTATTATACCAAATTTTAAACCTCAGCAAGCTAGTCTAACTTTCCTATGATAAAATAAAGATAATGCTCTAAGAAGTAAATCCTAGAACATTATCTTCGTACTTATTATTTAATTGTCACTCATAATCCTTAGTCAGCATTAATCTAAATACTGAGCATTAAATTCATTGTATTCCTCAGTCGTCTGAATATCCCATGGACCTGCCTTCGCAAATGGTGAATTTTCATCATAGTATTCGTCAACATTTCCCGCATGAATTGACATTGTAGGTGTAAATGAGTTAGCAGGTAAATTGTTGGCATCAAAACCTTCTGCAAACATTCTGTTGATTAAATCAACAATTTTTTCACCATTATATGATGGAATATTTGTTGCTGTCGAGTACAATACTCCTTCTTTAATATACTTTAATGCCTCTCTAGTTCCGTCAGCAGCACATATTAGCAGAACGTCATCTCCTGGCACAAGATTATGCTGTCTAACTTCTGTAAAAACACCTGGAAGCATAGAGTCAGTCTCAACAAATAGAATATCCATGTCAGGATTAGCAGTAAGCAAATCAGAGGATGCAATTTGTCCTGCTGCTGCATCTGTTGCTTCCCCAGTACCGTACCCAACAAATTCTAGGCCCATTCCTGTATCTAAGAATTTACCTTGATCTCGAATTGTAATCCATATATCATAAGCCGCTAGAGTCGCTTCCCACTTATCTTTATATGGAGTCCCCCCTTTATTTGCACTTTCATACAAATATCCTGCAATGAAACCTGTAGGTCTACTTTGAGCATCTGCACTATCCATCATGCTTAAGGCCAATCCTACTTTAAGAGGCTCTCCGTCTTTTTCAAAAAGTTCTTTAGCCGCTTGTTCCCCTACTGCAAATCCTGAATTGAAACTGCCTGAAAGCACAGTAGTGACAACAGGATAATCGTCTGAAGCTTGTCTCGGTCCAGTAACAATTACAGGTATTCCTTCTGAAACCGCTCTCCTTATAGCTGCAACTGAAGAATCTATTTCAACTGCATTTAATACAATTATGTCAACACCTTGAGATACAAAAGTTTCTACTTGTGTAAGCTGACTTTGCAGATCAAAATTAGCATTTTGAAAATTAAGTGTGTAACCATACTTATCTGCTGCCAAATTTGCTGAGTTTATCATTTCCTCGAAAAAAGAACTACCTAAGAAAGCTCCTGCCCAGCCAATTACAACTTTCTCTTTTTTTTCAACAGGCAATGCTTTATCAACATCAGTCCTATCTTCCAATTTTAGAGGCTGCAATCCTGATAATGGAAGTCTGTCCTCTTTTTCCATTAATTGTTGATATGCTCCTATTACCTCTCCACTCGCTTCTTTTTCTGTGTCTTTACCTTCTTCACTATTTCCACATCCCATAAAAAACGAACCAACCATAGCAATAACCGTGAGCAAAGCCAAAACCTTAAATTTACTTCTCTTCATGTTCTTTCCCCCTTTTAACTTTTTTATATTTTCTGGGTAAAGTCCCAGATTATATAACCAATTTAAACTATCATTAATGTGATTTCTTAGAGGTTAACCCTTTCAACAAGACTGCAATTATAATAATTGCCGCTTTTACTACCATCTGGGGATAAGTAGGCAAATTAATTAGATTCATAATATTACCGATCACTGCAATGATGAAAACACCTACTACAGTAAATCCTACAGATCCTTCACCTCCTAGTAAACTTGTTCCACCTATTATAACAGCTGCAATCGTTGTCATATTATAGTCTACTGATGCGGTGAGTGCTGTTGCTGTTGCTGTTCTTGCAGTTATAATAACTCCAGCAACACCACTTAGAATTCCACTAATACCATATGACCAAAAAATATATTTTTTAGTATTTATTCCCGAAAGTCTTACGGCTGCTTCATTACTCCCTGTAGATATAAGTAGCCTACCAAACGTTGTGTATTTCATTATTAACAAAAATAGTACTACTACGAATACTGCTACATAAATAGGGTAAGGAATTCCTAGTAAAGGATCTCCATGCTCTCCAAATTTTATTAGAATACTGTTTCCAGTATCTTTAGTAGCTAGTAGAATTGTAGATCCCTTCGTTATCATAAATCCTACACCTTGAAAAGCCATCATAGTTGCGAGAGTCGTTATAATTGCAGGAACTTTAACAATAGACACTAAAAATCCATTTAATAAACCAATACCAAATGCAGACCCAATACCAATAATTATAGCAAGTAGAAGACCAGCTGAACTAGTCCCTAATCCCCATGTTTGAAGAGAATAAGCAACCATTATACTGCTAATTCCTGCCATCGAACTTACTGATAAATCTATACCGCCTGTTAACATAACCATTAAAACACCAATTGCTATAATCATATATGTAACCTGTTGCCTTAGTAAATTTGCAAGGTTACCGGATGTTAAAAATATAGGAGAAATGATTGATGCTACAATTAGTAATAATATCAAAATTAACAAGGGATAATATGTAGTCAATATTTTAGTACCTATACTCTTAAAGTCAAGGCCCAAAAAGCCTTCACTTGTATTATTATCAATTTTGCTTTGATTCATCTTTAGTAACCCCCATTGCATATTTAATTAGATTAATCTCTGATAGCTCTTCCTTTTGCAATTCTCCTACGCTTACACCTTCTCTAATTACAATAACTCTATCACACATACCAATAATCTCTGTCATTTCTGAAGAGATCATTATTACAGCGCATTTTTTTTCTACCATATCGTTTATAAGTTTGAAAATTTCTGTTTTTGAACCTACATCCACACCTCTTGTAGGTTCATCTAAAATTAAAATTCTCGAGTGTGCTGCTAAGAGCTTCGCCAATGCAACCTTTTGCTGGTTGCCTCCTGAGAGGCTGCTAACATTGTTATCCAATGATGCTGCTTTGATTCCAACTTCATTAGAAAATTGATTTACAAAGCTTCTTTCTTTTTTTAGATTTATACAACTGGCTGTACTGAAGTTGTTTAAGCATGTTAGTGTAATATTATGTTTTATGGGCATATTAAGTAGAACACCGTGGCTTTTTCTGTCTTCGGGAAGCAATCCTATCTTATGTTTAAATGCATCTTTTGCTGATTTAAACTTGATTTTCTTACCATCCAATTCAACAATTCCTCCGTCTAAATTATCTATACCTAGCATAGCCATTACTGCTTCTGTCCTACCTGCCCCAACCAGCCCACTTAATCCAAGAACTTCGCCGGATCTTACTTCAAAAGAAATATCTTTAACCAAGTTTCCTGCTTTTAGATTTTTAACACTTAGAACTACTTTTCCCATGCTGGTTTTTCTCTCAGGAAAAAATGTATCTAAATTGCGCCCAATCATCATTCTAACTAGTTCATCTTCATTTATAGATTGACTTTCTACGGTATTTACTAGATTACCGTCTTTTAAAACAGTTATTCTATCTGTAAGCGAAAATACTTCATCCAAACGATGTGATATATAAATTATTGACACTCCTTCATCTCTTAATTGATTTAACAATTCAAAAAGCTTTTCAACTTCTTTCATAGTTAAAACAGCTGTTGGTTCATCTAAAACTAGTACAGTAGACTTTCTGTTTAAAGCCTTGCATATCTCTACAATCTGTTGATATGCTACACTTAAATTCTTTACTTTTTCGCTTACATCAATTTCTCCAAATCCTAAATCATCTAAATATTTTTTAGCGCGTACTTTCAAATCTTTCCAATTTATAATATTTTTTTTCTCATTAAATTCATCTAGAAAAATATTCTCCATAACAGAAACATCTGGTATAAGCGAAATTTCCTGATATATTACTGAAATACCATTTTCCAAACCATCTTTAGGATTCTTGATTTTTACTTCTCTTCCACCTATCTTAATAGTACCTTTGTCTTGTGGTTGTGCACCTGCTAAAATCTTCATTAAAGTTGATTTTCCAGCACCGTTTTCACCAATTAAGGCGTGTATTTCTCCGGCTTTAACTTTTAAAGTTACATCAACTAACGCTTTTACACCTGCGAAACTTTTAGATATATTGCACATTTCGACTTGATATTCACTGATTGATGCAACTGAATATTCACCTTCAGATATTATTTCAGATTCTTTTTCAAGCAAAGCAATACCTCCCTCATAATTCTTTGTCAGTATCATGATACATTACAAAATCATAGAAACTATTGCAAATATGGTAACCTCTACCCTTTAACACTATAGCATCAAAATTATAATCACTATTATTATTATAATTTTTAATGCTTAAACTAAGCAATGATTCAAATGGACAAATATACATCAAAATAGTCCTCTTCCGTCGTCTATAATGACATATAAATAACGTAAAACATTACTTTATTCTATCCAATATTGCCACAGCTTGTTTCAGTAATTTCTGTTGCTTTAGAGGAAGTACAGCAATGATTAAAAAACTGTTAAAATACATAATCCAATAGCCGGAGCCATGGCTCCAACTATTGGATTATGTTTAACAATATATTTATTTTATAGTGTCACCTAAAAAATTAAAAGCTTATTTGTTTAATTTATTGATTTCTTCAGTAATTGCTTCGTATACACCAGGGTATACACTGCCTGGTCCTCCTTGTGTAATACATGGAATATAGTATTTGTTTCCACATCGTTCCACAGCATTTCGCACTTCGGCTCCAACACTCTCTTGTGACCAATCCTCTCTATCAATCAAAGAGTTGTCAATATCTCCCATAAAAGAAATCTTACCACCATATTTTTTTATTAGTTCAGGAACATTATTTGATGTAACACATCCTTGCCAAATATCGATTCCCATCTCTATCATAAGAGGTACTAAATTCGCACCAAAGGAATCGCTATGATGGACTATAAGTTCTACCCCGTTTGCTTTATAGAATCCATAAATCTTTTTGTAAGCAGGAACAATAAATTCTTCAAACATATCAGGTGCCATAAACGAATTTATTGAGCTACCCCAATCGTCATGATGAAAAATGCAATCAGGCTTATAATATTTCACCAATTCAGCAGCATACTTCAATTCATATTCTGTGATGTATTCAATTAATGCATGCATTTCTTCAGGTTCTTCATAGAAGTTTAGAAGGCAATCATCCATACCCATTAAATGATGGCACTGTTCAAATATTCCAGGAGCTACAAACGCCGTAGCAAAAACTTCGTTTCGGTCAATTGCTTGGATCGGTGGTAGGAATGGTTCCCATGCTTCAGGAGGAAGATCAGTCTTAGGTGCTTTTACAACCTCTCTCCATTTAGTAATGTCTTTAAGTACCTTGTGTTCTTCATCATGCATTGGGAAAGCTCCCGGTGCTCCAGCTGGCCAAGCAAAAGTAATTCCCCAAGCGTTCTTTTGTGGTTCTCCGCCAGGCATTGGACTCTTCCCTTGTCCAGTAATAGGATCTCCCATAATCATACCGTAAATTGCATCAGTACATACAAATGCTTCATACTGATTTACTAATCGATCAGGACTTCCTCCTTTAATCGTTTCCATAAGATTTTGTCTTTTAGTTAACATATTTCCTCCTAAAAATTTTGACCTTTTTACTTATTAAAAGCAATTTATCCATTTCTTTCTTAGCCTACTACTGTACTATTATTGTGTAAGCCCTAACCTGTTTCCGTTGATAAAATTATACATTATAATTTTATCATTGTCTATACTTTTGTACATATACTTAAAATTTCAATATTACTTATACATTAAATCTTACCTCGTAGTTCATTAATGTTATTTCAAATTATTTATTTTTTTTTTAGTATATTTATAGCCTCATACTACTAAATCTAAATATTATCTTTAAGTTATATATTATTTAGAGCAATCAAAAAGTATTTTGGGATATATAGATTTTTCAAACAGTTTAAATCCTTCAACAGCATCGCTCAATGGCATTATCTTACCGATTACCTTATCCAGTTGTAATCTCGGCATGAGGTTAATTGTACGAGGCATAATGGTAGTTGTAGTAAAAACTGTTTGAATTTTGCCTTCTTTCATATATAGGTCATATAAGTTTAGTGGCATTTCATAGTTTGGTGGAAATACTGCAAAGTAAACCATGGTACCCCCTTTACCCATAATTTTAAGTGCAGGTTCAGAAGCACTAGGTGAACCAGATGCCTCAAAAACGTAGTCAAAACCAATGCCTTCTGTAATTTCTATAGAGCGTTCCTCTATGTTTTCACTGAATGGGTCAATTACATATTCTGCTCCCATATCAAGTGCCAATTGGCGTTTAGATGCTACTGGGTCAATAGCGGTTACTTTTGCACTACCTGCGAGTAATATCATATTCAATAATATAGACCCAATCCCACCTACCCCCGAGATTGCAACTGTAGAGCCATGCTTTATTTGTGCTAAATCTAGAGCTCTAATTGTACAGTTTGCTGGCTCTACCAAACTATACCATTTCAAGTCAGCATCATCTGGAATTTTATACACTGCACTAACGTCAGTGACAACATATTCTGCAAAAGCACCTGTATCTTGGGAATTCTCACAATACTGTGTCTGTCCTCTCTTACAAGGCGGACAATTTCCACAACTTGTTACAGGAAAAAGAGAAACCTTGTCTCCCACTTTAAATCCATATTTCTCTGCATCTTGACCTAATTCTTCTATAACACCAGATGCTTCATGCCCAAGATGCATTGGTGGTTTTGCTCCTAAGACTCCCATAGTTACCATATGAACGTCTGTTGCGCAAAGAGCAGCATATGCAATTTTTACTTTTATTTGTTTAACACCTACATCTGGAATTTTCACTTGTCGAACCTCTACCGTATCATCATCCGTAAACCATACTTGTTTCATTGTTTTCATATTATTTCTCCTTTAAATTAAAGATTACATAACTATTATTTTACTTCCGTCATTAATATACTTCACTTGTACCTCCCTTCTATCATTTTATAATTTATATCGTAATTTAATATAATTATATTTTTTTACAACAATCTTAACAATGATTAAAATGGACCTGTAAAGACCTAATTAGTCCATTTGAATCGCTTTTGTTATTTATGTCTTAGGTTTGATTAGATCTTAATCTTTTATGGAATTACTGGGTAGCTTCCCTACTAACTAAAATTAAGCAATTTTAAAAGGATTGAGTCCTACATACTATAAGATTCAATCCTTTTATCTTGCTTTTAAAGATATATATGAAATGATTATTACGAAAATATTAAAGATATATTTATTATAATATATCTTTTGTAGTACTAATAAACTTGACCAAACCCATTTAACTCTCAATAGAAATAGAGATTATTTATCCCACAATTCATTCCACAAGCTCTTCCTCTTGTTCCACAGCTTTCAGTTGCAAATATTCACGCTGCCTGAGATGTGCCTTCCATCCTAATGCGAATACAATCATTGCTATCACTATCGGTATAGCGGCAAGTCTAAACATTACTGTATAATCATAACGAGCAAGAATAACACCTGCAATGGTAGGACCAAAAAAGCTACCAAGATCCATACCTAAAAAGTTAGTATTGCTAGCTACTCCTCGTCTAATTGGTGGTACTGACTGCATAACCATAACCTGAACTGCCGGTCCGGCTGCACTCATTCCTATAGCAGCACAAACTGCACCAACTATGATTAACTTTAAATCAGTAGCGTAAGAGACTGCAATAAACGCGCACATATAAAGCGTTACGGAAGGATAAAAGATTTTAGCAGACCCGTATTTATCAGTCAATTTTCCTGCAATAGGTCTAACAATTAGGGTGATAAATGCACTTACTGTAAAATAAAGGCTGATATTATTGATGTTTTTCCACTCACCATAAGGAATCAAGTATGTACCGAACAACACCATACCGATTGCCATTAGCATCGCTACAGTAGACGGAACGATTGCCTCTTTTGCGACAATATTTTTATACCACGCCCCTAAGGAAGCAATATCAGCTTTTGAAACTTTATTATTTGGAAGCATGATGCAAGGGATAACCGATATGGCTGCAAGGAGAGCAGCCATGAGAAAGATTCCCATAAAACCTCCTCTTTCTCCCATAAATCTTTCACCTATGCTTCTTGAAAAAACAGCAACAGTCGGACCAAAAGCCTGTGCAGCAATATAGCTGAGACCATACACCCCAAGCCCTGAAGCCATTTTACTCTCTGGCAATGAATCTGCAGCAACCGTAAGTGCTAATGAACCGTAAAAAGCAAGCTGTACACCATGTAGTACTCTCATTATTACAAAAATTTCAGTAGTTGGAAAAAAGGCGTATCCCAGATTGATTACAATACCACTTGAGTATACAATAATCATTAGCATCTTTTTATTTAGTACTGTAATGGCTGGACCAGAAATAGGCCTCATCAAGAATGCTACACCAAAATACAAACCAGCAATCACCCCGGTTAGAACTGGCCCTGTTCCAAGGTACCCCATATATGTAGAAACATACGTATTGACACCGAATTGTGCTAAACTAGTACAAATATTTGCAATTAGTACTAGTGTGAATCCTTTTGTCCAAATGGTTACTTTTTTATTTGTTTCATTACTAGTCATTGTATTCCTTCTTTCATAAATTCTTGTGAACAATTCACTTAATTAGTACGAATTTATTTTAATTATTTTAGAAGAATACTTACTATATACTAATTAGTATTCTATATCATAATTTTTCCAAACTCTTCGTACTGTTTAAGCTATCTAAATTTCTTATCTTCTTCTTCATTATCTTCTTATAGCTTCTAGGGGCTTCTCATATAGATTTTGTCTATAGCTTATTATTATATATAATTTCATAAATCACAATATATTACCTTAAAATATTTGAATATGTTTTGATTATATTCATAATTAAACTCTTCTTGAGCCCTACATGTACTTTCTCCTATTTTAAACTTACTTCAAGAATATTTTTATAGTACTTTAATAAGAAAATTTCTTATTTTACACGCTAAAGTTTCCTACAGGTTGATTTTTTCAACCAATATTGCCTTTCAATCCATTGTTTTATCATGAGTAACTTGTATAATTATAAGTGAGGTGGTTTTATGAAAGAATTAAATATTGGAAAAATAATTATTACAAAGAGAAAAGAAAAGGGCATTACCCAGGAGGATCTTGCGGTATATATTGGGGTTTCAAAGGCTTCCGTTTCAAAATGGGAAACTTGCCAAAGCTATCCCGACATAACTTTTCTTCCTCAATTAGCAGCTTATTTTAACATCAGCATAGACGAATTGATTGGCTACTCACCCCAGATGACTAAGGAAGATATCAAGAAATTGTATCATCGATTATCTTCAAATTTTAGTAGCAGGCCTTTTGACGAAACTCTAGCTGAGTGCCGTGGGATTATCAAAAAATACTATTCTTGTTTTCCCCTATTATTACAAATGGTTATTCTGCTCCTAAATCATTATATGCTTGCCAAAGATCAAGAATCCCAAGAAAAACTAATTCATGAAATTATAGCTTTATGTGTTCGTATTAAGGTGGAAAGCGATGATGTATGGCTTTCAAAACAAGCTAATTCTCTTGAAGCAACGTGCCAAATGGTTTTACAGCAGCCAATTGAAGTTTTAGAATTACTTGATGGAACAATGAAGCCATTATTAGGTGATGAAGCAATTCTTTCGGCCGCATACCAGATGACAGGAAATTTACAAAAGGCAAAATCAGTTTTACAGATAAGTATCTATCAACATTTACTCATTATTTTAGGTGTTTGTCCCAACTATTTGTTATTACATGTAAGCGACACAGAAAAATTCGAAGAGATCTTACATCGTATTCTTTCTGTGTCCCAAGTGTTTGAAATAGACACATTACATCCTAACGCATCAGCACAGTTGTACTTTGCAGCAGCTCAAGGCTACGCAATGCAAGACAATAAAGAAAAATCACTAAAAATGCTGAGTAAATATGCTGATATTTGTACGACAAATTTTTTCCCTTTAAAACTTCATGGAGATGAATTTTTCGATTGCATCGAAGAGTGGTTTGATGATTTTGACCTAGGAGCTAAAGCTCCTCGTGATGAAAAAGTCATAAAAGACAGCATGATAGATGCGATTATATCCAACCCTGTTTTTTCGGCGTTGATGGAAGATCCCAAATATAAAATAATCATTGAAACAATGAAACTAAAACTTGGAGGTAACTAATATGCAAGATATTATAGAATACTTACCCTTTTTAATGCCACTATTAATTATTCAATTAATACTTTTAATTACTGCTTTGATTCACGTGTTAAGGCATCCTAATTATCGCTTTGGCAATAGAGTTATTTGGATTTTTGTTGTGGTACTTATTCAAATTGTCGGTCCAATTATTTATTTCGTATTTGGAAGAGGTGAAGAATAGTGGATATCCTTAATATTGAACATCTATCTAAAAGTTTTGGAACAAATAATGTGATTGACGATCTGTCTTTTTCTGTACCGGAGAATTCTATTTTTGGCTTTATTGGTCAAAACGGTGCTGGCAAAACAACTACTATGAAGATGGTGTTGGGATTGTTGAAGGCTACAAGTGGGAAAATCAATGTTTGTGGAGAACAGGTTACTTATGGCCAAAATAAAACAAATAAATATATTGGTTATTTACCAGATGTTCCTGAATTTTATGGTTATATGAAACCATTTGAATATTTAAAACTTTGTGGTGAAATCACTGGGCTATCAGAAAATAAAATTAAAAGCAGAAGTGAAGAACTTTTAGTACTAGTAGGATTGAATAAATTCAACAAAAGAATAGGTGGATTTTCTCGTGGTATGAAACAAAGGCTTGGTATTGCTCAAGCATTACTAAATGAACCCCGACTACTAATCTGTGATGAACCAACCTCCGCACTTGACCCAGTGGGGCGAAAGGAAATACTCGATATACTTCATAAAGTCAAAGGAAAAACTACAGTGTTATTTTCTACCCACATTCTATCTGATGTAGAGCGGATTTGTGATAATATCGCCGTATTACATGGTGGAAAACTAGCACTTTGTGGCACACTATCTGAAGTCAAATCCCAACATAAGCAAGATGGGTTATTAGTGGAATTTGCTTCTCAAGTAGATAAACAACAATTTATGACTTCACACTCACTTGCTTCTCTTATGACCAATGTTGAGGTAACTAACACAAGCATTATTTTCCATACTCACGATATTGAAAAGACAGAGATGGCAGTAATATCAGCCTTTACAGAGACTAAGATCCTTCCTATCCGGTTGGAAGTACTCGAGCCTACACTTGAAAGCCTTTTTATGGAGGTGGTAAAATGAGATCCTATATTGCTTTTACGAAAAAAGAATTTCATGAAATTTGGAGTACCTACAAATTTTTTATTTTGATTACAGTCTTTTTATTGCTAGGCATGATGAACCCAATTACTGCAAAGATAACACCTCAACTACTTGACTCCTTTATGCCTGAGGGGATGGTTATTGCCATAGCTGAACCAACAGCACTAGATTCATGGATGCAATTTTTCAGTAATGTGCCACAAATAGGACTTATTGTCCTCGTTATCGTATTCAGCGGAGTAATGACTAGTGAGTTTAGCCGTGGCACACTAATCAATTTACTTACAAAAGGATTGTCTCGTAGCACTGTAATTCTTTCTAAATTTACAATGTCCAGCGCAGTATGGACACTATGCTATATACTATGCTTTGCTGTCACTTACTTTTATACAGCATATTTTTGGAGCAGTGAAAGCATTAATAATATCGGATTCTCAGTATTTTGCCTATGGCTCTTTGGGATCTTGCTCCTTGCGATTATCATGCTAGGAGGTGTTCTGTTTAAAAATAGCTATGGAGGTTTACTTCTTACCAGTGGATTAGTTGTTGTACTAATGCTTGTAAATATTGTTCCAAATCTTCAAAATTACAATCCTATTTCATTGGCATCTAACAATATGGCTCTGCTTACTGGGGATGTTCCTATCTCTGATTTTACTGGGGCTATTGTTATTTGTGGAGTTGGAATAATAGCATTTATTACATCAGCTATTATACTATTTAAAAAAAAGCAAATGTAATTTTTATGTAGCATATATATAATGATCATTTACATAAATATACATAAATAGCATTTAAATTTTTTTATACTTTTCCTATCTAAAAATAAGGCTAACTAACTTCAATTAGCCTTGTTTTTTAGTGATTTGATTTAATCTAGAGATAAGTGAAACTTGGCGATATTTGAAGCGACTGAAAGGAACTAGAAGCCCACAACCTATGACGGGAGTCTTAGTGCCTGTTAATGTGGGATAAATTAATATATATATATTAATTTACAATAGATTTTGATATACTTATTTAAACCATAAAAAAAGTAGGAGTGATTTTATGAAAGTTGTTGCTTACAATGCAAGTCCAAGAAAAGATTGGAATACTGCAAATCTTTTACAAAGTGCCTTAAGAGGTGCTGCCTCAATAGGTGCAGATACTGAACTCATCCATTTATATGATTTAAAATATAAGGGATGTACTAGTTGTTTTGCGTGTAAATTAAAAGATGGAAAAAGTTATGGAAAATGTGCCATGACAGACGACCTCACTCCATTACTAGAAAGTTTTACTAATGCTGATGCAGTTGTTATTGGTTCACCTATATACTTTGGAGATGTAACAGGTATGCTTAGATGCCTATTAGAAAGATTATGGTTTCCTTATTTAGTATACACTAAAGAAGATAATCGTACTCTTTTTTCAAAAAAACTAAACACTCTTTTTGTCTATACTATGAATATGCCAGAAGAAGCCGTAAAAATAACAAAATTCGATGAATCATTATCTTCAAATGAAAGATTATGTAATATGATATTTGGTGGAAACAGCCAATCTTACTTAAGTACAGAAACACTACAATTTAGTGACTATTCAAAATATGTTTCAGATATGTTTAAAGTTGAACAACGAATGAAACGTCATCAAGAAGTATTTCCAGTTGATCTAGAGAATGTATATAATTTAGGGATTCAATTGCTAGACAAATAAAAGATAGTAAGGAACAAAGGTGAAGGTCATTAAAGATCCTTATACTATTTATTAAGAACAAACTCGGTTTCAAAAGGGAAACAGCGTTTGTTCTTACATTAGTTGAATACACTACACAGCTCTAATCGAATATGAAATAGTGAATTCTAACAAAATATGTAAGTATTCCACTAATATCAAAAAAATATCATACTAAAATATGTTACTGTGTTAGGTCCATTATTATACTTAATATTGCAAACTTGTGCTTGCTGCATTACTAAGATTCCATAGCTTTCAGTTGCTGGATACATACTATTAGGGAATCTACATGGGTTATTTGGATATGTACAAACTTTACATACTGAACATCCTTCGGTAGATAATATTAAGCAGTTGTTATAATAGGATCGAAAAATCTTGGCAACATCATCTGTTAATTTTTCATGCTCTCTTCGAGCATCTATCCATCCTTGAATATCATAACTGTTTTTTACTACCGTTGCAGTAGTAAACATAAAAGCGTGCTCGTAATGCAAACATTGTTCCTTACATCTTTGAATACTATCTACTGCAGGAGGACAAGCCCATGAAGTACCATACATCCCGCATCCATTTTTCTCACAAATCATCCGTACTTCATCAGAAAATATTACATCCTTAGACTTAAAGAAAACATATTCATTAATAGGAAGTTGTGTTAACTCTTTGTTAAGCTTTGAAGTATTTATCACACTACATCTCCTTTCCATATATAAAATTTTTTTATATTATTATACAATATTCTATACATAATGTATTCATTGTACAATTAAACATTTCTTTATTAAATCATTAACATTAACCTACCTCCTATTGCTAATAGTTAACAATATGAGGTAGGTTTTATAATCAATATAAAGAGAATAATCATTTATACACGTACTATATAAGTTTAGTACTGTACTATATTAGAACTATCTTGTATTATTATAAGTAGATTTATATTTGTTTAAAATAGTCTGCCTTAACTAGTAGTTTAGATTTTTCTTATGTGCACCTATATTTGGACACCTGTGTTCATATATGTTTTAATTAACAATAGTCATTATATTAGATTTTGGAGTGATTTGATGGATAAGAAAAAAATTAAAATAGCTATTTTTGCATTTTCTTCTGTATTAATGGCATCTATGACAGCTTCTGCAATTCTAGCAGATATCTCAGTGCATTTTCCAGAGGTTGATAAATCGATTATACAAATGGTTTTAACAATTCCTGCGCTTTTAGGAATGATTTTTGCACTAGTATCAGGTCCTTTATCTACTAAGATATCAAAAAAAACTTTGGTTCTTAGTGCACTTTACTGCTCTTTCATAGGAGGTTCTATAGCATTTTTTATGGGTACTATCAGTATCTATATACTTCTTTTTTCAAGTGTTTTAATAGGTATCGGTCAAGGGATTAACGCGACAATGTCCATGGCGTTGATTGCAGATTATTTCAAAGATGATGAGTGTAGTTCGTTAATGGGTTTACAATCTGCCTTTGTAAATGGTGGAAGTATGGTTATATTATTACTAGCAGGTATACTAGCAGGTATAAATTGGAACTTCTCTTATGCTGTTTATTTGTTGTATATACCCGTTATATTTATTGTCGTTAAAAACCTATCCAATGATCCTCCAATTCATCCTATAGAGGATAATCATATTCCTAAGGGTAAACTCAACTTAAGTGTTTATTTTATGTGTTTCATTTTTTTCTGCTTTAGCACATTAATATACGTACTACCAACAAATATATCTCTTTTTATAAGTAATAACGGGCTAGGAGATGCTACTTCAAGTGGTTTAGCAAACTCTCTTATGTCTGGTGTCGGTGCTCTAACAGGTTTTGGATATGGTTATTTAAAAAGAGTTCTTAAAAACTTTGTTATTCCAAGCGCTTTTATTGTAGGAGCCCTAGGAATGTTACCGCTTTTCATTATTGGGAATCTACCCTCAGTATTCTTTGCAACTGCATGCGCTGGGTTCGGACTATCTCTTATGTTTCCGAGTATTATGTTTATAGTTTCTTCCTCTGTTGCTCCATCTATGAGTGCCACAGCTATAGCTATGGCAGGTGCATCTTCTAGTTTTGGAATGTTTGTTTCCCCATTGATAATCAATTCCTTAGCTAATCAGTTTGGAAATGGTGGCGAAATTATAAAATTCCTTATAGCAATTATCGGACTATTCGCTCTATCAGTTATTGTTCTTATTGGTACTCATATTATTGCAAAAGATAAATTGAGGTTAATAGAGTAATTACTTTGTATTTGTAAATGTATACAAAAATCTATGCTCTATACAATAGGAACAAGTAATATCAATTACTTGAATTTCACCTTAGCAATCTACGAAATGTGTCTTAGTGGATACAAAATTATATTGTATTTAATTCTTCTAACATACTAATTTGAGTTTCTATTAAAAAAGTATATCTAATCGTATACTTTTTTTCTATTTTGTATTATTCATCCAATTCCACACCGTTGATCTTCAAATGACTATGAAACATGTCCATTATGGATGGTAGATTCTCTGGGTTTTGCCAAGTCTCTGAGCTCCAGATTTTCGACTCTTTTAATGCCCTTGGACAGTGGACAAAGCATTCTTCCACATCCACACCTATGCCGAGAAATGGAGATTTGCCTTTCAAACTCATGTCATTTAATATTTCTTTATCTTTAATAATCGTTCCCCGTCCATTAATACGCAGTACTCCTTCTAAACCTGGGATAATAAATATTAGACCAACATATTGATTAGATAAGATATTTATCATAGAATCTAATCGCCTGTTACCAGAACGATCAGGAATAACTAGCTGTTGTTTATTTAGAATCTTAACTAAATTTTGTGAATCGCCACGTGGTGAAACAATACATTTCCCTTCTGAATTAGATGTAGATAGAAACAAAAGAGGCGACATAGATATAAATCTTTTGCAGTGATCATCTATAAAAGAAATGCTCTTTTTTATTATTAACTCATGAGGAACCCCTACAATTTCTCTAAGTTCCTCTACTGATGTAATTGCTTCCTTTGAAAAATTATATATCTCCATTAAATTGCTCCCCCATGTTCAGTATTATAATATAATCAAATATTATCTCCTTAATTATAAATGATGAAATGATTATTTTACAACTAAAAAAGTCTTTTGACTTATAACATAGATTATCTACCATTTTTTTGTTTTTCTCCCTCTCAAATAAAGCAGAAAGATTCCCCATTTCTAAGTATTCTTTATCTTAATGATAAAATAAAAACAAACTTTATGGAAATTAACAGAGTATTATGATAAAATTTAATGAGGTTTATTGCAATCATAAGTTTCAATATGTTTTTTTGTGTACTCGATTACATAGGTTCCAAAAATAAATATTTAGATTTTTGTTGCACTAAGTTAAAGGGGGGAATTGGAATTGGTTGATTATACCAAATTTAAGTTAAAAAGAAAGGAAGAGTTGGCCCCATTTCTTGAGGATAAGGACAACCTGTTTGTTGTTGCTTGTAACAAATGTTTCAAGGAATTTGAAATTGGTGACGAACCTGAATGCAGCCATTTTGAGGAAATCGCCAGTGAACAGGGTAAAACTCTCGTTGGTAGAGCAAAAATCGATTTTTTGTGTAACACAACAACAACATCGAAAATGCTTCAGTCTTTATTGCCAGCAGAAGCGAAAGATGTGTTTGTCATTTCCTGCGGCTTAGGTATTCAAACAGTTGCAGATTTAATGGATAATCCAGTTTACGCTGCCAGCGATTCGATTGCCTATAGGGGGCATCACGGAATGGCATTAACAACGACTCGTTGTGATGCATGCGGTCAATGTTATTTAAACCTTACAGGTGGTATCTGTCCGATTATTGACTGTTCGAAAAGTTTGGTCAATGGACAGTGTGGTGGCGCAAAAAACGGTAAATGTGAAGTAGACAAAGATATGGATTGCGGATGGCAACAAATCTATCAAAGAATGGAAAAGCAAGGGCGGATAGAAAATCTTTTAGACCTATCTATGCAAATTCGCGATTATTCAAAAGTAAACTTCAAGTTCATTAACGAATATGTCAAATCAGTCCGTGAGGAGCGATTTGATGGCTACTATGGAGGAATTCATCCCTCAGAGCATAAAGAGTTCAGCGAACATCTGTCTCTAGTGCATTTCCCAGATCCTCTTACTGTCGTGATTTCACTATCTCAGCACGCAGGTGCGCCAGCAGACCCAATTGTGGAAGTTGGTCAACAAGTAAAGGTCGGTCAAAAAATCGGTGAAGCAAAAGGCTTTATCAGTAGTCCAATACATGCCAGTATCAGCGGTACAGTAGTAGCAGTTGAACCACGCTTACATCCTGTTTCTGGCACTGATGTCTTATCTATCGTCATTCAATCTGACGGAAAAAACACTGTGCACGAATCCGTCCAACCAGCCGGAGACTTAGAAAGCCTTACCCCGGAAGAAATTATCGACATTGTCCGTGAAAAAGGAATCGTTGGAATGGGAGGCGCTGGATTTCCAACCTCTGTTAAACTCAAAGCACCAAAACCAATCGAAACTATTCTGCTCAACGGCTGTGAATGTGAGCCACTACTTACAGCGGACCATCGAGTCATGGTAGAATATGCGGATGATGTAATCTTTGGCTTGAAAGCACTACTCAAAGCATCAGGGGCAGAAAAAGGTATTATTGCCATTGAAGACAATAAACCTGATGCCATAGAATTATTACAATCAAAGACATCAGATTTAGCCAATATCGATGTGGTGGTTGCAAAAACAAAGTACCCGCAAGGTGCGGAAAAGATGCTGATAAGACGGGTTTTGGGACGAGAAGTACCGCGAGGAGGTTTGCCACTTGACGTAGGTGCAGTAGTAAGTAATATCAGTACCGTCAAAGCCGTGTCCGATGCGATCAAAACAGGTATGCCACTAATTGAGCGTGTTGTAACAATAACTGGTGAAAGAATGAACAAGCCTGGTAATTACATCGTGAAAATTGGAACCCCTGTTAAAGAAATTATCGACTATTGCGGTGGTGTGAGTGGTGATGATGTCACTATTAAAATGGGTGGGCCTATGATGGGCTTCGAACTTGGAAACCTATATGTGCCGGTAATAAAAGGCACCAATGGAATCATTGCTGTGGAGACGATTGAAACAGAACCGGCATCATGCATCAAGTGCGGTCGTTGTACCGACGTTTGTCCAATGGAACTTCAACCGTTGTATTATCCAAAATACGCAGAAGCAGAGGATTGGGAAGGCATGAAAGTGAAAAATATAATGGATTGTATGGAATGTAGATGCTGCGTAAGCATTTGTTCATCAAAAATTCCGATTATAGATTATATAAAAGTCGGAAAAAAAGCCATAAGGGAGGGTAAATGATATGTTGATTACCCAACTAAAATCAAAAGATGCGATTGCTCCCCTTGTAAAAGGGAAAACCATTATCATAAACTGTCATGGATGCAAAGAAGTTTATTTCCCTGAACATGAAGCTATTGAAATGCAAAATGAACTGTCGTCCAACGGGAACGTGTCCGCAGTAATTACAAGAGATTACATATGCAATCCAGATAATCTGAGCTTGCAACTTAAAAAATACTTGGATAAGATCAAGGAAGCTGACACGGTACTGGTATTTTCTTGCGGTGTTGGAGTACAAACCGTCGCAAAATATTTAGAAGATATAGAAGTGTATTCTGCTTGTGATACTTATCCTTTACCAGGATTTCAGGGAGTCACTCCGCTAGAATTCGATTGCGGTCAGTGCGGAGAATGTTACTTAAATTACACAGGTGGAGTCTGTCCAATTACCGCATGCTCAAAAAGCTTAATTAATGGACAATGCGGTGGCTCAAAAAATGGTAAATGTGAAGTCGACAAAGATATGGATTGCGGATGGGAACGAATATACATAAAACTTGAGAAGCTGAAAAAGCTGGATACATTAAAATATCCCACGAAAATTCGCAATTATGGAAATCCTTATGTAGAATAGCCGTTATAACTTAGTAATGGCGACTATATTTCTATGTATTAGATAAAACTTTTTTATAAGAAGGAGCGATTAAAAATGAAAATTACCGAGTTATTTCAACGTGGTGAGTTTCCAATCACTGCAGAAGTAGGTCCCCCAAAAGGGTTTCATATTGAGCATTTAATGGATGAAGTGAACACCTACTTAAAAGATAATGTTACCGCCGTTAATGTGACAGATAACCAGTCATCTGTCATGCGCCTCGGTTCCTTGGCAACATGCAAAGCTTTTAAAGATGAAGGTTTAACCCCCATATTTCAATTAACTTGCAGGGATCGAAACCGTATTGCCTTACAGTCAGATATTTTGAGTGCTGCACTTTTCGGCATTGAAAATTTGTTACTTTTAACTGGTGACCACACCACACTTGGCGACAATCCACAATCAAAACCTGTTTTCGATTTGGATTCCGTATCGTTAATCCATATGGTTAAAACACTTGAACAAGGATTTGATTTAGCTGGAAATCCCCTCGATGGAGAACCTCCTAAATTTGCCAAGGGAGCTGTTGTATCAGCCTGCAGTGATTCAGTCGATGTCCAGTTAGCAAAAATGGAAGCAAAAGTAAAAGCGGGAGCAGAATATTTTCAAACTCAGGCAGTTTATGAACCTGAAAAATTTATGAGGTTTATGGAAAAAGCCAAACAGTTTGGAGTGCCAGTAATGCTTGGAATCGTAATTCCAAAAAACGCAGGTATGGCAAGGTTTATGAACGACAATGTTGCCGGCATAACTGTTCCACAAGATATGATTGACGAATTGAAAAAAGACAAAGAAAAAACCAAGGCTGGTATTACTGGCGTTGAGATATCTGCACGTATAATTAGAGAATGTAAGGAGTACTGTCAAGGTGTACATATTATGGCATTAGGCTGGGAATCTAAGGTTCCTGACATTCTTAAACTTGCCCAAATATAAAGTAATTTTGTTCAGAATTTTTGCATAGTAACAGGCTAAGAGTGAAATAAGCACATGAAAAGACGTGTATAATTAACACGTCATTTTATGTGCTTTCTTTTTATATAATATATACCACGATTACGAAGCAAGTATAATAAATTTAATAAATGTCATAAAACCATTTCTAACATTCTCATCAGGTGGTAAGAAATCAAACTCTTCAGCTTGAAGTTTTTCGAGTAAATCTAATATTGTTCTATTATCTTCCATAATCTAATCCCCCTATTTATATACGGCATAATTATGAACATACTCGTTCACTGCTATTAAATTTTCAACATTCACATCACCTTTTGATAAGAATTCCCTGCTTGACGCAAAGATATAGCCTCCACCAGGAGCACATTCATCCACTACTTTTTTTGCATAATCTACACATCGATCCTTACTTCCTAATTTTAGAAGTTCCATAGGCATACCACCAACAATTGTTATATTGTCACCAACTTTTTTCTTTGCTTCGAAAACGTCATCACCTTCAATTATTCCAAGTGCAAAGTTTTTAGGGAGGCTATTTAACCAATCATACTTATCTTCCCATCTTCCTTCCAAAAACATAATAATCTTACCGCCACTTTGATAAATTCTTTTAAGCATTTTATCGTAGGTGGGTAAAAAGAACTTCTCAAACTGCTTTGCACTAATAAAAGTGGGCAAATGAAACATAGTCGCATAGAATGGGAATGGCTCTACTTTTGTATTCTCTGGCAAACCCATTAGATCAAATGAATATTCTTCAAGAGCGCTAATTCCTGCTAATAATTGTTCAGGATTTCTTCTTAAATCCATGGATATTCCTTTAAAACCTCTTAAATAATCAAAAACCATATCCATAGCTGGATAAGCAAAACTACCTGTAATAACAGGTAAACCATGCTTCACTTTCAATTCATTTAGTAATCTTCCTTGAACTCCGCTCTTCACTTTCCAGTGTTCTAGCAATTCTTTAATTGCTTTATAATTTTCGTCTGGAGTCTTATTTAAATTTGCAGCCTTTCGTGGTAACATCTTATTAAATATAAATTCCATTGGATTGCTAATTAACTCAGGATAATCAGACACTTCCATAGGTGTAATTTCTTTATGTTGTACAGTCTGTCCATCTTCTGAAATAAAATGACTTTTACTACCTATGATCTCAGCACTTCTTGCATCAAAAGCCATTCCATTTGTATACGTTGCATCGGAATAAATATCTTCGTGAGGTTTGCTAAATACTTCAATCTCCTTCTCAGGATTATCAGCTATTTCTTGCACAGTGCTATTTGCATAAGAAATAGCCCATGTCCCATAGGTTGACAAAATTGGCACACGATCCGGTTGCTCATGATTAACGGTAGTTACAATACGTTTTACTCTTTCTTGATACAATTGCTCTTTTGACATAACATCACCATCCTTTTATAATTAGTTATCATCTTTGTCCAGTAACCGTGGTCACTTAATGTTATACTATAACTTGTATATTGTTTTGTCAATACAAATTTATAAAGTTGTATAAAATTACTCTTTATTGTCCGCACCAGCAGATTGGCTCGCAGAATTAATTTATTTTTCTGTACTTGCACAAGAAAAAGAAAGGAATTCTATGAGCAAGTGCCAACGACTGAGACCGCAAAGCGGTCGAAGCAATCTACGGAGGACAAAGTAGATTCTACGTACGACCACCCAATATATGATATAATATCCGCACCAGCAGATTGGTTCGCAGAAGTCATATGATTTTTCGTGCTTGCACGAGAAAAACAGATGACTTCTATGAACAAGTGCCAACGACTGAGACTGCAGAGCAGTTGAGGTGAAATCTGCAGCAGATTGGCTCGCAATAAGGAAGCGAGAAACGAGAAGCTGGATGCAGGATTGGGGTTTTTGTCTCACTTCTCACTTCTTACTTCTCACTTCTCAAGGGAGCAAGTGCCAACGACCGAGACCCCAAAGGGGTTGAGGATAATCTGCGCTGGATAAAGTAGTCAATAAGTACTGCTACTTATATGATATAATATATCAGAAACGATTTTATATAATATTGAAAGGACAATCCTTATGCCTACTAGTGTTCTCTCTACAAAAGAAAAAATAATGAATAACAGCATATACCTTTTCTATAACGAAGGGTTTAATAATACTACAATACGTAAAATTGCAAAATACTCATCAATTACCCATGGTGCAATATTTAAACACTTCAAAAGCAAAAATCATTTAGGAATTGTACTACTTGATAACTATTTAGAAAATGTATATAAATTGGCACAAACTTATTTTAATGAAAAAGTACCACTTAAAATAAAATCTGAATATTTTACCTTGCTTTATTTTTCGATACACTTTAAACTACTCAGCAATGATAAGAAATTTGCACAGTTTTACTGTGACTTATTTTCAAGTGCAAAAGAAGACTTTATTAATGCTTTAATAAACAGGAGCATTCCCATATGGGAATTAACTGAGAGTCCCTTGAAAAAAACTAATCATGCTATATGGCAACTAAGTGCTCTAACAATAGCAAACAATGATATTAGCGTAGTTGACTTTCTTATTAAAGATAAAATTAAGTTTGATGATGCCATTACTTTTGTTTTTTCTACATACCTAAATATTTTTTATCCAGAAAATAAGTTGACAATAAAAATGAAGAACGAATTTATAACTCAGTATATCAAACCCATGGACTTATCCTATATTGACATATATAGAGATTTCTTAATTATACAAACATAATATTTTGAGTAATAAAAAGCAGCTCTAATCCTTTATTTAATAAGGCTCTAGAGCTGCATTTATGATATCTTCTTAAAACTATTTAAGCTCCCTCAACCATATCACGCTTTTTATAACCTATGTAGCCTAATATCATCAAAGCGATACTAATCACAGTAATCGCAATAAATATTTGTCCATTGAATTTGTCAATTGGCATTCTAGGAATCCAACTTTGAATAGCTGTTTTTGAAAACCATTCTGGTAAATCTAGGATACCACCAAAGTAATTTAATGCAAATGAATAACCAAATAAGCGTAAATAGCTTTGCCTAGTTTGGGCGCCTAGCTTCCAAGATTAACAGGGCATCAAGTGTTCGGTTAAATGTTATTCTTATCTAGTAACAACAACAAAGAATATAATGCTTTTAAGTTAGGGACAGACAAATCTAAATCACGTGCTATTTTTACAGCATTTCCCAAAATAACTTCCACCTCTAAAGGTCTATTATTTTCATAGTCTAAAAGCATACTTGTTTTATAAGGTTTCATATTAAGTGTATCTTCAATATTTTTTTGAATAAGTGTTTCTGGTAAATTGTAACCTGATTTATTTGCTATTTCCAACACTTCTTTCATTACATTAATGACTAAATTTTTTGCTTCACTATTCTCTAAAATCGTCTTTGTATCAACTCCTCCGCCTATTACCGATATAGGATTAAAAGGTGCATTCCAGATCATTTTTTTCCATCTTGAATTGACGATATTATCATCTACTGTACAATCAACCTCACTTTTAATAAACAAACTTTGTAGATACTTGACCTTTGGAGATAAACCATTTGGATAATTACCTATTATTAACCGTCCATAATCTTGGTGATATATTTCACCTAGGGAAGTTCTTGAAACACAAATAAATGCTAAACCACTTATTATTTCATTGTTGGGAAAAGCCTCACGCACTGGTTTTTCAATATCAATGCCATTTTGAATTAATACTATTGCTGTATTCTTTCCTACTTTTGGTTCTATTATTTTTTGTATATCAATACCAGGCAAAACCTTAGTTGTCACAAGTATATAATCAGGTATTGAAGAATAATCTTCAATTTTATTAATTACTTCATAAGGCATAAAGTGAAAATCTCCCATAACACTTTTTACAGATATTCCTGATTTTTTTATATGATTATAGTCAGATCTACATAAAGTAGATACTTGAGCACCTGCACAATCTAACTTCCCACCATAAAAGCTTCCAATAGCACCTGTTCCCACAATTAAAACTTTAGTATTATCCATATCTTCACCATCCTAGTTTATCTATCAGTATATTCGTTCATGATAGAGTCATAATTGACTTAATTATACTTTATCATAAATATATTATAATTTAAATTGCATGAGAATAGAATTACAATAGTTTTAAGCAATACTGTTCTACTCTCTTTCATTCTTTTCTTCATAATGTTATATAAATGATATTTTTCAAATCAAAAAGAGTTGTCTAATAATCAGACAGCTCTTTTTGACAGTATGCCACAAACATAATTCCCAACTACCCAACATTTTCTAATTCGGAAGTTTATCACCGTAGGAGGAAATGGGGTAAGTTTATCAAACTAAAACATAATTACTGATCTTAAGAAAGTTATTCAATTTAAGAAAGAAAAAAAATTAATAAGTATAAGAATCTTCGGACTAAAAACGGTTCAATGCTTGGTAATCTAGATACTTTCATCTTATCTGACATAAATTATGACAATACAAAAATAAGAACCTTAAATTCTGAATGTGACTTTCAAAACCTCTTCACGATTAATAATTAACAAGTTTCAATCTACGTCCCATTCTGGATAGTAATTCATTTGTGATACTTTCAGAACTTTCAGCAAGCTCTGTGGCAAATATTTCATCTTGTCCGTCTTTTCCGATAATAGTAGCAATATCGTCTATATGAATATTAGGGATATCTGTTACATCTACGGTAAGCTGATCCATACAAATTCGCCCTACAATAGGTGCGCGGTAGCCGTGGATAAGAACACTACCCTTACCACATGAAAGGTTTCTAGGTAGTCCATCTGCGTAACCTATAGGTAATACGGCTATCAGGCTATCTCTATTTGCAATAAATTTTCTATCATATCCAACGCTTTCACCCTCTGAAATATCTCTGATAAGTACTATCTTTGATTTTAATGATAATACAGGGCGTAAACCAATCTGCAATTTTGTTTTATCTTTACCGGAGCTCAATACTCCATATAATGCAATGCCCATTCTTACGAAATTACATTTAAGCTCAGGATAATTCAAAAGGCCGTAGCTGCTTTGGATATGTATTTTGGGCAGCTTAATTCCTTGTTTTGAAAGAGTGTCAAGCAAATCAAAAAATCCAGAGACCTGTGCATTTGTAAACTCAACATCCGCTATATCAAGACTCTGTGAAACGCATAAATGAGTGTATATTCCGCAAATTTGCAGATATTTAGCCTTAAAAACTTTCTCAAATTTTACAGTGTCGTATTGATTAAATCCAAGGCGATGCATCCCCGTATCAATTTTTATATGTACTTTAATACTGTAACCCTGTTCGTTTAAAATAACAGCATAATCATAATCAATCAATGTTTGTATGAGGTCGTACTTATGAAGATCTTTTGCCCTTATTGGACTTGTATATCCCATAATCAATATTTCTCCTTTAATACCACCTTGCCTTAGTTCTAAACCCTCATCAATTGTTGCAACCGCAAATGCATTTACCCCTATTCTATTTAAATATTTTGATACTGATAGCCCACCGTGACCATAGCCTTCCGCCTTTACAACCGCCATCATCTCACAATCCGTAGGCATAGCCGTTTGCAATACACTTGCGTTATGCTTCAAATTATCTAAATTCACCTCAATCCACGACCTATCAGTATCAAATACTCCACTTTGTTTCGATTTTACTCTTATACGTGCTATCAATGCAACGAGAATAAACGATACAATAACAGAAGATACTCCAACAACAAGAAAATGCACAAAACTATTATCAATCAATAAGGCTTGCAGACCCACTACTTTTGATAAACCACGAACAACAATTATCATCATAGGGTGAATAATAAAAGTTATCAAAGCTGACACCCTCAACTTTGGTTTTCTGCATCCACGTATGTTCGTAAGAGCGGTAAATATGAAAAACATTAATGGGATAAGCATAATATACATACTGTCGTGCCTCTGGAGGCCCCAATTTTGTAAAATCAAACCCTCTATCAGCATAAGGGAAAATGTAACCGTTAATCCAATTATATTGTTTTTCAAAGAAAGATGCCATTTCTTACTTGAGATAATACCGCCAAGTACAAAAAATATAGGCGCGAAAAAAATACCGTTTCGTGTATAATCAAAAAGCTCAAACAGATTGGTATATAGGCTGTTCAAGAACGGAATTTGTTCGGAAAAGCCAAAATAGCTATCACCTAATAATCCAATAAAATACAAGAAAGCAGCAACTATAAATGTCCACTTTATGCCTATATTTTTAACCAGCAACCACGTAATAGATGCACCAATAATAGCAGCAGAAAAATACCACAAATGATAGAAAGTTCCGTCAAACACCATATCTCTGAAAATATTTGGCAGTAGATTGTCTACAGCGAAATATCCATTATATATATTTACAGGAATATAGAGTGCGACAGAAACACCATAAATAAGGGCTATTCGTTTAATAAAATTCTTAAGTTTATCATTATTATAATTGTACCCCGAAAATAAGAAAAAGCCTGATGTCATAAAGAAAAAAGGAACTGCAATACGAGCAATAATACGTGTAAGAATAAAATCAGCAGTATAGGTGTAATTTGCCAATGGTGATGTATGAATTGCTATGATTAATACTGCCGCGATTATTCTAAAATAATCTATTCCTGAATATTCTTCATTATTCATTATTCATTCCTCCATATGGTTATAATAAAGCCGTCAACATTATTACCCGAAACTTGATAAAAGCAATGTTCTGGCATATTGAGTAATATTTGGTCACACAATTGTATTGGCGCATAAAATACATGTATTGTCGCTTTTCCTCCAATTATTTCTAAAGGCTTCCCACCATAGGGATATTGTCTAATGAAATCAATATATTCTTCAAGTGAAAGACCTCTATTGATTATAATTTCCGAATGAGGATAACCTACAAAACGAAAATGCCATGGCTCGTGAGCAATGCCTGTAATATCTTCTTTACCACTTTGATAGCGTTCTACAAAACCGTATTTGGGGGCTGTTTTGCGAAACATCTCGCAGATGCCATCATAAGGAAAATCAGGACAGATAAAATCAATTACACCCTTTTTAAAACTCAAATCAACTGCATAGCCTGTTTGATGTTCACTGCATTGTGGAAGCGCAACATACTTTTCTGTATATTCTTGTCCATTCTCTTTGAGAGAATCAACGTATATTTGTTCCTGTTCTTCTTTTGAACGGTATCCACTTACAGGCACTATTTCATCTGTGCAATTAATATTACTCAAAATATTGGACAAAGCAGTTACTGCATCTGGTTCCATAAATATACTTGAGTGATTTACATTGGCTGGAATAAGTTTTACTTTACGCTGGGATACAAGTGGGTATCTTTCATTTACAAGAACTAAATTTCCAGTATAAACATCATTTCTATTTAGTGTTAGGGTTGTCATTATACTTCACACAGTTCGATAAGCCTGTCTATAATATCTACAAAAGACAAATCTATACCTTTCATCATATTTGGGTAACGGCTGTGAGAGGTAAATCCAGGGATTGTATTTACCTCGTTAAAAACAATGTCTTTACTTGGTGTTAAGAACATATCGACCCTTGCAAAACCGGAACAACCGAGAACCTTGTAAATTGTGCAAGCGGTTTCTTGTAACTTTTTTTCGGTATTTACGTCTATTCTTGCAGGCATATGAATTTTGGAACTAATTAATGAGTATTTTTCTGTATAATCAAAGAAACCATCTGTCAGTTCAATCTCATCAATTCTACCTACTACTAAATCTTTGTTTCCCAATACAGCACAGCCAACCTCAAAACCATCAATGTTCTCTTCAATAATTACCTCACTATCGTGTTTAAAAGCAACTGCACATGCCTTAGGCAAATCATCTTGATTATAAATTTTTGATATTCCAAATGAGGATCCTGCCCGAAGAGGTTTTACGAACAATGGATATTTCAATTTCTGGGTTATGTTTAACAGCATATCTTTATCTATAGGTTGTTGAATAACTATCGCCTGTGGAACAGAAATTCCTACATTATTCACAATGGTGTGTGCTCGGTCTTTGTCCATACAGAGAGCAGAGCTAAGTGTATTGCATCCAATTAGAGGTATACCTGCTAACTCAAACAAACCCTGAACTGTACCATCTTCACCGTTTTTGCCGTGTAATACTGGAAAAGCAGCATCAAGTTTTATAAATTTATTTCCATTTAAATTGAGTTCAATAAGTCCTCTGTTACTTCGATTTTGCGAAACTACAACTGAGGTTAGATTTTTCCCATCTTCAAACCATGTATCATTTTGTATATTCTCATAAGCACCAAAATATCGAAACCAATCACCGCTTTTACTAATCCCAAGTGGGATTATGTCGTATTTATCTTTGTTCAAGTTAATCAGTACAGAGTAAGCCGATTGTAGAGATACATTATATTCCGTAGAATGTCCTCCAAATATAACTGCAAGTTTTTTCTTGTCCATTTCTTATTCTCCTTTTTTCACTTTCTGTATAGCACTGACCTTTCAACTATGTTGAAAAGATTTTAATTGCTTCAGTTTAATAAGCTTACCAAGATAATTTTACTTCTTTATGAAAAAATTCTTACAATTTTCCTAAAAAGCACGAATTTTCAATTTAAAAGCAAAATTTATCCACTCTATTTGCTAAATAGTATCTCTATACAATTTGACAATTTTTTTGTATAGTAAAGTCAAGACCAGCCCACGCTTACATATATTGTTTTAAATCTAGTGTTTTGGGATATATAATAGCTTATTCAATTACTAATATATAAAAAAATCGTATTATCAATTTAAAGAATTGGGGGATTAATATGAATTACTACTTAGAACAATATTGTGACCAATTTCATAAACTTCTTTTTGATTTTGACAAATATAAGGCATTAAATTATTCCATAAATCTTTTATCTTAAGGCAAGGTAAGTGTACAGGAGCTAAAATAAACTTTCTAGTTTGTGAAAGCAAAATAACCTGAAACCATTTTTTGTATGGTATTCAGGTTGTTTTAATTACTTAAATAGTATTAGATTTTAATTCGAGCTCTTAACATCAGTTACACCCATATCATTATTTAGAGGAGCTATAACTCCCCCATCCTTTTTCAGTTCATTTTTCCCAATACATCACATACTCAATTTCCTTAGTGTTTTCATCAATTTGCTCTTTTGTGATAACAAAATCTTCTTTTAGATAGAATTGAACTGCATTGTCGTTATTTTTATAAACTTGCAATGATATTGACGAATAAATTTCTTTCACATGATGAAGTAAAGTTTTACCTATACCTTTAGATTGACTCTCTATATCAACAAAAATGCCTGCAATATGATTCCCTATCAGACCTACAAATCCTCTAATTATTTTATTATCTACATAGGTAAATATCGTTGCATTTGGCAACATCTCTTTTACTAATTCATAATTTCCTTGCCAATAATTTTTTTCAATAAAATCATGGGCCTTAATATTTGATTCCAGCCAAATATTCATAACATCTGTTAAATCATCCATTTCAAATTTCCTAATCATATTTACCTCTACTTTTCTACTAATTTTATGAAGATGCAGCTACAGTAGTTGATACAGTGAGCAATGATAATTCGCACTATTTGCTAAAGTTATTTTCATTCATTGATTAATCCTTTTCATTCATCAACCTTTACAAATTTGTCAATAATAATGTTCCCAATTGTAAATAAAGGTACTGATATTATCATATACTTCCAAAAACCTAATTCGAATTGATTTTCAAGCTTAAAAGTTAAGGTAAATACAATTATACTCCAAACAAATAGTAATCTACCTTTTATCTTCTTTGTCATATACTTACCCCTTCCATTTCCTTGAATTTGTAGTTTCTCTATCATAGCTTTCACTTATAAAGCGTAAACCATCGTATAAACAAATGAGTATATTACACCACAGATAAAATTACTAGATCTGTGGTGTAGTATTAGTATTAGTATTATTAATTGATTAGTTTGTAATTTATCTATTTCTGAAATAATTCAATATTAATGGAATTGCATTAAGAAATATGATGTAAATAAATACTAAAGTTATGTAAATCCAAACTAAAAGTGTAATTGGTTCTTTCCATCCTATTAAATTGTTTCTTTCGACTACTTGAGTTAGTATCAGTATTCCAATACCAAATCCTAATAATATTACCATAACCGTTTGTCGGATTTGTTTAAATTTTTTATTCATTCAAATACCTCGTTTTTTTATTATATTATTAAAAATGAGAAATGAACTATAGTAATCCCACATGACCTCAGGAGCTGTTAGAACTCACTAGCTTTAGTAATCCTCCCAAAACTAAATCCCTCTATGGTCAATATTTTAGCAAAAATCCTAAGGAATTCATAGGGATAATAAGAAAAATAAAAATAAAAGTAGACTGAAATAATAGAAATATTATTTGAATATACATCTTGAGTAAAAATAATTTAACGACCGCTTAAACCCAAATAACAACCACTTACGTCAAATGGCACAAATCCACTTTACCTTTAGTATACTAAAGGAAATATAATATGAAAAGAAAAAAAATAGTTCCTAGTCTCTAGCGCAATGTCTCATTTGTGAATGCTATCGATAATACTTTGTTGATTAAGCAACATACCAAACATCAGATGGTGGTCGTGGTTCGTTTATTCTAGTATAAGAACATAGGAGGATATACAATGAAACTATTTCATTTTTTGTATTGATAACAACTATACTTATCGTTGTGACCAGCCTTGATTTAAATAAGTGGTTACATTATGTTATTACAGGACCGATAATCAGCTTAACTGTGTATATTGGACACCAAATATTTGAGAATAAAAAGATAGACAATTAGAATATGTGTTCCTTCTAAGTATTTATAATATTATATTATTTAGCTGAATTTATCATTATCTTATAATTCCAAATTCTATGTAATTTGATTGATATAATATAAGATACAATGACAATAAAGACCGTTAACAATGTCAATAAATATCCTGGTATAAGCAATACTTTATTTACAAGTAAAAGTATAAAGTTTGTGGAAATCATTTTATAACCAAACCCTACCATTATAATCATTGCAATGACAATATAATCTCTCTGTCGTGTACTCAATATAAAGCAAGCTGGTAAATAAATGGATATAAGAATAATTGTCCACTCAAAAGCAATCATTTTGAAATTCATTTTCTGTGTAAATAATAAGTTACTTGAGAATATGATTATGTTTCCAATAAATAATAATAAAAACGTGAATACAAATTTTAAATACACATAAAATCTCTGTTTTATGGGTAATACCTCATAAAATATATGTAGACGATTCTTTTTATCAGAATAAAATGAAATATTTATAGCATTAACAACCATAAAAAAGCAAAGAACATATGTAAGAGGCTCATTGTTGAGTGGCATTAATAGTAAAAATAAGAACATAAGAATATTGTATTTTGTTATTCGTATTTCACGTAATAATAATGTACTCATTACAATTCTCTCTTTCTATAAAAATATACAGACAATAAAATTGATAAAAATGTTAATATTATAAATATTACAATACTATAACTTATACTATCCGTTAATATATATATTCCCCTTTGTATATTGTCCTTTAGAGTACTGTCCCCTTTTAAGAATTGACCAAATAACATAATTCCAATAAATATAGAAAAATAAACTGGTCTTGTCATATTCATAGCGTAGATTGAACCTTTTTTAAAATAGAGAATTAAATAAAAGTACTCGAATAAAGCAATAAATAATAGAATTATATATTCATAATTATTGGATATGAGATTGAAATAATGCTTTGCAATTTGAATAATGATCAGTGCAGTAATGATAAGCATGCTAAAAAATATATGTTTTTCTATAACTACCAATTTTCTTTTATTTGGTACAATTGAATAAAACCTATGCATATTAAAATCATCATCGTATTTACATGAATAATTAGTAATTCTAATGCTCACTATACTAAAAATAAAAAATGAATATAGTGGTTCAAAAAAAGGCGATATGACACAAATACCGATTACATATAAGAATAAAATTTTTTTTTGCCTATTTAGATCATTTAACAATATTTTAATCATGTGAACCTCTCCTTATTATTTTAATAAGTCCATGTAGATTGTCTCCAAGGTACAATCCGGTCTAGATTCCAATAGCTCTTTCTTCCCAATAGTAACAATCATATTACCTTGTTCTATAATCACTAAATCATCAATAATATGTTCCATTTCAGAAATATGATGTGTAGTAATAAGGATACTTTTATATTGATTCTTTGATAATTCTTCTAAGTCTCTAAGTATTTCATGTCTATCTTTTGTATCTATACCTTCAGTGGGTTCATCTAGAATTATTAAATCAGGGTTGTGAGATAAGGCAACCGATAAAGAAAGTTTCATTTTCATCCCTTTTGAGAACGTAGCAATTTGTTTCTTTTTTGGTACATTGTATCTTTCTAAATAAGTCTTGAATTTGCTTGATTCCCACTCGTCATATACTGACCCCATTAATATATTTAATGAGGCAGAGGTTAAGTCTTCCGGGTAAAAAAAATCATCTCCAACATAACCAATTTTATTTTTGATCCATAATTCATCACTGTATAATGACTTTCCAAAAATCTCTATTTCTCCAGAATCAGGTTGTATCAGTCCAATAATACTTTTGATGATCGTCGATTTGCCAGAACCATTTGATCCTAACAACCCTAATATCCTTCCTGCTCTAAGTGTAAAACTAATACTATTAAGACAGAATTCATTATATCTTTTGGTGAGATTTTTTATATTTAGTACATCTTCCATCATATCACCTCCAAATTATTCTACTTTTTCACAATATTTTAGACCATATAAATCCTTTGTAGAATAATATTCAATCGCTCTACATTTGAAACATTATTCATTAGTATAGAACTAAACATATATTTATTTAATCTTTTTCCTTTCCATTATCATCAAATTTTTGTCGCAACTCTCTTTGAATAATAAATATACATATTGGCCAGACAAGTAATCCTGAATATGCATGAATATTTATATAGTCATTCTCTTGTAGGTTAAAATATCTAATTATCTCAGAAAAAATTGAAACATATAAAAGAATTCCACCAAAAATTAGTGATAATTTTCCTAGTCTCAAATTAGCATAACTCCATGTCTCATTTGATAAGCTCGCTCTTTTAGTTCTATAACCAAATATACTATTAATTTTAGTGGGTGATGATTTAGATAAAATAACTCCCGTTAAAAATAGTAGTATTGGCCATAAATATACCCATAAAAACTTAATTTCCACGTCAATCTTTCCTTTCTAAATTATATTACTTGCTACCTTGATCTCAAAAATCGACTATCTTATAATTTCTTAATAGGAGTCTTCTTCACATTTACATAAATTAAAGTAATTACTATGATTACACCACTTACGATATAACTAGCAGTTTTTATCCACTCTAATTCTAAGTATTCTCCTACCAGATTTATTATCATACAACCTGAGCTCACAAACATTAAATATCCAATGCTTTTACCTAGTTTTTTTCGTCATAATTCCTCCTTTTCTCAACGGGCATGGTATTATATCCTGCAATGAGCATGGAACCCTTGCCGCTGAACAATAGGATTCCTAATACAATGAAAATAATAATTAATATAATTCTTTCTGTCATTTGTTTTGACCTCCATAGTTTTTAAATTGTTGTACAGATAAGCTCATTATTCAATTGTTTTTGTAAAGTTTTTAAATGCTTTTCATCTAATAACTTAATTGACATAACTATTTCACCTAATTAATTATTTAAGCTGTATATTTTCTAAAAACAATTCAACTTACCCCTACATCTTTCAGTCTATATGCAGTTTCTATATCCATTAAGTCACCATTTGTTACCATATTTACTGTAATCCCAGATATTCTTTTTAATAGATTGGTTGCTTCAAAAATTAACTCTTTTTTTAATAATGGCTCACCACCACAGAAACAAATATAAACTGGTTGTAAATCAGTAATATCTTTGATTACATTTATCCATTCATCATAACTTAATTCTTTTTTATTGGTTTTATGTTCTCCACTTGTGTTATAACAGTGCAAGCATTGTAAAGTACAATTATATGTAATATCAATTGATGCACTTGTTGGTCCAGAATGTATTCGTTCCATTATACCCTCAATGTGAGTTTATTTATTAAAATTAGGGATTTATATGATTGATATATTCCTACAATATGTCACTTTATCTATTGAACTTATTATGATTATAACTAAATTTAATAGAGAAATATTGTTCTTGTCTAAAAGGTGTCAATTTAAGTCTAAGCGGTAATGAATATAAAGAAAATACATTACTCTGTTCCTTATGAGTACATAAAACATGGGTGATGTGTGAATAACTAGTAATGTAGTAGAAGTATTCTTTAATAATCATTGTGTTGCATCCACGTACGCATGCATGGTCGTATTAGTCAATATAGCACCATAGTTGAACATATGCCCGAAGATCAGAAGTAATATACTGCTTGGAATTCATAAAGATTCATTTCCTGGTGCGAAGGTATTGGTGTTAATACAACAATGGCAATCAAAGCAATCTTATCCTCACATAGAGTTGAATAACAAGGTTATAAAACATGTATGACCCCACTAGAATATAGAGATTTTCTACAAAAATAAAGTAGCATTAAAATACTCCAATCACATAATTGTGGTTAGAGATATATATTTTTTATTTAGTCATCTGTCCACTTGACAGTGAACGGTTCATTATAAGCTAGTCTAAAATGTTGCTTTCACATTCATCTTTACAATCTCTGACCATTGCATTGACCATTGTTTTCGGATTATTGAGGTATATGCACTGGCATGCAATCTGTTTGCTTTTGCTGTATTAACCTATTAGATGGAAGATGCTCCATCTTGCTTTTCCAAGACAGGAACCTTAAGCACTGTCTAAGAATCAAGCCAGCACCAAAAGGCATCCAGAAGAACGATCTTTCTAGCTCAAAACTCTTATTATATTTTTTTCAAGAGAAAGTTTATCCAATATCCTCTTCGATTTCTAAAAGCTTGTTACAATAGTCTCTACCAATTTCTGCATTGGTTAGAGAAGCCTCATTTGCTTTCTTATCTGGAGTTGCTTGTACAAACTTACCTCTCAGATAAGCCCAGTAACCATATTTTGTGACATCCTCTAGTTTTATATCCAGAGTACCCTCACAATGTAGGTAGCCTATAACCTTTTAGGCACTGTTTTACAACATCAACTCAAGAGGTTTTAATCATACAAGACAATTGGATTCTTAGCGCTTTTACCCATTGATACAACAATATTTAGGCTTCCAACTGTGCTTTCTTTTTATCCTAATTTAAGTACCTAAAAAGATGTTTCATCACAATGGATGATTTCCCTTTTTCAAATTAATAAATAAATCGTTAATACAAATTGACCATCTTGAACACCATATTCCAAATTTCCATTGTATTTATCTGTAATATCTTGAAGTATGACTAAACCATAACCGGTAGGGATATATTTTTTCTTATTATAGAACCCTCTTTGATTCTTAGAAGATAAAGCATTTACATTATTTCGTATTTGATAATACACATACTGTTTTTTGTGATACAACTCAATCTCTATGAGGCGATCTTCTTTATTTTTTAGGTGTAAGCTTGCTTCTATTGCATTATCAATAGAGTTAAATAAGATAGCACTTAGATCTGTTTCTTCTATATTTAATTGAGGTGCAATCGCTGCCTTAACATTAAATTTAATATCATTTATGATAATATCTGCATTTTTTCTATTCAGTACAACATCCACTATTTTATTTCCAGTTGTAATCTTATTAGGAATTTTATCTATATTATTTTTGATAGATTGCAGGTAATTTAATGCATCGCTACTTGAGTGATTATCTACTAATAATTCCAAATTCTTTACATGATTATTTAAATCATGCCAGATTTTATGAAGATATTCACTTTGATTTTCAACCTCATTCACATACTTTTGATTGGCTTTTAAATAGATATTTATAATCTCTTGTTCCTTATTTTGTAGATAAAACTGATTTGAACTTAGGTAATAATAAAAAATGACAATATTAATAATAATGAATACCAAACAAACTATAAACAAAAAACTGGTACTATAAGAATTTCTATGAAAATATAAAGCTTGTTTCAAAAGAAATATCATTGTCGATATTGTGATTGTAAATATGCCCCAAATTAATATCGTATATTTGCGAGGTAATATTATCTTATTAGGTTTTAAGATTTTAGCAACTATGAATAAAACTAAAAATTCTATAGATTTTGTAATCAAAACAGAAATATATCTTGCGTTTCCATCTAAATGCATAGCCTCACTTGGCTGGATATTTAATATGAAAAGTACGCTGATAAAAAAAACCTCTGTTAAAATAATAATTAAATAAAATAGTAATATCAAAAATAATTTATTGATCTTTGGATAACTATAAACAGTGGATAATGCAAAATATAATATGAAGGTAAGAGGCATCTTTAGATACAGTGGTAGCTGGAACAAGGTAATGATAAATAGCAATAATGGTATAAATACAAGAAAAATACCTATTGCCAACTTCGAATACTTGGGTCTAGTATTCAATAAATACTTAAAAAATAAATAAAATACAAAAACTTCTGAGAAACAGATTGCATATTCTATAATATAGTTTAATAGACTCATTCACCAACCATCCTTTACAAATTTTCAAAGAATATTCTTTTAAATTCTATGAACTTTCTTCTAGATATTGGTAGCTTATCACTTGTTGTTAAAATAACAGTATTGTTTTCAATATATTTTACATAATTTAGATTAATTAAAATTCCTCTATATATTTCGTAAAAACCTTTATCTTTAAGTTGTTTAATTAAATCTGTTAAATTTATATTATTAGTGATATATACACTATCCTTTGTATGAATTTCAATATTTCTATTGTTGCGTTCAAAATATAGTATGTCATGTAGCTTGAGTCTTATTGCGCCATCTTTTGTTTTAAATTCATAAGTTTCATTATTTTCGTTTAACTTTTTAATTAATAAATCAAGAACTTCTTTAATTTCATCTTCGAAATATTCTTTTCGAATAAAATTGAAGGTATCTAACTCAAATATTTGATAAACCTTATCATTCATGGAAGTAATAAAAATAAATAGTGAACAATCATCAAACTGACGTATTTTTCTTGCAATTTCAATACCGCTTGCTGCAGGCAAGTCGATATCAAAAAATATTACGTCATACCTCATGTTATTTTGACTTACTTCTGAAAGAAGTGCCTCTCCATCCATAAAGCAATCAACAATAAATATTGAATTTAACTTTTTCAGATAAGTTTCAACTGTTATTTTCAAAGCTTTTAGAAATACTAAATCATCTTCACATATTGAAATATTGTACATTATGATTCTCCTACCCTTTAGTTTTTAAAGAAAGCTGAAAATTATAAGTAAACATTTTACATATATAAAGTATACTTTAAGTTTAACATAATAACAACAATGGACACGTTAACATTAAATATACTCTTGCTTTCCCCATATATACGATACAAATTCTATTCCATCTTTTTCATGTTTTTCATGTTTTTCATGTTTTTCATGTTATACCTGAAAAATCTGACTATTTGCTGGGCAATTCTGTTTTCTTATAATATATTAAACATAGTTTGTTTTAGAATATATTTTATCTTTTGGGAGGTTTTAATATGTATCAATACAAATTTTTGTAATTAAAGTCAAATACTGGACTTTCCTTCTATTTTGAAGGATTTGAAGATCTTATTGAGGCACAGTCATTGGAAGGTTGGCGTTTTGTAACAGCAATACCAGTAAAAAGTCAAGGAACAGGATGGATTTCAGTTCTAAGCTTAGTATTTGAAAAAAACAGGAACGAATAGTATAAGTATTTCTTTGTTCTCTTTCTACACCAAATTTGAACAAATATAATTTGTCACACGGGGATTTTAAGATAAAAGATATTTCTGCGGATTATTGGGATGCTTTTCTTCTCGAAGGCTATCCCATACTTCCTGCTTTGTTAAAAAACGTTAATAAATAATTAGCTGTGGTGATCCATCTATGGGTTATGCTCTTTATTACTGCGATTATTGTGGTAATTAAAGCGGGTTGCTTTCACTTGCAAGAGCCGTTTTTACAACTCCTCTGGTGCTAATTATAGCTCTTATTCTATTTCTTCAAAGCTTATTCATTGTAAGCACAGACAATTTGTTTTTACGATCCCTCCTCTAGGGGATTTTTTAATTATTATACTAGTGTAATTTTACATTATCATAAACACTTAAGGCAACCTATGACTATGATGCTAGAATAAAAATAGGAGAACTTAAACATAGTAAATTCAGTATCTGATATAATATAGAAATCAGAGAAGGAGATATTTATTATGAATTTAAAAAAACAAAAGATAGTTTTACCTCAAAATTATTAATCTTTGTATCCATATAATGCCATTACCTGGTCGATTTCAAAACGTTCTATCTGATAGGATTCTTCAAAAATAGGAGTGCATTTTTCCATTTTGGTCATTCCAGTCAATAATTTACCAGAAAATGCAAGACAAGTCACTTCTCCACACTTTCTACAGTTGGTTTTTGGTAATAATTTATAAATATCAACATAGGAAGGCATTTTTGCCACCGTGTAATCAGGTACGATTTCATCTCTTTTAGAATCTAAATCATTAATCATGTCTCTGACATAGTCAAGTATTTCATAGGCATCTGTTTCACTGAGGAGATACACACCTTTTAATTCTTGATCATAAAGTGTGATAATTCTTTGGCGTATACGAAAAGATATCCAACCTTGTTTTTGATTGTAAACAGCTGTCGGATTAATCCCATTGATATACGGCATAATATCTTTGATCCCGTCTGATAATCCAGCAATGATACCAAACTTTGCATCTACTGTTGAACAAGGCTGTATTTCTTGTAATGAAATATAATTTAAATACATTTTCTTTTTTCTCCTTCCACTATTTCTTAAATAACGATCAATGTGTCAGTTTAATTGTTCTTTTAATAACTCTTTTAGAGCATATATGAAATAATCAATTTCTTCTTTAGTTGTTGAATAACCAATTCCAATGCGTATGGTACCGGTTTTATCGGTTCCCATGATTTTATGTAATATTGGTGCACAGTGAATCCCTGTTCGTACCATAATATGATATCTCTTATCAAGCCACGAACCAGCTTTTCCAGAATCTATGCCATCAATAGTAAAGGAAATCGCACCAACCATTAGATCGACATTATTAGTTCCAAATATTTGAATTCCATTTATGGCTCCCAACTGCTCTAATGTATAGCCAATCACTTCTTTTTCTACTGCGCAAATTTTATCTACCCCAGTATCCAGTAGATAACGTATGCTGGCATGAAGTCCTGCTATACCCACCATATTCATGGTTCCAGCTTCAAATTTATTGGGTAGTATTTCAGGCATAAAAGGATCAGCTGAATTTCCACCAGTACCACCTGACTTCCACTCTTCTATGTCTCCATCCCAATTTATGATTAAACCACCAGTACCGCTAGGCCCAAGTAACCCTTTGTGCCCGGTAAATGCTAAAATGTCAATATTATCTGCTTCCATATCGATAGGTAGTATACCTGCAGTTTGGGCAGTATCTAATAAAAAAAGAATACTATATTTTCTTGCGATCTTTCCAATTTCACGTATAGGTTGAATGGTTCCAATGACATTAGATGCGTGATTAAATACGATTAATTTTGTATTTCTCTGAATGTTATCTTCTATATCCTTATGATTTGTGATCCCTTCTTTTGTCGTTTTTACTGTGGTAATAGAGATATTTCTATCACGTTCTAAGGTTTTCAGACATCTCCATACTGCATTATGTTCTATGCTGCTCGTAATAACATGATCTCCGTCTTTTAAAATTCCCCTCATAATTCCATTAAGTGACTCAGTCACGCCAGAAGTGAAAATAATATCCGACGGCTTTTTATGGTTAAACAGTTCTCCTATCCACTTTCTAGTTTCATAAACCATATAGTCTGCTTTTATAGCTCTACCATAACCTCCTCTAGAGGAGCTAGCGCCATTATTTACAATATAATTATTGATAGACTGAACAACACAATCGGGTTTAGGAAAAGAGGTTGCTGCATGATCTAAATAAACTCCTTTTTTAAATAAAGTCTCAAATTGTTCACAGATTTTATTCAATACTATTACCTCCTATGAGTATTTGCTAGTTCCGGTTGCTACTTCCTAGAAGCCACCTGCTCCTCCTCCACCGGCACCGCCGCCACCTCCACCAGAGAATCCTCCTGTTGAGGCTCCACCTGTATCTCCGAAGGAATTATTTATGCTTCTATTAAACGCATTGTCACTTCCACTATTTAAGATAAAATACCAATAAATCCAACTATTATTTGTATGAATTTGATCTGTACCATTATCTCTATTAAATTCAAATTTATTTGCTATTTTCATGTCAACACCTAACCCTAAAGCATATATTATTGAATTATCATGAGGATATTTACTAAAATCATCTATGGAAGAGTGGTTTCTAAATTCTTTTATGTATTTCTTAAATCCAATCCATTTTACATATTGCTCATAGCCGTAGTCAGAGCGCCTATAATACAATGTCATTGCATATATAAATAGAAGAACGGAAACTAAGATAACTGCTACCCCTATGATGCTACCATATACCAAGGTAAAAATTCCTAGGATTAGAAACAGTGTAGACGATAATACCAATCCAGTTGCGTACTTACCTTTTGTTTTGTCATAATAACCTTTTGCGTTGGTATCTTCTTTGATTTTTTTCTTCCATTCATTAAATGATTCAAGAAATTCTGTACTATTTTCTTTACTATAGTCTTCCATATCCTGAGTCGACACAGATTTTTCATTTCCCATATCATCTATCAACCATTTTATAAAGTGCTTTTCGTGGTTTGATAAAGAATTGATATCTTCTTTAACTTTGGAAATTATAACAGCTTTCTCGTCAGATTTTTTACTGTTTGACTCCCTTTCGTAATCTACCCTCAGATATCCTTTTCGAAAAAGGTCAAGTATGGTCGCAATGATTGTGTTAGAATCAATTGGTATGCTTGTCAAAGAAGCAGCTATTGCAGGAGTGCAGTCCTCTGGAATTCTACTATATTCCTCTGTTTCATTTGATTTATTTCGCCTTCTAAATGAGAAGATTAAGATGACAAATAACCCAAATCCAAGGATCACTGCAATAATAGACGTCTGTTCTAATAATTTGCCAATGGTCTCTTTCTTTTGTAAATCTTCTTCTATCTTCTTTTGAAAATCAGCTTCTTCTTCGAGTATATTTTCATAATTATTTATATCTGCTCTATTAGTGGATAGTGAGATATACTCACTTGGAAAAAGCACTCTAGCTTCCACAAATGTATTGCTATTAACATTATTGACACGTAAAAAGAAGGTATCTACCGCTTTCTTTCCCATTTCACCATTCAGTGGTCCGTGTGCAAAAATTTTGCTATCTTCTGATATACTCTTTGGAAGTTGAATATTTACTGTAAAATTATCTATTGGGGTCTCATTTTCGCTACCTAAGAATTTGTAGTATAGTTCTCCAATATCATTATATCTAATAGCTACATTTTTAACAATGTAGCTTATTCGAAAAGTTTTTTCTTCATTTTCTGATGGAGAAAAAATCTTAATAAGAACATCATCTGAACTCTCTTCAACAACGAACACGCCTTGATCCCCATTATCCGCATCATTGGCTTCAGAATACTCAAGATCTTCGTTTTGTAGTATTTCTTTTACATGTAAATCAGCTATTCCTGAAGTTTTTTCTAAAATAATTTCTCTGAAAACCCCATTATATTGGTCATTAAATTCAAAAGTGATATCTTCAACGATTGTTAAGTCTCCAGTCTCTAAAATACTTGCATCCACGTTCCAACTAGAAATAGTTAAAGCTTCCTCAGCTTTTACGCTTGGACATCCCATGACTGCAAATGAAAGTACGAATAGTAATGTAGTATAAATAAATTTCTTCATTTTAACACCTCGTCAAATAGATAATTTTTTATCAATATATAGTTTACTCCCTTATTATAACATTTTTCGAGATCATAGGAACGTAGATAATAATATTAATATATAATGTCGTAATAATAAAAGGCTGCAAATTTTTTTACAACCTTTTATATATTATTTTCTTTGTCTTATTTTGAAGGATTTACACACAAGTGTTGTTTATAATGCCAATAAACTCTTTAATCTCTTCTTCAAATTGTTTCAAATCATTTTCACTCACCTTATAATTAAAGGTATGTTTTACTTTGTTCCGCTTCTCTTCGGGTAATAAACGGTTTATCCATAATTCAATCACGCTGATGGGCTCCCGTTGAATAATGGACGACATCTCCTCATTAATTTTCTCTTTTTGCCCTGGTAATCCATTGCATAAAGTTATTACTAAGTATTTTTTTATGTTATTTTTTTCTCTCTCGACAAACGCTCTCATAGGAGAAGCAATCCTACCACCCCAGACAGGTGTAATCAAAATAAATATTTCAGATTTATATTTGTCAATTTGATAGTATGACAGTTTTGAACTTCGGCTAAAAATATAATCAATCAGGATGGATATCGTTTTCCTTTTCTTTTTTTCATTAATAGTTAATATGTCACAGCCTAAACTGTTTTTTATGCTCGATGCTAGCCTCTCGTTATTTCCTGAATGTGAATAACAGATAATCAAAGGTTTCATAATTCCTCCTCTTCTAGTAATAATTCATCCGCACTTAATCACTTATTGTTACACTATTTTCTGTAACTAGGGATGTATTCTCAAATCTTATTCATACGCTCATTATTATATATATAATATTAAATTACAATATATTTTATTAGTACACATTTTATATTTTCAGATTATCAAAACATAGCCAAATATTTTGCTCATTTTTATACACCCGGTTTTAACTAAAGCGTCAAAAATCTAGATGAGCTATTCTTTTCTCTTTTAAAATCTTCAGAGCTGAACACATTTAAATTACATTAATATCGACATAAAGTCCTCTATAATTGTAACTATTATCATATTACTCTATCAGTTTCTTAATCGCCTGTAATAATTACCATACATATTATGAATTTTATGAAACCATGTAAAAACAACCTTTAAGTAGTATTATAGCCAGCACATAAATGTGCTGGCTACCTATCTTTCAATTATAAGAAAAATCCTTTATCTATCATGTTGAAGTATTTATCATACGCAGCGCGCATGAGTGGTTCTACTCGTTGATCTGATGGCGGATATACCTTCTTAAATTCATCAAAAGTAAGTACATATTTTGACTTAAATTCAGGATATAAATGAGAGTACTTCTTTATGGAATCCTCTTTGTTTTCTGTGGTAACAACGTCCCCTGCATTTTCATATTTTCCATTCTCTAAGACGTATTCCAATACAGCAGTATAATTTTCTGGGTTGATATCGCTTGGCGCTAGTGCAGACTTATCGAAAATAAAGATGTAGTTTCCACTTGGTGCAAGGATATCCATAAGCTCTTTAGCTTTGTCAATACATTGTTCTTTGGTTCCTGTGCGCAATAATGTCAACGGATAGAATCCACCAAGGACCATCTTTTTACCTAATTTATCTTTGAATTGTTGTGGGTCTCCGTATTCAGCCCAAAGTTGCGTTCCTTGCGGTAATTCTTGAAGATTATCTATGAAACGAGTCCAATCACCTTCTAAGAATATTTGCATTGCTTGACCTTGCTCCGCAGCAATATGGCATAACTTATTAAATGTAGGCCAGTAGAATTTATCAAAATCTTTTTGATTCAGAAAAGCTGCCATATGAGTCATAATCATATTACATCCCAAAGGACTAACTACTTGAGGCTTACCCATCCAAATTGAATATGGCATTAAAGCCTCTAATGCGTCCAATAGTTTTTCCGGTTGCCTTCTCATATCCAATGGTATTTTAGAGAAACCTCTATAAAAGTCTGTGATAAAATCAAAAGGTACAAGTTGCATACCAACAGTGCCAAAAGGTCTTTTAAATAAACCGTAGCGTTCAATTATTGTTGCCTCCGCGATACCAAACTCTCGACCTACATCCATATGGGAAAGAATAGTTTTTGCATAGTTACGGGCGCGAAAAACTTCTCCTTGGAATCCTTTGTTTAAACGAGGTTCTAGTTTCTCTTGCAAAAAATCATATGGATTTTTAATAAATTCATCATATTCGTTTGCTTCCATGAACGAACGTTCAGGGTGTTGAATAAATCCATTTTCGCTCATAACCATACTCAACGACTGTTGAAACATCATTGCAATTGGATTCCTAGCAAATCCACCAGCCGGCATATCACCTCTGCATACTTCCATACCCTTTTCATATATTTCTACTAATAAATCCACGTTGTATTGATATTGTGTCGTCATTAAATCTTTTCCAGCATATTGGATAAGATATTCTGGTGTCAGGCCATCCCATATAGGAATCCTGTCTGGTATAATACCTGCATACACATCTGAAAATAGTTTTGTACGATATTCCTTCATTTTTTGAGCACTCATAACTTCTTCCATTTTTTCACCTCATTATTATATTTTAAACAAGGCATACCTATAATTGTATCTTTCAGAAATCTTATGTAAGGTATCCTTATTTTATAACCGTGAAAAAGAAAATTGATAAAATATGCAATGTTACGCTCTAAGTTGAATTCTCAATTTTTATTGTAATATCAAGTCTATTTTAAAATCTTATGCTATAAGTATACCACTTATTAATAATAAATAGTAAATCATTGTTGTTTTATAAATATAAGTAGAGATTAATTTGTTGTTTTTACCCCAAACTATATTTACAAGACCTATTAATACGTATCCTTTGATGTAAATGTAGTAATAAGTACGGTTTTATTTCTACATTTACTATCTTACCAAGACTTTTAACAAAGAAATATCGGTTTATCTTTCAATGAAGTTACATTTTTGCAACAAGAATTTTACCGATATCATGTAAATCTCCTGCTAATTTTCTGATAATGCATGTACCTAATGAAGATACTGCATCACCTGCTAAATGAGGCTTAATTACTTCTACACCTTTAACCTTGACTTTGCAGCGATAAGCATTTCTGGTATAAAAATTTCTCTCGTCGAGAATTTTTGTTCCAGGACTTGTACAAGAAGCATTAGACGAAGGTAATGTACCTAAAGATATTCTTGATGCTATGGTCGGTGCGATGGATGTAGTAGGAAGCCTTCTTGATGAATAAAAGCTTAGAAAACAGTATATGAAGGGGACTGGGTTCTAAGCTTTTATTTATTCTTTGCCAATATCTCTTATTGAATTCTTATTCATGTGGGAGCAGCTAATCCACCTTAACTATTTTCTCACAAAGAGCAAGGCAAGGATTTTCCTACCTTTTATTCTTTATTAAACAATACTACCAAACGTATAAATGCAAAATTGAAAATGAGTCCAGTTCAATACCGAACTCATTTTGACAAAGTTGACTAATGAAATAACCATGTCTAACTATAGAGGGTTATTTCATGCTTGAAAGAGGTTATAGATTTTGTTAATTTAAAAATTACTATTATTATGCTGACTCCGAAGAATTCTTTGATTTGTAAAGAGTAAAGAATACAACTGACCCAATACAGATTACCGAGAATACCCAAGCTGCAATAGTCCAAGCACCTACTCCAAGGGTCAATCCCAATGCACCAGTTATAGCTGCCAATATCATTGGAGAGAAGTACTGACCTATACCTTGTACCGAGACATAAGTTGATACCGCAAGTGTTGAAGCCCCTGGAGCGCTATTCATAACATTAATTGTCATAGTTGGATTGTAAAATCCAAATCCTAAACCAAATATAAATCCTCCAACAATAAATGTTGTAAAGCTAACTGCATTAATCAATACAAAAAAAGCAATTGAAAGAAGACCTATTGCCAATGATAATGTATATCTTCTTAATATTTTGATTACTCTACCATACAATAATCCTGCAATAGTTGCAGCGACAGTAAAAGTAGTAAGAATAGTCCCAGCTTGACCTGCATTCCCACCTGAATTTGTTAATACCATTGCAATATTTATCATAAATGAAAATTGTAGTATATTAAAAAACACATTAAAAATGCATATTCCATATGTTGTAGGAGTTAATTTACCTTTTGAAGCATCCTTATCTGCTTTTTTAATTTCTGAATTTGGTAATTTAAGTAATATAAGTATGAAAATTGGAATGACTACTAAAATTCCTAAAAATGACCATCTCCAGTTCATAACTGCTACAAATCCACCAAACATTTGAAAAAAAACACCAGATAGAGCACCAACCGCGCTCTTATATCCCATTAATGAATCTCTTTCTAACCCACTAAAAAACTCTTGAACTACAGCAGATGACATGGGAAATACTAAACCATAACCTGCTCCAAATATGTATCTACTAAATAAAATTGCTGTAATACCTCCACCTATTGCAGGTGCAATGCCTCCAATTATCAAAAATATCATTGCTATATATAATATTTTTTTTGAAGAAATTACTCTTGCTAACTGTCCCGCTATAAATGAAAATAAAACTAACATTAGCGAAGGTATTGATGAAATTTGTTGAATTGTAACTGCACTTACATCTGGAAATGCTTTTTGAATTTCCCCTAAAGCAGGCGTAGACATACTTGTAGTATACATTAATATTGCAACTGAGAGAACCGCCGCTTTTACACCCCAACCATACTTCTTTGTTTCTACCATAATACTCACCCTTTCTTTATTTATATTGACAGAAAATACTAATGCAATAGGTAAATTATATCGTTATTGTTTATCTATTAATTGCACTAATAAATATCACATCCATACCATTTATACTATATATGTATCAAATAAAATCATATTCTATAAATTATATATATTGTATATAAACTTACAGTTATTTAACTCATCAGTGCTTATTAAGTTACATGCTTAAACTCGACGCATAGTATAGTTCCCTATTTTCTTATACTCATTGACAATTGTGTTCTCTACTGTAGGTTTGAAGCCTAATTCTTCATAAAGCCAGCGCAACTTTCATCTACTAGGGGCGCATATAATATGGCTGCAAAAATTGCCTTCTCATATTTAGGTATGAATGTAGCCTTATATCTAGGAGGAGTCTTTAATAATGAAGTTTTAGGGTTTATCACATCTATCTCTTCTGAATACCATAAATCCTCCACTCATATCTTGTTGCTACGGTAAAATATAATAATAAGACGTATCACTTAATTTTTTTAATATTTTTGAAACTGCTATAACTCAAAAAACTACCACATGAGCTGTTGATTGCTTAGGTGGTAGTTTTTTTAAAGACTTTATGCTATTAATTAAAAAATCTTCTTTGTGACATAGTAGTAGTTCCTATAAAGCATGTTTAATCTTTCTCATTAAAACAAATTAAATGGTTTATTCATTAACAATTCTCCTTCACTTAAATACTTCTGCAAATTTTTGTATTCATTTCTCTGATATTGTTTGATATTATCTTTTACCTTAGTTACCTTCTTTCTATTGTATCAAGCTCTCTTAATAAATAAATCATTCCTCCACCGATAATTTACTCATAATCCTTAAGAATTCAGGTTCTTGCCTAATAAAGTCAAGTTGTTTATCTTTTTCAAGTGACTTATTAATCATATTTTTTATTTCGCTAAATCCACATTCTTCTTTAAATTTCATATGCTGATATAATTTTGAATTCTTTATGCAATACATTTTATTTATATCAGTAACCATATCTTCTAATAGTCGTAAACTTTCATCTTTATTTTTCATCTCTAGTGCTATCATAAGTTCAGAAGAACCTGCAATATATTGACCCAGATCAAAATTTTCAGCAACTACTCTTGATGCTTTGGCATATATCATAGCATTATCGTATTCTTTCTGCTTACACATTAGCTGAATTATTTGCATCAGGCTACTGATAATACCATTTACATTCTGATATAATATTTTCTCATGTATTTCATATGCCTCATCATACTTTTCCTGACTACTGTATAGATTTGCCTGCATAATCCTTTTATCAAACCCCATAGGTGGAATATTATCAAGGAGCTTCTGGGATTCCTCATAATCACCATTTGCTATATAACTTTGACATAGTGATGCAGTAGCCATATCTGCTAATTCTATTTCCGTACCGAATGCTACAGTCTCAAACCAAGCCATAATCTGCTTTTTGTACCTTTCATGATTCTCCATATCTTGCATAGTCAAATATGCATTTAAAATCTGCGCAGTAAATAGAATTAACTTATCACAATTTGGATACTCCTTAATTAAATTGGACACCTTTTCAAATGATGCTTGATATCCATGTGTTGTTATTTCTGTTGATATTTCTCTGACTATATTATTAATTTCCATATCTGTAAGCTCATCATGAAATGAAAGTAATGTATCTGTATCAGTTTTTAGAAACCTTGCTAATGGTGCTAATAAAGTAATATCTGGATATGATATTCCATTTTCCCATTTATTTACTGCCGGTGCTGTCACACCTAAATAATTGGCAATCTGTTCCTGTGTTAAATTCTGCTCTTTTCTATACTTTCGTATAACTTTATTTATTTTCATAAACATATCTCCAATCCTAATATAACAAAGGCCTTTGTTACTTATAGAATATCAAGGATTATGTTACATAACAAGTGAATCGTTGTTACATTTCATTCATAATACATAACTAATGATTATGTTTTCATCCATTGTATAAAACTTCATACCTCTCTACTGGTAGAAAATACGTTTAAATACAGAACATAAGCCCATCATTACAACTCTTCCTTACTCAAAATATCGAAATATTTTATTTACTATCGTTCTAAATGGGAATGTATTCGCACAGTTAGGTACCAATGAAACCTATTGAGTAAGAAAATTTAAATTTCATTACTTTTTTATGCAAACTTCAAATAGAGAAAAATAAATTAGTTTGTAATACTAATAAAATCATGTTTGGAAATTTTGTGATTAAATTACTTGAAGGTAAAATAACAGACGCTACTAACATAGAAGATAATTGTAACCTTTTTAGGTTGAATTTTACACAAAATACAGCTATTATGACTTTCTCTATTGACGAATCTGAAGTGACTAATACAAATCTAGATTATTGTAGAAATAAAATTGAAGAAATTCTAGAAGACAGCAATTCCATTATATATAATGGTCATATTGTTTTTATTCTAACGACTAGTAATCAAAACACGTTAAAAGATAGTACAACGAAAAACCTAAAAAATACCTTAAGAATAATGCTATGTATGCAGGCGTAAGTCGAAGAATAAGCGACCTTAAAACTTTGAATAAATACTATATGCAATCACTAACCTCAATCGAACTTGGTTATGTAGTAAATAAAAAAGAACTTGTGTATAATTATGAAGATTATGCAATTTACGAGATGCTTAGAAATTTTACTACAGAAGAATTAAATAAGTTTTGTCATCCCTCTATTTTAAAATTAGTAGAGTATGATTCTTCTAATAAAACAGAATTCCTTAATACACTATATGTATACCTAGAAAACTCTAAAAAAAATTACCAATACAGCAACTGCTCTAAAAATTCATAGAAACTCATTAAACTATAGAATTGAAAAAATATGTTCTATTATGAATCTTTCCTTGGATCACAGTAATGTAGTTTTCCATTTACATCAATCTATTGTTTATGAAAAGAGAACAAAGGCTATAAGCCCATGTCCTCTTAGTCATTTGAGTTTTATCATTGTTAAACCTGTACTTTTAGCATTCAGCATGCAATCGTTCAATACCTACTCAATGTTATTTTATTGTGAAATGATTATTTTTGAAAAATTCCATAAGTGAGTAAATCCGTTTACAGTAAGTAATAAAGATTTGTAAAGAAGCATAAACATTTTCTTTTTTCATCTCTTTACCTGTAGGATGACCTGCACTATTTCTATTTTGACGTAACAATTCAAATATCCCGCTGATAACTATATCTATACCATCGACCAATTCTTTATGTATACGTCCTTTTTGTCCTCCTAAACTTTTTTGGAATTCTTCAAACTGATTTTTAATAAATTTACCTTTTGTTTTTTGCACAAAACCCACTCGTTCCTTCTCTGTAGGAAGGAACGGGATATAAGCCTCAATTAAAAGCAGGAGCGCTTTTTCAGATGCACATCCAATTGCTGTTGTGGCAGATAAGAGCAAATTGATATTATATGCATGGATGCTTTCTGCAACATAGGTATAAATAACACTATCAATATCTGGAATTTCATGTTGTAAGTAATCTAAATATCCTTCAGGGTCATGAGGGATCGGGTTTCCATTTGCAAGCACTTTTTGCCCATATTCAGTAATGTCAAAAGTAAAGCCCTGATTTCCAGAATAATTATTTTGCGCTAGATCTATATATAAGATCTGTTGACACACTAATTCCCAAATGACACTTCCTATTCTCTGCTTCGATAGAGTAGAAATTTCTCTTGTAAAAGGTTGTATTTGTGGAATAGGGGGATTTTGAATTATATTCCTTTTTGCTGCTAATTCTGCAATTGAAATACAGATATCATCATATTTTACTCTGTAGTTCGAATGGACAGGATAATGACCCTCTCTTACCCATTTCAAACTCAACGTCTCCCAAAGTAGAGCCCGTATTCCAGATATATCTATTGTATCAAGATTATAAGTTCTTACCGATGGCATAATACCCACTTCCTTGTATTCTTCTTAATAGTCATTATAATAGTTCATTTCGCTATGCATTTCAGATTCATACTCATACATCATTTCCAATTCAACCTGTTTTATTTCTGATAGCATGCCATCAACGGCATCTAAAAAGTTACACAACTCGTGAAAGCAACCTGCTACATTTAACATATCAAAGGTTTGCCCATCACCAAAGTACGTCAATAATTTCTTGTTTACAGGATATCTAAATATATCAGATTCTTGATCAAAATTATGAAATTCATGAATGTATTTATTTGTATCAATCAGTGTAGTATCGTCATCCGGTGCATTGGCATAATTCGCAATTTCTACAGAAATACTGTTCCATAGGCTAACCAGACTATGCTTCTTCCTCTTAAGCTTTTTCATAGCTTCATCATATGGAACATGGCTATCTTCTAAAATAATTCTTTTTAAACCCAATTCTACTGCATTCCTAAATAAATAACACATTGGAAGAAATAATGCTGAATTGTGATTTTGCTTAATCTCATTCTCTAAATGCTTTGCGGCTTCTTCATATGAGGAGAAATATGGATAAAATTTTCTTTCAGCATATTTATATCCCACTACACTTTGTTCATAATATGCTCCACCTTCTATAATCAGCTTAGGATCATAAACTATATGATTTCCAATAAATGAACAACCTTTTTTATTTATATCTTTCAAGATATAAAAGGCGGTTTGCATGTTTGTTTGTGTAGCAACCAAGGAAATATGGGTTTGCTTTTCAAAAAGGACTTTCATATTATTTCCGAAAGGATATCTGAACATATCAGATTCCCTGTCTACACGCGATATATCTTCAAAAAAGCTTTTTAACCAAATTACCCCTTCATGTTCTTGGCTTTCCTTAGCTTCAGGGATGCTATTAAGCAACAATTCCAATCCTTGTGCAAGATCATGCCTAATACTTCCGATAGCTATTTTCCTGTCTTCGAAATTCACAATATATTGAAAGAGGGTTGATTTTAAAAGTAGCTCTAAGCTTTGCCGATATAAATAGACAATAGCAAAATACCACAAGTCTAGTTTGGCGATATCACCTTTACTTGAGGCTTCATTTAGAAGATATGCCATCAAATTCTCGGCACCGGCATAAAACTGTTCAGCGTAATACTTAAAGTCTGATACGAGATCTCCGCTATTATGTAATATAACGTTATATTCGCCGTCTTTTATAAAACATTTTAAATTAATATTAGGACGAATCCATCGAAAGTTATCCACATTATTCACCCTCTTTTAACTGCCTATTGACCTCATAGTCTCTAAAATGAGGATTTTACATTTAATGTAAATATTAAGGCCATAAATTTAATCATAAACAATGTCTGAATCTCGTTTTAATACATACGATTCGGTACTACCATTTAAATGAATGATAAAAATACCCTCTTCTTTAGCTGCCTTACTTGGCGTTCCATAAAAATGATAGGTCTGATCTTCAAAGACTATGCTGTACTCAAAAATAAGAGCTTTCTTAATACTAACAAGATATTCCAAGAACAGTTTGGTTCTTATTTCTGCAATACTGCCATAAGTTCCTTGTTTTGTATATCCACCCTCTTCGCTTGGTTCACTCCATTTTGCTATATGACACGGAAAATCCTTATTTTTAGCAGGAAGCGAAAGCGTCCCTACTTTGAAATGTTCATATCTACAATAAGCCAGTACATCCTCTGAAAAAGAATAGATATTCGTGTATACATCTTTTGCAAATCGGTCATGCTGGTCAAGCCGGTCATCTCTTAAGGAATCAATATCAACATGCATAGGCCAAATTGTTACAGCAGTTTTTTTAAGATATTTACGTTCTTCCGGATCTGGTTCAAAATAAAAGTACTCAAATATGTTATGTGGTTTCTTAAATTCACTTATTAGCTTAGGAATATCTTTCTCGTCAATGAAAGCACTCTTTATCTTTATCCGCTGACTGCTTTGATCAAAAGAAGAATTATAGTTTAAGTAAGTTATAATGCTATCTCTACTTAAAATTAATGAATTAATTAAACCCGGCTCAATCATATATTCACGGTCATTCTCTGGATTCTTATACTTTTTAAATTCCCATAGAAATGGAATGAAGGGAATATGATCACGGAATTCACAACTCCAATACCCTTGATAGCCGGGAAGATATGAATCAAGCCAGTCATGGTAATTTTTATATGAACCTTCGGAATAGGGCAAAGTGCAACGATATTGGTCTGCAACATAGAACATTGCATGCCATTCCGCAAACTTTTCTAATGTTTCTATCTCTGGCAAGGAACCATGATCATTGTAAGTATTGCGATTACGATATCTATTATAATGCAAATATGCATCGCGCCATATTCGAGTTTTATCGTTATCAATTCCAAACTGTTGGATATAGTTATCACAGTCTTTAGCAACTTCCTCCTGAGTGAGGCTAAAGATATCAGCAACATCATCATACCAATAGCGGAGCGTATCCATTGTATCAAAATGAAAACGGAATTTTTCCTTTGAGGATAAATTTGCTCTTGCATATCTAGGAGTCTTTTTAATTTTTCCAAGCTTTAGTTCATCAGAGCTCAATAGCTGCGCAACGTCACCAGAGTAACTTGTATCAGCAATTTTAAGACTAATATGTTTGGCGAACCTTCTTTGCAATGCATGAGTAATTTGATCTGAGCATGCAATTTCTTTAAAGAAGTTATAAAAGGGAACTCCGTCTTTCGGTTCTTCACCAAAAATTCGAAGGCATACAACTAAAAAAGATAATTTAGCTGACCCACAAAAAAGAAGTTATTTTTATCCATATATCGTGAATCAAAAGGAGCGTGATACAAAGTAATCAGATGCCTTATAATACTTGAGTATCCGCATGAATATAAGTTTCGTAGTATATGCGCTGCGGTCCAACGATATTTTTTATCTGGATGTCCCAACATCCGCCATAGCAATTTACAGACCGGCAGTAAATCCTCGTCGATCTGTGAAAAGTTATCAGAAAATGGTTTATCACCGTACAATGGATGTATTGAAGGGATTTCTATAAAGACGCACCATTTTATAGCTTCTTCCGCAAAACCAGCAGGAAGACGTATAGATAATTTCTTTAATATTTCCATAATGTTTTCACTTGAAACATTATCTTGTGATATCAAGTATTCTATAAAAAATGCTCGAATATCAACTGTCTGAACGTTAAAAATACTGGTCAACTTATCATAATAATTACGATAGGAACTCAAAATCTTATCCATATGATCTACAAATATTTTTCTTTGGATGCTTACATCGTTTCTCCAAGCTTCCACAGATGGCCAAACACTCCAAGTATTTATGTGCTTTATAAAAACGTTCATAATCTTTGTCCATTCAATAGAATATATTCCATTTAAACAAGCTTCTATCAATATGTTCGCGCTAGAAATATAACCTTCTGGTAAAGTGTTAGCAAGCCATAGATCAACAAATTTGACTTGGCCATCCCTATCTAATTCTTTTAAATAGTCCACTAATTGTATAGAGCCAGATATGGGGTGAGATTGCATATAATTCATATCTGGAATAGGCAAATTTGTTTTTTCATTTTCTATCTGTTGTTCTTTCGCTTCCTGATTATCAATAGAGCAAAGAAAATCATTTAATGCCGTAATCTCCTGGCAATTTTTACAACTAGATAGTTGATTTTTATTGATATAAATGGTAATCTCTTTTGCTAATGTATCTTTATAGGTTAATGGCACATTGTATAAGGTATCATGAATTAGTATGTCCAAACCCTTTTGTTGAACTGAAATTGGTGCTTTTTTTAGCTGATGCAAGATTTTCTCTATTAGATTGCTATAATCAGATGGCTGTTCTGGTAGTAAAATTGTGGATAGTGAAGATATAATATCAGGTTGATAAATACCTTTTTCCAATAATCCTGATAATACATAAAAAGCACTTTCAGGTAGGGAAAAATGATCGAAATCGTTTCGATCATCCAGCCGACACATTACAGAAAAAATATTCTCTGGACATAATGTCGTTGCTGTCTCAAAGACTTCTTTATAAGGAAAATTCTTTGAGTCACCCATTTTTCGATAATAATCCTCTGCTAAACGCATAAACTCATGAGAAAGCTCAATGTCCGATAAGTATCCTCTATTGGAAGCGACATTGGACAAAACATTAAAAAGCTCAAGCTTTCGATATGATTCATAATCCAACCCTTTAGCAGCTTGAAGCGCCTTCTCAAAATAAATCTGACCAACACTTATTTCAACTTTTTGCCCAATCTGAGCACATTGAATATAAGCCTCTGATGCTTCCATTGCTGATATAGGATGTTGAATGAGTTCATCAGATATAGACTTAAGTGTTTCTAATGTGAATTGGTACGAACGACGATCATACGAGCATAAATCTGCTAAGGCAAATTTCGTGTCACGATATATTTTAGTAGTTCTCGCTATTTTCAGCAGACTATTATGTATTGTATGAGAGTCCGTTATGTTCATATACAAAACAGCATCGGCTAAAGCCAACAGGTATAGGCGAATACTTCCAGATTTTTGACTATCCAAATCATTCCAAAACATCCGATCTAATTTAGTCAAGCAATCTTTATATAATACTTCAGTAGTCTCTCTATTAACTCCTAATATTACTTGAATACGATACATATAAGCAGGAAGGAGAAAATCGTAGACTTTCTTAATATCTTTTACGCGTTCATCTATTTCTTTCTGTGTTAAGCGTTTATCCTTTTTTAAGCCATCTTTATCACAGAAATCTTCGGAATTAATATTCTCGTTCCTTAATGTTTTTCCCAATATATAAAATCTTACATTAATGTCTAATTCATGCTCATCTTCACCATGAATATAGGACAAATATGAAACACGATAGTTAATTTTGTACTTTGATATAATATTAAGAGGAAGCATATCTCTATCTTTATCATCTTTACAAAGATACTCAAGAAACAAAATCACATGATCTTTATTAAAATCATCCAGATTCAAAGCTTGTGCTTTATTAAACATTTTTATAAGATATTCAACCAAATAAATCGGAGGTACTTTTTTGCACTTTAAATAAACTGCAACTATGGAAAGTTTGCAGTGAAACGACCAATGCATTCTTTCAACTTGGTTTGCTAATTGCATATCATTTCGGTTAATTAATCGAACGAAAACTTCGAATAATACATTTGCTTGGAATACTTTATTAGTCCAAGAGGCTATCCAGCGTTTCATCGATATTTCGTCTTTAAGCCTGAGCAGTGATTCTGCTACATTGACAATATCACCAAGGTGTGGCCTTTTTACAGGATTTCTCTTTTCATCAGGTTTACTATAATAATAGTTAATAGCGCCTCTATAGCTATCCAAGTAGGAAAGAGCTTTTGTCTCTGTCTCCGATTTCATTGAGAAGATAAATGCTGCTTTTCCTAAATCAAAATCATTTCTGTCAGTAGTGAATACTTTTAAAAGAGTGTTGTTATCGCAATACAAATATGCCTGTTCCGGATTACTTTGTATTAGTTTATTGATAGCCTCATCACTTTTTGAAAAATCGATGATTTTGTATATTAGCTGAAAAGATTCCTTCCAGTATTCCTGTGTCTTTATGATAGGAATATTTAAAGTAGCTTTAATTCGCGAGAGCATAATCCTACTAGCTTCTGTAATATCCACAAGCGATTCATCTATTGACTCCTCCAAGGAAATATTCAAAAGTTTGGAAATATCAGTCTGTTGGGCAAGGAAGCTATGTACATGTTTTGCACAGTAAGGATTTTGGTGCCGATGCTGGTACATATAGTCAGCAATAGTACTGACTGCTTTTAAATTATCACAATATTTTTCCCGTAAAAATGTTTCAAAATCTTCATCACGAAAGTAAATAAAGTCATTTTCAATATAAAGACCGAAAGAACAGTCAACACTTAAACTCTGCAACATTTCCGGTGAGCAATCAATAATTTTAGTAGCAATCACTATTGGTATCGGGCGTGGTAAATTAATTAGGAGTCCGAAGATTAATGAAATTTCTTCATTCTTCTCTCCATATCTCTGCCAGATTTCTTCAAGTATATCATTAAGCAAATCTTCAGTAGTTTTTCCATTTGGTCGTAGCATATCTACCAGTTCATGAGATGTTTCTCGATTTGACGCCAACACATATGCCTGGACTCGTGGTATTCCTTTGCTTAAATCATGAAACTCTAAGCAAACTTCATCCGCTACTACGGGGTAAAAGGACCTAATATGTTCTGTACTTTCATGTAAATTAAATGTAGGAACTTGAAAAAACATCGAGTTATCCGGAAAAGAAAAATAATTCGCATGTTCTGTTCGGTATGTCAAAAGTAATCGTACACCTTTAGGCAAATGCTGTTGCAGCAATTTATCAATAAAACAACTACTTCCATTTTGTTTAGCTGCAAATACGCTATTATCCGCTGCATCAATAATCAGCAATATAATAGCGTTTTCAGAAAATGATTTTACATATTTAACTGCATGTTCTAATCGTATACATAACTCTTGAAAAAACTCAGATCCCTTCAATCTGCGTTCCAATAAAAAATCGGTTTTACATTCAAGTGCCAAGCTATTGCAAATCTGAGGTATGGCAGTATCACATTCATACCTCGAGTCAGAAGGCTGTAAGTAAGTCCCTCCTCCATAGCAATCATATAAGACCACAGCAGAGCTATAGGGGAGATATCTTCCCATGTTGTTAACAAGTGTAGTTTTGCCGATGCCGGCTGTCGCATGAACACATATAGGTGCTTTTTCTTGTTCCAATACAATTTTTATTAAATCATGAACGCATACTCTTTCAATATAACCTGTTTTCAACAAATGAATGTTTGTAGGAGCCGGAAAAAACCGAGTATAATTGCCACCAAAGAGAGAGCACACAAAATCTTTAGTCATAGCTACATTTGCATTTCTTCCGGGCATCATTCGATCTCGTATAGTCATTATTATCTCGTTATATTTGTTTTGTAAGCTATCTATCCCCCAGTTGCCTAGTAGTTGAATGATTTCAGCCTTTTTAATGCTTCTTGTAGCTGTACCGCAATCCTCAAAATCAAGCATTTTAATAAAGCCCAGAAATGCTATTGAATTAAGGTTCGATTCTTTATAAAATCTCTCAATTTCTACTCTAAATTCTGGGCAAAGATTTTTAATTAGGGTATTTGCTTGCTTATAGTTTTTATTCGCTAAAAGTTCTTTTGCTTTGACGATACTTTGTTTCAAACTATCAGAAATGGAGCGATTGCTTACAAATTTTACAATGAGCTTGTCTCTGGAATCTGCATTCTTTTCTGTATATTCTTTATAAGCATCAGCAATTCTCCGAATAATTGAATTATCCTTTTTCTTGTTATCAGAATGACATAAACTTGCAGCAGTCCATGCCACGTCACCCATATATGTACTATATTTTAATTGAGAAAAAACTATTTTTGACGCACTTTGAAAATCAGTACCTCCATAATACTCAGCTAAGTCAATTGCATACAACTTACTATCGTCTATATCAGCGACAACTGAATCTTGCCATGCAGGCCCCTCTACGGTTACTGCTGTAAGTGTTACATTTGGCTTAAGCATTTCCAATATTTTTTGAGCTGCCCACAAAAGATGAAAATCATCTCCTGCATTAGAAGGCAACGCCCCTGCATTAGTTTTAATACTTTCCATGTTATCACCCCAGAACCAAACTTAATAATCTATAAAAAATTTAACTTTGTAACTCCTGATTATAAGTCAGAACAAATTATCTCACATTAATTTTATACTTCTGTTGCCCTGATGAGGTTTTCTCAATTGCTTGGATGGAACCTCTTGATGTATTCACATAATTTAAAAATAGTGTACCAAGTAGAAGCCGTTCGCTACGAGAAATCCTGTTCCACTCATAGCCTTTAAATATATCTCTTACAAGGAAAACTTCACCTTGATTCAGAAACTCTGTTTCTTTAATTGCAATATTTAGAATATCATTTACACCCGGCATCAAAAGACCTCCGTATAATATCAATGAAAACAACGTTATTAATATAGTTATACCACTTATATGAATTTATTTCCATCCATCTTATGAAATTCTATATATAAAAAGAAAATACCGGATAAAAAAGCCGGTATTCTCTCATCATTGCCCAGTCTTAAATTCACTTCATACTGCGTAATATATAGATACCAAAACACTCTAATCTACACATGCATTAAACATGTCTACACACTCCATGTCCAAGACAACTGAAACATCAATTTTATCTCTCAACACCTTATTTCTGAAATCATCGCCGTCGGTTGTGAAAGTCATATATCGCGCAAAGTGCAGAAAACTAAGGATTTCTACGTATCTTTCCTTTGCATTCTTATTACGCACTCCACATGGCTCGAGTTGCCATTATTGATGTCGGGGTTCTCGGAAACAGGTCAACCTTTTTTTAGTTCTTTCGCAGTGTGCGGAAACATATCAATTAAAATATGGATTCATCACATATCCAGCCGGGTACACTTCAATAAAGTCCTCAAGCGGCGGCAAGTGTGAGAGCACATTATCTACAAAGTCATATAGGTAATCAATATCATCCAGAAAACCCTGTGGTGTTCCTATATCGCTATACTTAAATGAATGAATCGAATTTCTTTTATGCTGCACTGAATCAACCCAAGCGTACTCTGGTGAATTCACATCAGCCCATAGCTTTCCACTACTAAAGTCTTTAAGATTATTGAACGACGCTTTTTCCGGCGCTATCATTTTACCTTTATTATTTGTAATCGGGCTCTTGCAATAATCTTCATAATAAACACAGTAAAAGAATTTAAGCCACGACTCAACGACTGCACCCAGATTTGCACATGCAAGAATCAGCTCACCTGTAGTTATTGTGAGATCTTTATCAATCCAAATTTTCAATGTTTTAGTTAATTCGCTTTGCCATTCAAGCATAGCATCGTCCAGCTTATCTGCCACCGTATCCGGTGCTATCCCATGAGCTTCTTTCCATATAAGAGCCACATTATTTGTAAGTATAACGAGCACATCATAACAGTCTCTTTTAGCCATTAGTTTTCCTCCACTATTTTTTAGCCTTATTAATAGCCTCAAACATTTTAGCTGGTGATAATTTACTTAGCTCTCTATTGTCCGCCAACACGCGTGTGGCTTTATTGTGTATAAACACATCAGCGTCATGTTCTTCAAAGCCTTTTTCTAGAATCAAGTATTGATACAATTCTCTACAAGGGTACAACATGAACTTTTCTTTACGAAACGCATTAGTTGCTTCCTTTCTATCTGCATCACATACATTCATCAATACTCGCAGGATTTCTTCGTCCTTAACTTTTGCTTCATACAAAGCTGCAGTTACAAGTCTTATTTCATTACCTCTAGCTTGGCGTTTTTCCAATGAATCCACATACATATCCGTTCCCTCCAGTGATTAACTCCATGTCTTTGTAGCAAGCTGTTCTGCAATTTCCTGAGTTCCAGGCAGCTTCTCAGTCTCCAGAATTTGTGTTAAATCAAATACTCGTGAGCCCATTGGAGCTCTTGGAGCTATCTTCTTAAGTCAGACTCATAAAGCTTATCTACAAAAAAGTATCTGGTAGCATCTAACACGTGCAAGCACACACTGTGCATTCAAATTTGAAACATCACCATTCCGCATAAATTCCGTGCCCCATTCAAGGCCGTTATCTTTTAGAATGTCACCATAAACCTACGGGACATATCTCAAATTTTAGTCTCTACAGTTACGCTAGAGGCGGGACTTACTGTATCGATTCATGTAGTTGATTTGATAAAATAAATCTAACCCGCACCGCCGATATTACCCCTTATTAGGAATTCATTATCACCTTAGTTCAAAATTCGACACTATTTGTAATCGATATCTTTTATTATACTACATTTAAAATCAAGTATGGATAATTTTACATATCATTGCAACCGTTGAATATTTCTTTTCTAAGCTACTTAAATTACATAATCAACTATAATTATAGTATTGATTTCAATTTCTCATATAACTTTTCCTTTTCTTCACTACCATTGGTTGCAAATCTAATATATGGTAGCTTGCTTTTTTCCAGAATAGCATTTTTCTTAATATCTCTATCTATCTGCACAGTTCCTGCTTTATGGAATTCATATCCATCTACTTCTATAACTAATACTGGCTGATGAACTATTTTAGAATAAATCAAGAAATCCACGTGAGTATTCTCATTCAGAACATATCTATTTTCTTCATTTGTTAAAAGTAGAGATTCCCTAACGATCATTCTTAATGGCACATGTACCGCTACATCATATTTTCTAAAATCTCCTTGCAGCACTTCCATAATTAATCCATACATCAGATTTTCACTGTCATATTCGGAAACTCGCTTTGTTTTTCTCAAAAACACTTTCCGTTGTTCCTCATAATATTTGTATAAATAATCAAATATGGAGTAGAGCTTGCTATCTATGATTTCACAGTTGTTATATTTAATATAGCCAATCAAATCACCTATGTTTGTATTTCTTTTCGGATCGTTTCCATCTGTAACCACGATCAGCTGGTCAATTGCTCTTGAAACAGCTACATTTAATCTATTAGGGTCATCTGTAAAATCCGTTATTTCATCATCTACAGTAGACAAAATAACAATATTCCGCTCTTGCCCTTGGAATTTATCTACTGTATCGGCCTTTACCTTTGTATTCTTAAAAACTTGCTGAAGATGTTCTGTTTGATTTCTATATGGTGTCACAATTCCAATAGAATCTATATCAACATTAAGTTTCTGCTCCGGTATTACTTCTTTCTCAATAACATCAATTTGACGAAGATTCATACGATCCCGGCTATGATTACCAGCAACTGTTTTATAGACAACAAGGGGTTCTTTATCCGTTTTCGGTTCTGTCAATATAATGAGCTGATTATCATAAAATTTCTGATTGCAGAATCCTATGATCTTCGGATGACAACGATAATGTTCCCTTAACATAATACGTTCTACATCTTCAAATACTGCACTAACGGAGGATAAAAGACTATGCATGGAATAATTGTATTTCGCAGAAAGGTTATATCTTTCGAAAATCGAGTTTGTTTCTTTCTTCGTTTCATCCTTTATTACATTTGGCAGCTGATTTAGATCTCCTACAATTACTGTATTCTTCGCACAGGAAAGTGCAAGTACACCTGTTGCCAAATCAACCTGTGAAGCCTCATCCACAATCACATAATCGTATACTAATTTACTAGACAAACTGCTTCGTAAAGAATATGTTGTACTGAGGACAACTGGGTAATTGATAATAAATTCTTCTGAATTTTTCCATAAATCATCCACTTTATATAATTTTCGTTCATTCATTCCTGCATACTTCTTGTGCAAATACGATTTAAAAAGTTTCATGGACAGTTCGGAATATTCGTTCATACGCTCTATAAAATTATAATGTTCTAACTCATTTTCTAATTTGTTTACAGCTTGCTTTAACTCACTAATTTTTAATGTATAAAATAACTTCTGACAGATAGCAATCCTTACACTGTTTTCTGCTAAATAGAAGCTTTTATCCCATATACCATATTTAAAGGCATATGCAACTTTGCGAAAGAAGGATATACGACTGTCTACATTTCTATTTTCCAATTCAATTAAGAGTTTTAATACAGCTTTCGGCTTTAGAATTTTACGAGCTTTAATATTTATCTGTTCCTGATTGATTTTATCGTAATATTCTTCAAAATGCTCTTTTTCTGTAAGGACTACATCTTGTTCCTGCTGTAACGCCGATAACTGATTTTTATTAACAAGCATTACATCAAGATTTTTCGCCAATTCTAATAATTTTGACTGGATATCCTCATTCTCTTGAATACTTCTTTCCCAACCTGAAAATTCAGGCAAGCATCCACTTTGAGAATCAACAAATTCTTGTTTATTCTTTCCACTTCCAAGATACGCTGCAATAAATGACACATCATTCTTTGCAAGTTTATCAAACACATTTTTTGTTGCTTCATTATTGCTTGAAACAACAGCAATACTCTTTCCTTTTATTACAGCATTTGCAACGATATTTAAAATGGTTTGAGTCTTCCCAGTACCTGGAGGGCCTTCGACAATGCTTACCTGGTTATTCATAGCATTCTCTACGGCTTGTTTCTGGCTTGCATTAAAACCAAAAGGATATATGATATCTAAATTCCGGAAATCTTTTTTCTCATTAATTTCCCCTGACAAATATGAAGCTAATACACTATCTGGTCTAATAAAATCTATCTTCTTATATCTATTTCCTAATATGTTCGTCCCGTCATCTGTTTTTAAACTAACTTTATGTGCTATTTCTTTAAAATACTGAAATATATTGTTTGAACTCTCCTTTGCTAAGGCAGATTTTACAAATGATAATCTACTGTTTTCATATGTTTCCGTATGTCTACTTTCAAAATATATTCTTGTATACTTTGAGAATTGCAATGCCTTCACTATTTTATAGAGCACCTTTCCCTGATATGAAATTAGTAAATTCTTTATATCCAATGGAACTGGATCTTTATCAAACTCCACATTTTGATAACTATAACTGTATGTTTTTCCACCACAAAAAGTTATATTATATTTTGTATTCGTATAATCCCATTTTTCAATTTGAGCTGTTTTATCTTCGTTTTTTACAATGATAAGGTTTTTATCTGAATTTATTATTTTCCGACCTACTTCCTAGATAGAATTTAGTTTCAATTTACCAAAGTTATTTTAAATTCACCAATTCATTACTTTTTAACTGTATATCGCTAGCTCCCTCATTTCTTCATTTATTGGTACCATTAGTACCCAGTTCCAAGTTATTCTTTCGATACAGTAGATCTCATTATAATACTTTATTATTCATCTTCATTAAGCATCCAGACCCTTTTCAAAGGAATCTCTGCTTTAATCTGATCACTTAAATTTTCATAGTTTTCAAATATTTCTTGAATAATCTTTTTAGAATCCCATAATCTTACTTTGAAGAATTGCTTTGGAATTTCTTTAATAACAGAACTCTTAAATCCACTCCACGATACTAATAGACCAAAATCAGCATTAAAGTTGCTCATTGTTCCAATTAATTGATCTAATGTTGGTCTGTCTACCGTTCCATCAGTACTTTTTACTTGAACACAAATTCTTGGCGAACCAAAACCTAGTGTATCGGCTGATGCTAGTAAATCCACTCCAAAATCTGCACCTTCTGGACTCCTATATGTTGTAAACCCTTTAGCTTTTAGGATTTCTTCAATCAAATGTTCCATCTCATGACCTTTAAATCTTCGTATAATTCGTTCCGAAATTCTATCAAATATAAATTCATTTAGGTCAATAGGGATATTGTCTTCAATACTCTCTTCAATGCTCTCTCCATTTTCATTTCCAATAATCGGATAAACATTTTTTGATTTCCAACCATTTTTATACATCTCTTTTATACGAATTTCTGCATCATTTTTGTGTATTTTACATACTGTCATAAAAGCGCCTAAAGAATACAAAATATCTTGATCAAATTTATCTCTTGGAATATCAACTGCAAACCATTTAACATCACGATAATGATAATATGGACTACCTAATGATTCATTATAATTGTACTCTCCAATTATTTTACCAAAATGTATTGTTCTATTTACTTTCGAAGGTAAAACAACCCAGTCTCCAATTCCCATTCTATGGGCAATTGGCCAAATTTGCGAAGCCCAGTTTATAGCTGTTTTTTCTTTTTCTAAATTATAATGGCTAACTAAAGTCTTATACAAGTCTTGCTTTTTTGCCACCAATGACAGATCAAAATTTAAATCTATCCAGGTTAAATATACTCTATTATCTGTCAAAAATTTCTCTTCGAACTCTCCATTTTTACCTGCTCGAAACAACCAAATACTCATTATGTATCCCCTCCACATTTTAGCTAGCTATATTTTTACTTAAAATTTTAGAGCATAAAGGTCTCCATTCGCGATATCTATAGCTTCATAGCCTATTGGGTCAAAATCACCATATACATTTAAGCACATAAAAGTATTTATTAGTCAAACTATAGTTTCTGCCCAAATGCCGCTATTACTTCATCACTATCACGATTGGTGATTGTCTTACCCATTGCAGAACCAATCAAATCTAACAGTGCCTTTGCCCTGCAAATAATAAATTGATTGAAATTATCAGACCGAATAGAAGCTACATCAATCAGATGGCTAGCTATATGTTTATCTAACTGTACCGAAGTAACATGACCATTTTTTTTAATATAATTAATATATGAACTAGGTGCGTTACCACCTAAAATTCGATTGGTACGGGCAAACAATGGAGTTTTATTAATAATTGAGTTCCATTTCACCCTCTCAATACATTGTCCTTCGCAATATGCATGCGGGAAAATATGATGGATATCTGTACTTTCATCGAGGAAAGTTGTAAAATCCATAGCACTCCCACTAATAAAGTCCTGTGCTCCTGCATGTAAAATAAGTGCCATTACTCCTTTATACGCAGCGCTCAACCTTGTTTGCAAAGATAGCAAACGGGTGGGATTAAAAAATGCTCTACTAACCGTTTCTGGTTCACTGCCATTTTCCTCTATCCAAGACATAAGTCCAACGACGTCATTTGCATACCTTGTTTCATTGGCACCGCCATACATTTCACCAAAGACACCACACCAGTACCAACGAGCAATTTTGTCTTTAACAGTAACATCATTAGTCTTGTTCCCAAGCAAAGCAAAAACCACTGCCATTGGAATTAATTGCGTACTATATGGTAGATCTCTAGCCGAAAAAATTCTCTGTTCTTTAAGAAACGTAGCTGACTTTATAAGTCCTTCTGAAAGTTGGTTAGCATACTGCTTATAATCTATAAGAGATAATCTTAACACATCTTTTCTTTTGCAACTTACTGCTTCACCACCATTTTTCTTAATATTATATCTAGTTAACAGAGTAATTGCAGTCAAAAAATCAGTAGATGATACCACTGCTAAAACTGCTTGGTTGAGATTGTTTACAGACAGCGCAGACTTATTTATAAAATCTTCATGACGTTTATCCCAGTCTTTTCTTAATTCAAAATTATCAGCAGCAAAAGTGGCCGTAATTAACTCAAATACGGTCAATGATACGCCCCCTGTATTTACGTTTTCAAAAACCTGACATACAGCTTCCTTTGGAGTAGTTTTATCCAACGTTATAACCGGTACCTTATAAGTTTGAATAGGTACCAAAACATCAACATTAAATTTAGCGTACCTTTGAAGAATCTCAGGTGCATAATTATGATATGCTTGATATTCATTCTGCCACATAGCGCAAGCAATTAGATCATAAACAATATTTAATGGGAACATATGATTCTCAAACTCTTTTTTTCTTATACTCAAGTCGAGGTCAATTTTTCTGCCAAAATCCGACTTTAACATTTTGTCTTGAGGTATTGATAAAATTGCTTCATCCCTATCAACTGTACTGTTTAAACACTTATTTATATCTAGATAATAGAATCTTTTTATCGCTTTATTCTTATCTGTACGTGTGCTAACTGCATCGCGACAATACATAGATCCAAAAATAGAAGTTAGTCTTTGTTGACCATCCAAAACTAAAACGTCTGGTTTCCCATCAGCTTTTGCACCTTCAAATAGACGATATTTAAATCTTACATTATCACCTCCATACTCTAAAAACATAAGTGCACCAACAGGATAAGAATTTGAAATACTTGCTATTAAGGCTTTAATTCTGTTATCATCCCACACCCAACCACGCTGGAAGTCAGGTAGCTGATTTTCTCCATTTGCTATTAGTTTTAGAATATCCGCTACATTTGTATCATTAGATTTAAAAGAACTCGACATTATGTGTACCTCCATAAAATAATATAAATTTAAAAACCACCTATGCTGCTACTAATATTTACCTATATGATTTAAGTTAGTGTATATAGCTAAACAACCCCCTTATTCGCAGCCTTCATCATCCATGCTGGGATCTCATCCTTCAATTTCCATACGAAGCTTATAGGCGTATTCCCGCTATGTTTGACATACTCTGCTTCTCCTAAATAAGTATAGGGAGCGGTAAGTCCATCTTGTTTTTTGTTTTCTCTCACAAATAAGACGATTTTATTTCCTGTCTTCAGATGGTTAATATAGCGTTGACCTGTATTACTTCCGACTGATGTTCTGCTCTGGCTTTGCCAATGGAATAGTTTTTCGTTTATGGCGTAATCCTCGTATAGTGTAGATGGAGAGTAGTCTTTTTCAGATTTATTCAAGGTAATAAAGAACGCATCTACTTTTGAATTACTAAAATACTTCACTCCTTCTCTAAAAGCTGGTTTCTTTTCTTCATCATAGTAACCAAAGCCTGCCATGATTTGATCTGTAGAGTATGTACAGTGAAGTGCTAAAGGACAAGGTTCTCCTAAATCTACTGTCTTATCTATAAATTTAATGTGGGAATAATTGTACTCAAGTATTTCTACAGCTTCTTGCATCATTTCTTTATTGTTTTCATATAAATCTTGTAATGGTTGTCGAAAACTTTCATATCCTAATTTTTGTGGAGTTTCTGTGTAAATACTGTAATAGATTACTCCTAACATTCTTGATTCTTCCGTAGAGTATGTTCTTGTCTCAAAATTGGAGGTAAATTCTCGTACTGCAAACTCGATCAATTTTCTAGAATTTAGATGAAATAAGTTCTTTAATCGTTTTGTAATTAACTCTTCCTCTTTGTTATTAAAATCATCCTTTACTCCTGCCTCTACCATCATTCTTTGAAAACTTCTATTTCCATTTGAGCCATATAAATCTGTAAGTGAGTAATGATAAAATTCTAGGAAATTTGTTAAAGTTAGTTCTTTCTGTGCATCTTGTTTAAAGCATCTCATTTTGCTAATTAGACGAGTTTTCGTAATTTTTGCAGCTTTAATATTTCTCAATATATATTCTTTTGCTTGTTTTTCTAGATAGATATAACAACCTTTTGGTAAGTTGATAAATCCATTTTCTATACCATATTCCACTGAATGTTTTGATCTTCCTTCTAAGGCTTTAAATTTTTGCTCAAAGTCATAGTTCGTATGTGCTTGTCCTACAAAATCAAGAACTGTGAGACAGTCTTTCTCCTCGCTTAACCGTAACCCTCTTCCGAGTTGTTGTAGAAATACGGTTAAACTTTCTGTTGGTCTAAGGAACAAGACTGTATTGATTTGAGGAATATCAACTCCTTCATTATATAAATCAACAGTAAAAATGAACCTTACTTCTCCACTTGTTAGTTTTCGTTTAGCGTCATTTCTTTCATCATTATGGGTCTCCCCTAGCACTGCAATAGAGGGTATTCCGCTCTGATTAAATTTATTTGCCATGTACTTAGCATGTTGTACACTGACGCAAAATCCTAAGCCCATCACGTCATTTATATTTGTCACATATTTATTTAAACTAGTGATAATCCCTGTTACTCTTAGATCATTACTGGTATATACATTTTCCAATTCTTTTGTATCATATCCACCCCTAGTCCATTTTACCTTTGAAAGATCAATGGTATCCGAGATAGCAAAGTATTGGAAAGGGCTGAGTAGTTTTTTATCAATTGCTTCTGGAAGTCTCATTTCTGCTGCTATTCTATCGTCAAAATGTTCTAGAACATTCTTGCCATCCATTCTTTCTGGCGTAGCAGTTAACCCTAATAGAATTTTGGGAGAGTAATAATCTAACAACCTTTTGTAAGAAGGTGCCTCTGCATGATGGAATTCATCCACGATGATAAAATCATAGAAATCTGGAGTTGTTTTTTCATAGAGTTTAGTTGAATTAAAGCTTTGTATACTCATAAATAAATGATCTAAGGTACTAGGAACATTACCACCTACATATAGATCTCCAAAGTTATTATTCTTTAAAATGGCTCTGAACGTACTCATACTCTGCTTTAATATTTCTTCTCGATGTGCTATAAATAAGAGTCTGTTATTTTCTTTCTTGTGCTCTTTAACATAGTCTTTATAATCAAAGGCAGCAATTACTGTCTTGCCAACACCTGTAGCTGCAACAATTAAATTTCTATATCTATGAAATAAGGTTCTTTCAGTTTTTAACTGTTCCAGTATTTCTTTTTGATAGAAATATGGATGAATATCAAAAGCAAAATAACAATTTATGTCCTCTTTGTTATTAGATTCTTTTTTTAAAGATTGTTTCAATCTCTCTTGATCTTCATTACTACCAGTGAAAGAAGTAAACTCCTCGTCATTCCAATAGGTTTCAAAGGTAGCATTAAATTTTGTGATGATGTCAAAAGAATCTTTTTCTGTTACTTTAATATTCCATTCTAAACCTGAGGTAAGTGCAGCATTAGATAAATTAGAAGAACCTATATAAGCAGTAGTGAAACCAGTTTCTCTTTGAAACAAGTAGGCTTTTGCATGTAGTCTAGTTCGATCTGTATCGTAGGATACTTTAATTTGTGTATTGTTTAGTTTACTTAATTCTTCAATAGCTTTATAATCCGTTGCACCCATATAGGAAGTGGTAATAATTCTTAAGGTATGATTAGGGTGATCTGTAAATTCTTTTAATTCTTCTATGATACAACGAAGTCCGCTCCATTTAATAAAAGAAACCAACATATCTATAGAGTCACAGCTTAGAATCTCTTTTTTCATTTCACCCATCATATCCGGTTCTTGCTTAGAGCCTGTAAATAGAGAACTCTGAGACAGGGGTGTTATAGGTCGGATAACTCTTTCTGTCTTAATAGCTTTAATACTATTGATCTTAGAATACAATGCTGTTAACATTTCTCCCTCTTCATCGATTTTAAAACTTTCTATTTCTTTATCCTCAGCCATTATGCTTAAGCTATTAATAAGTTCATTACATGCTTTTATTTGAGAAAGCAAAGCTTCTTTGTCATTTTGTTTATTGTTTTCTCTAATAAATCGTAAGCTCTTCTTTATGACACTAGTAATATAGGTAGATAAGATTGTCTTCGCCTCTTCAACATCTATGAGTTCTTTTTCAAGTAAGTACTTGTCTAATTCTAATTCCTTGAATTTTTCCTTAAGCTCTTGATTTATAATTTGTTCATATATACCTTCTTTAATCATGAGTTTCCTCCTAATTGTTGTTGAACTTGATGATAGTATCAGAATACAATAGTATGTTGTTCCTATGTTAATGTATTTAGTTTGAATAAAAACGGTGATATTTCCCCTAAACTGGACACAGCAACTACTCACTAAATGACAATATTCAGGATCCATTAATAAAATATATTTATACATTACCTCGATACGCTTTGAACAACTTCTCTGCTATAGGTATATCCGCAGGAGCTAGATCAAAATCTAATAGTTCCTTAGTCTCCACCCACCTAATCTGACTATGGACAGATAATGTAATAGTTTGTTGTAGACATTCTGCTTTATAAGCAAGCAGCTTAATTTGGCCAAATTCGTATTTATAGATACTCTCTGCATAGCAACTTATATTTTTGATAGTAATGGAAAGTTCTTCACATATCTCTCTAACAAGGGCTTGTTCGGGAGTTGTTCTATCTTACCACCTGGGAACTCCCATTTCCCTTCTAGTTTTTGACCTATTGATCTTTGTGCTAAAAGGATTTTGTCATTATGATAAAGTATTCCTGCTACTACTTCTTTCATTTGTAAGCCCCTTCTGTAATAATCTTCCCAACTTTATAACCGTCATTTTTCATTATACTACATTTATTATAACTCATGGATAATTTTACATGTCATTGAACAAAAAAAAGGCTACTTAAAGTATCACTTTAAGTAGCCTTTTTTCCTTATTTTATAAGGGTTTTGAGTTAATGTTATGGTTTTATGTTTACTTGGGTAATTAGATGGTGAGTGGAGCCCCACGGCTACAGGTCGCGATTTTAGTTATGAGGGATGTTAAACGTTTTAATATCTTACTGTTTTCCACATCATGTTTTCAGATATCGGGAGAACGCAGTTCTCCCCTACAGAACTTTGGTGTGGATAATATCGATTTTATCTAAAATGGTAATTCGTCTGAACTGCCATTGTCATAAGTACCATTATCTTCTTTGAATATCACAAATGGTACTCCACCATATGTGAATCCAGCTATAGACTCAATATCATACATAACTCTTGAATATTCTTCATATTGTTCTTCTGTCCATATTTCGGCATTATTCCTATCACCTTACTTAGTTTTCTTCTTCTTTTTAGGCATATCTAAAAATTACTCTCCTAATTTATTTCTTTTTATTTTTATTTATAGATCGTCGTAATTCATAAAAATAGATCGGATTACGGTTATTTCCTGAGAAATAAATAGATCGATGATATACCATTTAATAGCCAATTAGTTTCTTTAAGAAATCATCTACTACTTTTTGTGCTTCTTGTGAAGCCTGTAGACAATAATTTTTAGAATACGGGTCACTAAACCCGTGTTTTCCCCTTAATATATGTACATCAATATTCTGTTTTTTCAATGAAGCAGCTAAATCAGTCACATTAAACGATTTTTCTTCATTGGGGAAAATCAAGAGAGCTGGACATTCGGGAGTAATATTCATATAATCTCTAATTCGCGATCCATAATATCCTACAATCCCATCACACATATTTTCTTCACTACTACATATCCATGCAATTGTTGCACCTATACTATATCCTAATAAAAATACATGTCTATATTGTTTTTTCGATTGTTTCAATAGATATTTTACTTGCTGTACCCCTAAATCAAACCCAATGTTATTCTTAAAATGAATATAGGCTTCTTCTTGAAGATCATAATTAAAAGGCTGCTTTTGATCGATTAAGTTTGGGCATATAATATCGTATCCATCCATAGAAAATTTCTCGCAAACGGTTTTCATATGTTGATTTAGTCCGTAGATTTCGTGTAATACTATGATTAGAGTATTGAAATTATTATTTTTTTTCATATAATCCACCTTATTTGTTGTTGGTTCTATTGAATAGGGTAATGTGATAAAGTGAAACTTTATTTTCGTAGTACCTTAATGACGGAGCAGTTAAATAGTTTACTATTTAACTGTATAGTTATTAAGGTACGCAAATGAAAGTTTGCTTTCATTTGGCGAGTATCGCGACTTTTACAGGTACTTTATCCCCAACTTATCTTTCTTTACTATCTTGAAGTGGGAGCAATACCCGATTTATATTGGCTGAAAGGTAAGATGAATTGAATGGTATTTCCCCGATCAGGGTTGGCGAGGCTTGTAACGACTGTAAGGAGCTAGAAGCCCGCAACCTACGACGGGAGTCTTAGTGCCTGTTAATGCGGGACAAATCAAGATTAACGCACACACATAGTGGTGGATTTGAAGTATGCCATATGTGTGGTTAGGTCACAATCTTTGACACATCTATCCATTTTCGGCTCTGGGAATATTGTTCTAGCTCTATCAAGGTAACTTCAATTGCAGAGTTGTGGCTTCCACATGCAGGATACATAGTTGCAAATCTTTTCATAGATTCGTCTAAAAATACCTTTACGTTTTTTGGCAATGCAAAGGGGCATACGCCTCCTACTGGATGACCAGTGATGCTTAATGTGTCTTTAGGTGTAAGCATTTTTGCTTTAAAACCAAATTCTTCTTTAAATTTTTTATTATCTATTTTTGCATCTCCTGCAACTACAACAATCATTCCACTGTCTCCATCTTGCAATGATATTGATTTTGCAATTCTTGCGGGTTCAATACCTAAAGCTTGTGCAGCTAACTCTACAGTAGCTGTAGAATCGTTCATCTCAAGTATATCTTTTGCCTTGCCATATTGTTGTAAAAACCCTCTTACTTCTTCTATAGACATGTTTACAGTTCCTCCTGGTACTTTTCTTTATTCATATAGTGTTAAATTTATCTCGTAAAAGTAGTAGAATTTTGAAGCCGCAATTATACTACTTCTACAATGTATTTTGAAACTTCAATATATGCATTCAAATTTCAGTTAGCAAGCCATTTGGGTTGATATTTAAATAAATAAATCTTAGACGTATTTATTCTACTCTATCAACTAGTCATATGGAAATATCAATTTTTTCAAGAAGTGACCTAGTCAGTAATTCAATATGAAATTTCGTAATTTTGTTTCCTTTCCTCTATTGTAATACCACGTTTGTTTTCGTACATTAACGTGTCGATATATCTTATAAAATCCTCTACTTTCATATTGGATTTATAGTCATAAACTGCATAGCCCATACTAAATCCAAGTTTATATGGTCTATTCCCAACCTTATTATGTCTTTCGATACATCTACTAATTCTATCGGTGGTAGCTTCTAGCGCTTTGATATTTGTTACATCTAAGAGAATACAAAACTCGTCACCACCAAACCGTGCAATAAAATCTCGTGATCTAATACATGTTTTGATTAAGTTTACAGAAGTTTGCAGTGCATCATCTCCCATATCATGACCAAAGGTATCATTAATAGACTTGAATTTATCTATGTCTATCAAAATTGCTGAAAAGGTTACATTTTCCGTACTTGTACTAATTTTTTCTTTCATATAAGTTTCTAATTTCTTGCGATTATACGCACCAGTTAAATAATCAGTATTAATACTATGACTTTGAATATTAAAAAAAACAATTAGTAGGGAAAATGTAAGACCATTTAATATTAACGGTATATTATAAAAAATTATCTGTAAAAATGTACACACCAAAGGAGGAATAGGAAATGCTAAAAGTGGTAAATAATATTTTTGATCAACTTTTTTACGATTTACTACAATTAAAAAAATAGCTGAAATCGCTAACCCCACAGAAAGCAAAGCAGGGATTAAGAAAAACGTTCCTCTATGGTAAATGTTATTTGAGTCAATATAATAAAACCATCCAAACAACTGTGATAATAATAAGATGCCTATGTAGATCATATTAATTGATAAGAGGATATCCATCCATCTTCTTGTTTTTTGTTCATCTTGAAATATTTGGCAGTGTACATATAGTAACCAAAGTGAAGGAACAATGGGGTTCAAAAAATAAATCATAAAATTTCCAAACTGATTTAGTACTACATAAAATGTTCCTGGGGAACCATCAAATCTGCTAAATATATCTACTATAAGCATCAGTGCTGTTACTTTCAACATTAATATATAGATTTTATGTTGGAGAAAGATTTTTTCGTTATTATTTTTTGCATGAATATAGATGAATATCAGTATTCCAAAGGAATATATATTATTTATAACTAAATTATACGCAGGATTCAAAATTTTTCACCTCTATCTATCTTTATGAATATTTATACTAAAAATATGGATATATTATATTTACTTTGCTTCTTAATTTCTCATTTAAAAAATTGCTCATATACTTCCCTGGAATTTTGAAGTTAGTAATTAATTGGTAATATTTTTAATTATACTATATATATAATAATATAACATACGTTATTTTATCTATTCTTTAAATTATGACTTCTTTCGTTCCATCGTGTTTATCTGACATATTAATCAGTTCTATACTATTTTATACTATGAGTTTGTCAAATAAAAGTTGTCCTAAAATAGTTAATATTATGTAGACAATCGGATGATAAGAAAATCCTATAAATACACTTACTCAAAAACAAAACAACAATCAATATTTGATAGTTGTTTTGTTTTCAATATTCTACTTATATATTTTGTATCCATTATTTTGCAAATGACTATTGATAGCATCCTCCGATGTTTGATCGTCATAGTAAACCTCTATAAATTTTTCATCATCGCTCAAGTTTAAATCCTGTACACCTATGATACCATCTAATTGGTCTATGACTCTTACCTGTGTCTCTTTTTGCACTAAACCGTCAATATTTAGTCTTATTTTTTGCATTTATCACTTTTCCTTTCTTTCTATAAAATTAAGAGTACGATATAATCTTATTATCTCATTTTACTGTATTCATTATTCATTTATCGTTTCTGAAAAGCACAATACTAGCATTTATAATTATATTAAAAAAATGTGTAACCTTTTTTTAAGTCATACGTTTATTAAATGAGGGGAGAATGAAATGCAATCAAATATAATAGAAATCTTATATAATAAATACTATAGTACAGCATATCATTATACCCTATCATTAAGTTGTAACCTTCACCTTGCAGAGGATATTGTTAGTAATGCATTTGTAAAAGCTTTACTAACCTTAGATGATAATAGGGTGGATTTTAAATTTTGGTTGTTGAGAGTATGTAAAAACCTCTGGATTGATGAACTCCGAAAAACAAAGCATGTTACAGATAGTTCAGGAGGAGAACTACATAGTATTGTATCATCAGAAAATATTGAAAATAAACTCATACTTTGTGAAAGAAATAAAGTGAAACTTTATTCAGTAGGGGTTCTCTTCATCCCCTACTGAATATTAGTAGAACCAATCGGGCTTTTACAGGCACTTAATCCGCCACTTATCTTTCTATCATCTTAAAATCTTAAAGTGGGAGTCTTAGTGCCTGTTAATGCGGGACAAAATGCTTTATCAAGAGATTATAGCGCTTCAGACAAATTACAGAGAAGTATTAATATTATTTTACTTCGGAGATTTAAGTATACAATCCATAAGTGATATAACAAACTATTCTATTAGCAATACCAAGACTTTGCTTTCTAGAGCAAGACGTAAACTGAAAGAAAATTTGGAGGGAAAAGGCTATGAGTTTTAAAGAATTATTGAACGCTTATATAGCAAAAAAAATACCAGAATCTCAAAAAAAATATGTAGAAGAAGAAATTGAAAAATTCCAAGTAATCTCAGATTATCTTGAAGATCAGCAACTCAAAATCAAACCAGAAGATATGATAAATAAAGAGAGTTTAGATGAGCTATATGCAATTAAAAAATCAATGAAGCGTAGAACAAGAAGAACTGTATTTATGTCTGCATGTTTAGTTATTTCGATTCTTATTTTCATCAATTTTACTGCAATCCCTTTGATGGATCATCTATTTTATAATCCATTTAAAAGAACAATGAGCTCTCAAGGGAGTGATTTTGAATTATGTATGGAGGTATACCATGAATTACATTTTGCAGAACCTAATGGTATCGGTATTACTACAGATCGAACGGGAATAGGAGAATATGATATTACTATAATGGGTTACAATTATATGCAAAATGAGTATCAATATCAAATAGCTAAATTAAAAAGAGGTGAATTTTCTTTCCCCATAAACTATTGGGATAATTTTCTTGGATTTTACTCCGATGGAGGAATTGACTTTGAATTACAGAAAAACTACTTATCTCAGTTACCATCTTATGTAACTATACAGGCAAAGGTATCCTTTAACCAGGATCTATCAATGGAAGATCTAGCAGCATTATCGAGTAAATATAAAGATTCTGGAATATGGTTTAGCTGGGCAGGTATTCGCATCGCTGAAGATAGAAATGATTGGCCTCCTATGGCTATGGGTTTTGATATGGTTGGAGATGGTAATGTATATAGCGATGTAAATGAGAAATATCCAAATTATGAAGTTGATGAATATATAACGAACCAAAACAATCAAACTTCTAGCGAGCTATATGAGACCCATGTAAAGAGCCTGTTGAAAATAATGATAGATAATAAAAAATTTCTAAAATTGCAGGAATCTGGTTTTGATCTACATAATTACTATAAGTCTTCATTAGATTTTTTGGAACAAAATGGGGTAAATACAATTGGTATTATTGTGAACGGGGATCCAAAATCGGTATTGGGTTTGTGCGAAGAAGAATTTATTGGAAATGTACAAATTAACAGTGTGCAGTTTAAATAATATGATTCTACCTCAGACATATTATCTGTCTGAGGAGTACTTATGTAAGATCATTGATCCAATTTCCTGATTTTAAACGGAAAAGGCTTATAATGCATTTAAACAACTCTTCTACCATTGCAAGAGAGTATACAATATAAATGGGAAGTTTTAGAACAAAAGCACCTATCATTATAAGAGGAACACCTATAAACCACATGGTAAATCCTTCTATGATCAGAGCAGCTTTCGCATCTCCTCCACCTCTTAAAATACCTACAATAAGCATAATCCCAAGCAACCGAATAAAAAACACTACTGATATAATATATAAAATTGATTGCGCACTGTTTTTTACATGATCGGATATATTGAAAAATCCAAGTATGTAGGGAGAAGCTACTGCTAAAATAACTCCTAAAAATATACTTACTAAAAGAGAAACTCCAATAAAGTTTTTCGCATATTCCTTCGTTTGATTTTCGTTTTCTTGACCAATACTATTACCTATCATTACTGATGCGGCGCTAGATAATCCAAAGGCTACAACCATAAAAAGATTGTTTACAGTATTGCAAATTTGTATTGCGGCTACTGCCTGTGTACCCATCCTACCATACACTGCAATGTAAACGAGACTTGCAAGCCCCCAACACATATCATTTAGTACTACAGGCAAAATGGTTCTATAGGCCTTTTTTATATAATCTGAAGTTATATCCGTAAGTTCTCTGATAGATGCAGCTAATATTCCATTTTTAATATAAATAGATAATAATAGAATAATTGTTTCAATGATTCTAGCAATCAGAGTTGCAAGAGCAGCACCTGCTACTCCCATTTGAGGAGCACCCATCTTACCAAATATTAGTATATAATTTAATATAACATTAATAATCAGTGCTATTAAATTAATAATCAGTGGCTGCGTCGCTTTACCAATAGATCTAAGTGAAAAGCTATACAAAAATGTAATTCCTGTAAATAAGTAACTAAAGATTACAATCTTTAAATAGCTAGCACCTCCCATGATAACCATAGGATCATTGTTAAAAATGAATATAATACCTTTGGGATTAACCAATCCAGCTAATAAAAAAATCATAGATAGTAATACAACAGAAATAATGCCTATCCCTAGTACTCTTTTAATATTTACTGCATCTCTTTTGCCCCAATATTGGGATATAAATACGCTGCATCCACCACATATTCCTAATAACATCATATTGTAAAAGAAAAAATATTGATTTGCTATACCAACTGCAGCAATTTCAGTTTCACCCAACTTTCCAACCATAACAGTGTCAATCATATTCAACAAAGAAGTCGTAAAACTTTGTATCATAACTGGTAATGCTATCACTAGCATTGCCTTATAAAACTTTTTATCTTTAACCTTAAATAAATTAAACACACTATTCATAATGATCCTCCATGTTGCTCACTCTAAAATAAAACGCCAAGTATCATAATATTATAAACAAGGTTTTTTGTAAATCAAATAACACTTATCTAATAAATTATATTAATTGGACAACGGAGGAATCTTTTATCAAAAAACTCTAAGCATGAAAGCATAGAGTTGATAATCAAATATAGCTTTATAAAAGATTTGAAAAATCTAATTTGCACATCAGTCCATCTCTAAATTAAGTTAATCCATATTATGTCTTATGTATTTCCAATCATTATTTTTCTTTATAATAATACTTACAATAAGTAAATAGATCTATGAAAATGTATCACATTTTGTAGTTAGTATGATAATTATATTGTTTATATCATAATTACGTATATAGAATTCAGCTATCCATATTGCTTCAATAATATATACCTGAAACAGATTTTGTAGGCCTCATTAAAGAGCTCTCTGTAAGATACACTTGGATTTCTTGAGTTTTGTCGCCAAATATTGAGAACAATTCTTTTTGTTCGTAAATTGGCCAGTCATCTAAAAACCCGGGAATATGATATACTAGACTCTCTAGATTATTTGTTTCTTTAATCTTTTGAGATATATATTCAGTACTCTCAAATAAAATTTGTGCCTTAATACCATCGACAATATATTGTTCCATAATATCATCGATACTTTGAGACCATTCCTCAATTTCCATACCACATGTTATTATATACGGAAAAACATTTGTTGTATCTTCGATACTCTCAGCTAAAACCTTACTGTGAAATACCTTATCTAAAATAAAAACTTGTCCATTCTTTCGATCTACTGAAGATTGAAGCTTAGTATAAATTGCTTTTGGTTTAGCAATTTTTTCGGCGTTACTTATAAGTTCACTTACAAGATCATCAAGCTTTAGTCGTTCTCTTAATTTTAATGCCTCTTTTAGATTTTGTTCATTAATTGAAAAAGTAATATCTTGAAATATCTCTACTTTCATACTTAACCTCACTCTTTCTCTATTATTGTTATCATAGTGCATAGATTATACAGATCACGTTTTTTATAGAAACAATTACAAATACCATGGTCCATATTTTCATTTCTAATACTGTTATAAATCTTTACCTTCAATATATTGTAAAAAAGTATCCACAACTCTTTCATCAAACTGTTTTCCACTATTACGCCTTAATTCTTCTAGAGCTTCTTGACTGTTCATAGCCTTTCTATAATATCTGTCATTTGTCATGGCATCGTATGCATCAACCACAGATAGTATACGACAATGTATAGGAATTTCTTCTCTCTTTAAACCATGAGGATAACCCTTCCCATCCCATCTTTCATGGTGATGCAAAATATAATCAGCTACACTTACTAACTCAGGAATATTATGGGCTATCCGATATCCTATCTCAGGGTGTTTTCGCATCTCTACCCATTCTTGTTCCGTTAATGAACCTGATTTCATTAGTATACTTTCATCTATCGCTACCTTCCCAATATCGTGTAAGACTGCCAATAATACTAATTCATCTAAATCTTTTGAAGATAGTTCTAATCGATTTGCAACTTCTACACAGTGATCTTTTAATCGACTAGCATGGGCTTCTGTCTCCATACTTTTAGAAAATAGTGTACTTATCATTGTATTTATAATTGAATTTCTAAAGCTTTTTCCTTCTAATAACTTTCTGCGATACATGTGTTCTTCTGCATCTTTAATAGTCTTATTAATATTTTCATAATCATTTTTCTTTACTGCATACCCTAATGCAATACTAACTTGAGTTCCATCTTTATTGTCTTCAAGGCACTTATCCATTATTCGCTGAACAATTCTCTCAATAGTAAGAGCATCGGTTTTAGGTAAAAGGATAAGAAATTCATCTCCGCCCCACCTAGCGATGATATCTTCCTTTCTGCAACATTCTGTTATAATGTTAGCTGCACAAATTAATAATTCATCTCCACTGGCATGTCCAAAAACATCATTAACTAATTTCAATCCATTCAAATCACCTAATATCACCCCACATGGAGTTTCATTTGATGAATCTATACGTAATAGTTCTTCTTCCATAAATCCACGGTTATATAAGCCAGTTAATGTATCATAATAGCTAAGATATAGTATTCTATCCATTTGTTCTTTTTCTTTTGACACATCTCTTACCACCATGACTACTCCAAAAATGTTACCTTTCTCATCTTTTATTGGAGCAGCACTATCTGCCACTGGAATCATGTCTCCATACTTATTGATAAGGGCTGTGTGGTTTGCCAAACCAACAATTTTACCTGAACGCAATACAATTTCTATAGGATTTTCAACCTCTTTTAATGTTGTTTCACTAATTAGCTTAAATACTTCAGAGAACGACTTGCCCCTTGCTTCTTTCTGTGTCCATCCAGTAATTTCTTCAGCAACTTTATTCATAGAAGTTATACTACCAACTTTATCAGTTGTTACGACTCCGTCACCGATAGACAGTAAGGTTGTCCGTAGCAATTCCTTTTCATGAAATAGTTTCATTTTATATTCTTCACGATCAGTTACATCAAATATGATAGAATATCGTTCTTTCTTACCATTTATTCTTATTGGACTGGAATAAACATCTACAAACCTAATTTCTCCATTCTTAAGACGATGAGGAAAAAGGAAGTACTTTTGATTGTTACTCAATGCCCTCAATTTTATTTTTTCGATTTCGCTTTGTGATAATATATTGATATCTTGTATATGTAATTTTAAGATTTCTTCCCTACTATAACCATAAAAAGACAATGCTGCAGGATTAGCATCTATAATTCTTCCATGTCCACTTTCAGATTCAATATTTAGTATAACTGCTGTATGTTCATTAAATACAGCTTTAGATCTTTGTAACAGGTCTTCTTTTTCTTTTTCTATAGTCTTCTCTAGTGTAATATCTTTGCTTGCAGCAACAATAAATACTACATCTTTATTTTCAATTACTGGATTGATACATGTTAGCCATGTTTTTTTTCCGGTGGGTAATTCTAGAATTCTTTCATAAATCACGGGCTCTCTTTTTTCTACACATTCACGATATTTTTTTTCTATAATTTCTCCCATTTCTTGTCCAAAGAAGTGCGATGGCTTTTTACCATTTATTTCTTCAATGCTAATACCTGTAGCTTTTTGGTGAGCCTCATTATTTCTGATAAATGTAAACTTTCCGTCATCTACTTGTATTAGAACCATGGCATCCTGAGTACTGTTAAAAATAATCTCAAGCTCCCTAGAAATTGTTTCAAAACTAGATTTTTGTTTTTCTAATTCGATCATTTGATCCATCTCAATAGTTACATCTTGTATAAAGGTAGTAAAATATCCTTTTTTAGTAGAAAATGCTGTTACTTTATACCATCTATTTAGGGGTTCTGCATATTCGGTAAACTCTTGTTTCTCACCATTTAATGCAACTTTGCCATAAAAATCTACCCAATCAAATTGACCGATGCGAATTTGAGGAAGTACATGGGTAACATTTTTATTCAAAATTTTCTCCCTTTCAAACCCGGTCATAAGTTCAAAACTTTTATTCATATCTAAAAAGATATAATCGATTGCATTACCTTTATCATCTAGTATTACTTCATGATAAGCATAACCAAAGGGCGCTAGATGGATCATTTCTTCATAATCGTTGTTATTCATTATTTTCATTCTCCTACCTAGGACTTTTATTCATATATAGCGTTATCAAGTATACAAAAGTGATAAATTATATTATCATAATTATACTTGCTAGCATTACAATTTACAACAACCTTTGACAAATGTGATGGCCATGTATGAATTAATTTATATGTATTCACCTTATTATAACAATACATTTCTTTGTTTTGTTATTTTTTTAACTATTATGTTATTTTATCTTATTAAACATTTTAAGGTTATAATACAATATAATACTAGTAAGAATTTTTAGCTAGGGTATGCTTCTTAATGAGGACTACTCGTCCAAAGCTATAAGCCTTTGTTACCTGAACACCCCCCTATCTATCTTTACGATTATATAATATTGCATAGAGGGACTGAACTTCGATTACATTTATAATCAATGGGTATATTTATAATACAGCCTTAAGTTAAAAACGAAAGCAAATCCTTATAGTTTATAAAGTAATCAAATACGCTTAAAGCTTAAGATAATAAATAATCGGAGGAAATATGGATGTATAGTTTTGTCGTAGCAGTAGGTAAAAATAACGAAATGGGTGTTAACAATCACCTTCCCTGGCATTTACCCAACGATGTAAAGTATTTTAAACAAGTTACCTGGGATCATACAATGATAATGGGCAGAAAAACTTTTGAAAGTCTTTTAAAAGTGCTTCCAAATAGACATCATATTATTTTAACAAGGGATAAAAGTTATCATATAGATCATAATCGAGTATCCGTAGTATACTCATTAGATGAGCTTTTATCTAAAACACCTGGACCTCAAGAATATACAGTAATAGGAGGTTCTCAAATTTTTGATTTATTATTACCTTACACGGATAAAATTTATTTGACGAGGATTGACAAATCATTTGAAGCAACAGTATATTTTAACGAACCTGATCCTAAAGACTGGACAATTATCGATGAAAAAGAAGGAATCTTAGATGAAAATAATACTATTCCCCATAAGTTTATTACCCTTGAACGTAAGGTAAAAGTTTGTTCTTAATTGTATTAAGTACAACGGTCTCGACTATAAAGGTAAAAATAAGACAAAAACTGACAATATTAACGCTAATCTATTGCTTATCGTAAGATTTGCCAGCATTTTCAGCTGCAGATATGGGCATTGCAATTAGTGAGGGAGCAATAGATTGATGAAGAGGATAAATCACAATTACCGATTCGTAATCAGGTTTAATTTAGGTTTAATACTCCACAGATGTGTTACTGTATTAATCTCTAACAAATTCTAATTTGCTAATTTTGATCTTAATAAATTTAACCCTAGTCCTATATAAATTACTCCTGATATTTTACTTAACAAGCTAGACTCACCTAGCTTCTCACTTAACTTTTGACCGAAATATGATGAAAATGTTGCTAATACAATTCCCCATATTGTTCCTGTTATTATAAAAGTAAAACCAAGTAGTAAAAATGGTAGTGTTCCATATGTATTGTTTGAATGAATAAATTGAGGTAAAAATGCCAAGAAAAAAAGAGCTACTTTAGGGTTTAATACATTTGTTAGTACTCCACGAAGGAATATTTTCTTATTGCTATGTTTTTCATTTTTATCCTCTTTCATAACCAAATGAGACTTTAATACAAATGAAAGTATACCAAGATAAATTAAATATCCAGCGCCTATGTATTTAATAATATCAAATGCCAGAGCTGATTTAGACAATATCATTGACAATCCTAAAGCAGCCATAATTGTATGGACTATACAACCACTAGAAACTCCTAATGCTGATAATACCCCTGACTTTCTGTCGTTAGACATACTGCTTCCTATAATATACATAGTGTCTGTACCAGGGGTTAAATTTAATGCCACTGCTGATAAGATAAAAACTCCGTAATTTACAATTCCAAACATGTTAAATCCCCCTAAATTAGAATTTTTTTTAATTTCTATTCTCCCTTTAGTATTATAATTGACATTCTATCTGCCTCTCAAGGGACCATTATACCAAGAAATTCTTCACTTCCTTAGTAAAAAGTTATTGACTTAAGTATATCATAATTTATTGTAACTATTACTGGTTGTAGTCTCATTATAGTGTATGGGAATCAAAAATTAAAAACAATAAGAACGATTATTATCGTATTTACATAATATAGTATACGTTTATGTTAAGTAAAAAAAGGAAAAGGAGTTTTCAAGATGCCAACTGTGCAACGTCGAATACCAAAAGAATGTTTTCCAGCCTTTCTAGGAAGGTACACTGTTAAATCTGGTGATAATTTATATAAACTATCACAATTATTTCGGGTGAGAATGGAAGCCCTTGCAGTAAATAATCCCCATATAGATAATCCTAACATTATCTTTCCTGGTGATGTTCTATGCGTTCCAGGGCTTATACCATATCCTTGTATCATAGAGTTAACACCAAAAGTTGATTTACCTTTTGGAACTGGTGCCATTGTATACATAAATTTTGCTCCTAGAGGAGGCCAAAGCATCAGTTTTCTGGCAACTCTTCCACTACCCTCATATTTAGGTAATTACGATATCTATGTAGGTAAGATTTATATACCTACAGTGGGTGAATTTAGAAGTCAACTGTTTCCAACCCCAGAAGATCCCCCTACATGGTCAGGTAGAATAGAACTCCCCACAGCAGCTAGCATTACACCAAATTCAAGAGTAACCATTGGTCCCATCAATTCAAAAATGGGAATATCAGGAGGAATTGCTTTCGAAGGTATTATAAATAGTAGTTCATGTTAATGCGGGATAAAATGGTGCACAGTTTCATAACCGTTGCAAATTTAAAGCGCAGCTATTTCAGATGATAAATGAAGATACAATCACAATAATCGTACTTATTAATGTCCCCAATAAATAGTATTCTGCAAAATCCTTTTCCTTAGATATCTTGTCATATCTAGCTATGGACTTTGCTGTTAACACCAACCCAATTGCTGAATATTGTCCAATTGACAAAAAAATCAACATTGTTACTCTTTCTACTGTACCTATAAATCTTCCTGCATTGTTATCTTTCTTTTTTTCTTCATCATTGCTCTCTGGCTTGTAAATCATCAATAACTTTTGTATTACTATATTTGCCGGCTTATGTATTACTAATAATGCAAGAACCCACGATATTGTTAACCCTTCTGACACTCCAGCAGCTTCTAAGAAATCTTTAATTATTTTCCATGCATTTATTGACACATCACTTCTTATTCCCCAATATGTAATTCCAAATAGACATACAAAGTGTAAAGCTTGATCTACAAAAAAAATATTTCTTTCTATAGTTAATGTAATTTTATCTTTCTTGGTTTTTAGTAATATATAAACAAACTTAATCACATCAATTACCAAATGTAATATTGCTGCCACTAATACAGCTAATGCAATTTTCAATGATATTATTGGTATACTAATCATCAACATTACACTCCCATAACATAAGCAATGTATCAGTACCCACTTCAAACTCTTTTCTTTCTTTTGAGCCATTTTGTTTGTTTGTATGTAAAAATCGCCTAAAATATGTCCTAAAAGAAGTAATACAAAATATTCTTTAAACATCTAATCGGCTTACCTCCTCAAGTGCTTTTCCTATAGTATCTATTGCATCTATATATGCATAGTATTTTCCTTTTGCTAAACTTTTTTGTACCGCCGGTTGTTTAATTTTTAATCTTTTAGCGACTGCAATTTGACTGTCTTGATGTTCTAACATATCCCAAATAATTTCCCTTTGCCTGTCAGTCCAAAACTCTTTGATTACAGTTAATAATGACATAACTGTATTTATCATTATTGTTGTTTCTTGATTTTCACTTTCAACCTCAAATCTTATATCAGCTGCACTTGACTGATTTTTCCTTTCATTATCTTTTAAATATTCAATAGCATTTCTTGCTTTATAGTATCCTGGTCCATCTGCACCTAGGGACATTTCCTTATTGACCTCTGTTGTGATAGTTCCTATCCCAACTCCAAACCTTATTTTAATTGGATACATTTTTCTCTCAACTTCTAATATTATAGGCAAAGTATTTGCCCCATTACTCAGTAATCCTTGAAATTCGTCTCCTAATGTTATAGTAAATTTAGATGAAATATCATTATCATATTTTTCATTAATCTCTTGTAAAACTAATTTTAATTTTCTTTGTATTTCACTTCTATTCTCGATTTTTTTTGAATCTTTTATATCACCTATAATTGCAACATATGGGTTGTTTAAGAAAAAGAAAAACATAAATTTACCTCCAAGTTTTTAATATATTAATTATATAATCAAAAAAGTGAATAATCAACTATTATTCATCTGACAGGTTATAATATCAAAATATAACCTGTGTAACGAATAGCTCTTTTATTATTCACTCTTTAAAACTTTGTATTATTGAATCTAATATCATCTGCAAAAACCAATCCATTATCTAGTATAGAATGAAAATAGAATCAACGTTTTGCTCCTAGTTTTTTTAGTGTCTCTTTAAATTATTCACATAAGATTATAAACCCTTTCGTAAACCTATTGACAAAAATAATGCTATCCTCTATAATCGTATTACCAGTGGTAATTAATTTTCGTAATTAGGAGGTCTTAATGAAAAAAAGCATTACAAGAGAACAAATTATTGAAACTGCACTTGATTTAATGCGGGATAAGAAAGATTTAAGGAGCTTAAATCTTAGAGAGATTGCTCGCACACTCGGTTGTGCTCATACAAATATCTATAACTATTTTTCGTCCTACACAGACTTGCTATGGGAAACGCATACTGCTTTGCAGGAGGTTTTTATGCAGAGTTTGAGGGAAAACCTCTCTGCAGCTACAACGGCAGACATTAAATTGCGTCATTTTTTTAATATGTTCTTACAGATATATATAGTTAACAAAGGTTGGTTTCGATTGGCATGGCTTGAATATATCGGAGATATTCGCCCCGAAAGCAATAAAATAGCGATACAAAATACGCGTTTAGAATTAAATCAGTACGTGATAGATATATGGGAAGAAATTACGGGCATTACTCCTCAAACAGATATGGTTGACCGTGTTTTACACAACACTCATTGTTATATTATTGGAGAAGTTTCTAACTATATTTCCGGCAGAGGTTTAATCGAAGATGAAACTGAATTAAAAAATTATATTGTAAGTCAAGCAATTTACATCTTCTCTCTATATATGCGGGGGTGATGCTATTTGAGATTTGAAATTGCGTTATTTAATAATAACGCGCACATCCAAAAGCAGGCAGTCAATGAAGTCTTAAAATATAATGACCTTACCTCTCATTTTGGACTTGAGCTTACAGAAAAACAAGCTATTGCATTAGTAGAAACACGTATATTTGCATTGAAAGAAAACGGACGAATTGAGTTCGGCGGCGGTGTTATAGATAAATTGATATATAAGTTTTGCGATTCTCCGTATATTTGGGCAAACAATTATGAGCAGATATTACACGATTTGATAGAAACTTTTTATTACTATAAAAATGAAACCCTTGACCTAATCAGCGACGACGATTTGATTAATTATATGAAAACGGCGTTCGACGGAGTATGCCAAGGTTCTTTGGAGTTACTTTCAGGACGCGAATTAGACCGATTAGCTCATAATATGCGCTATGGCTATGCTCCCAACTATATGCAAGACGAGGAGGACGAAGATGGAGAATATTGAAAAATTCAGTAGAATTGATAGGCTAAAATTAAATGAAGAACATTATTTTCAATCTCTACTTGAACAGGCGTATCTTATAGGTTTACTTTCTGAGGATGAATTAGAAAAAATACAATTTGATTGTCTTGCTATTTTAGCAAGACGAGCAGAACAGTATAATAACGGAGATAGTAGTTCTATCCAGGTCGAAGCCGCACAGAATATCTTGACCTCCATCATGTTTACAGTAGGCTTGTATTTAAAAACTTGTGATTGTCCTGATGACGCCATTGACGCATTGCGAAAAGAGAAATTAGAAACACTGTATCTGTACGGACGTAAGCAAATTGATAAAATGCTGAATATCACAAAGCTACTTCAAGGTAGAATTATAAACGATTTGATTGATACGCCGAATATTTTCTATGGTTCAACGATCGCAGACGGTATAAATGGTTTTTTCAAGCTATACAGACAGGATTTTTCTGCACATGAAATTCATATTACAGCAGATTATCCCACCTATCATGAAGTTTGTGGATTAGTAGGAATAGAGTTTATTAAGCAATATTTGGAGAATATTTATTGCGAAAATTCCTTTTGCAATCATTTTACTGCAGACTGTATTCATCACTTGCTTTGTGGCTATCACGAGGATTATCAAAATTTACTAATCAATCTTTTTGAACCTATCTTTATAACTGCGCTTGGTTGTGTGATCGCCCATGCAGATGTTAGTAACTTAAAATTGAGTTTTGCTGATATCGACTATCTCACCCGAATATTTAAGGGAGCTTCAAACGAAAAAACTGAGCTAATACTACAATCAGCTTTAGATGAATTAAGAAAACTCTTTTCTTTACCAGCCTACACACTACGCTATATGAAAAAAGGTTTACCCAAAATCATCTCAGTAATTGAAAATGCTATTGTTTTGAATACAATGGATAGGGTTTTCCTCATTTCCAAATATCCCGAAAATACCCCAGTATTATCATTTTCCTTTGGTGATAAGATGGATGACGAGCTTTATAGAAAAATTATTGACGAGATAATGCAAAGTCAGGATACATCAACAAAAATAAAGATTATCAAAGAAAATATCTATTCCTTTGCGGACTTGGAGGACATTTTACTTGACGCAAATCTGTCTGCAGAAGATGTAAACGCTGTTTTGCATGAGTTAACTCCAACCGAAATTGTGGCTTTGATAAAGAAACACCCTATGTTGCAAGAAATAGAGTTGTACAATTTGCGAGAGAGCGAAGTATTATTATGTAACTACCTAAACGACTTTCTGATCGCTTTGCCGCCTCAACAGCAAATATGGATTAAAAAAGCTGCTAAAGCAATAGATTTAATTGATTAGATAGTTGATTCTTAGTGTTAACAACTGAATATTATTACTTAAAATGGATATAAAAGAATCTGATAATACGAACAAAAAAAGAAAAAATTGATTATTAAAACAGCTATAAAATCAATTAAATCTTCAAAGCAGCTGTATATACATTATAAATTTTTCCTTTTCTGTTCACTAACACGATTTGACAAAGAGCCTATCTTTTCACGAAAACTCATTCCAATTAGATTAATATATATATTCATCAAGATTGTATCTTGCTCTGTTCCATTGCCAGAGTACGAAAAGATATAATCAGCAAAAGAAGATAAAGGATGTACTTCAGCATTTGAAAGCAATACAAACTTATTGATTCTCTCCTTGCATCCTAAGATACTTTTCTTATACTCATTGTCTCCCAATCTGCAATACTGTGTATAAAATACGATTGTCCCCTTTTCAAGATGTTCAAGTGCATCATACTGATAATTGGGATCCATAAATGCACTTGTTTCAATACCGAACAAAGTCAAGTCCATTTGAAATCTCCAAATCCCTTGTGGAATTGGACAACCTAAGAACACTACCTTTTTACATGAGATAATATCTTCCACTAAACTCGTAATTTGATTTTTATTAATCGATTTGTGTAAAGATAAAATTCGTTCTTGTAAGCTATTTAAGTAAAAATCAATAGAAGATTCCTCTATACTCTTTTCCGTCAAAGGAAGATAATTGCCATCAAACATATAATTTTCCTTACTCTGACTGACAATATACGGCAACTTAGAAACAGTCATAGGATAAGACATCATCTTAAAAAAACGGTTTAAGGTAGATGGAGAAACATTACATAGATCTGCTATTTTTCCAGCTGTCATTGTATCTAAATGATTATAGTTTTTAAGAAGGCAGCTTGCCACTTCGTGATAAATGTCTTTATGATCATAAGTATTATACATCTGAATCAATCCGAGTAAACCTATCAAAGTAATTCCCCTTTCAAAGATATAGTGGATATTATTAAGGTGTCTAAATAATATCCACATATCGTTAATAGTATATCACCTTCAAAAGAGTGGTTCAATTATATAATTATTTGTTTATATAGGAAGCTGCATTTTCACCTGCTAATCTACCAGAAGTATATGCAAAGCCTAAAGTACCTCCTTCAACATCAACATACGACAGTCCATACATTCCACCAGCATCTGCACCTGCTACATATAAACCAGGAATTGCAACACCATCCCCGTCTATTGCTTCAATCTTTTCATTAATTCCTACGCCACCTAGAGTACTTAAATTACGGGCAACAAATTTTACTGCATAGTATGGCCCTTTTTCTAAAGGTACCAAACGTTTTGTGTCAGAAAAAAACAAATTATCTTTACCCGATTCGATTGCTTTATTGTATTGCTCTACATTAGCAGTAAATGTATTCGCATTTACTCCCATTTTTTTTGCCAATTCTTCTAGATCATTACCACTAAATACAACTCCTGTGCCTTCCGCACTTTTTAATAGTGGTATGTAATCAGTAGGTGCTTGTTCTTTTTCAATAAGTTTATCCGTATCAACAGGTTCGTTAAATTCCATGTAAAAATTTTGATTATTTTTGAATGCACTATAATGTTCTTCTACCGAGGCATAACCTTCTTTTGCAATTTTTTTCAGTATACTAGTGTCTAATATTATATACTCTGTCTGATTTGGTTGCATATGAACTTGTGCTCCGTGGATACCAAATTTTGTAGCTGTGGTTTCATCTGAGAATCGCTGACCAAGTGTGTTCACTCTTAAATGAGGATAAAGAGTGAAGTCTGTCAATGAGTAAAAACCTTCCCCTGCTGATTCGATTAAAGCACCAAACTCTTCGGGGGTAAATGTTTGCGCGAAGTAATGGGTTGCTTGAGAGCCATATTCATCTGCTCCAGCACTCCAAGCCATTTTAATACCATCTCCTGTGCTAGAAGCTACTTGACCCTGAGTATATTTATTTCCAATTTGTTCCTTTAACATTTCAATATTACCACCGAAACCACCTGTAGCTATTACTACCGCTTTTGCGTTTATCTTTAGTTTACTTCCATCCTCTTTAGTCGCTACAACTCCAGTAATTTTCCCACTATCATCTTTTATTAGCTCTGTAGCAGGTGTTGCGAACATCGTTGTTCCTTTATTATCTTCAAACTTCTTAATAAGCTTTGTTATAGCCACAGTACCACCTTCGTTATAACCATGGAGTGTCGCTGGTCTACCTACATTTTCATAACTTAAGCCTACACCAGCATCTATTAAATTTAATTCCATCCCATTTTTTATTAACCAATTAACGGTTTCACTAGATTCATCAATTATTTTCCTAACTAATACAGAATTCATATAACCAGATGATGATTTCATATATTCCTCATAAAGCCATTCTTTACTTACTGTCTTACCTGCTTTTTTTTGTAATGAACTTTCTGCTGCAAACATTCCACCTGCAAGAGTACCCGCACCCATTGGGTTGGCTGTTTTTTCTAACAGTAATACCTTATCAGACTTTTCACTTGCGGCTAATGCTGCGGAAGTACCAGCTGCTCCAGCACCAACGACTACAACATCATAATCTACTTCTTCTACTTTTGTTGTCACACTTTCTTTTTTTTCTACCTTTAAAGCAGCCACATCTCCACCTGCTTGTACAATGCAATCTTCTACTGCTTCTAGTATTGCATTACTAGTAAATGTCGCACCACTTACCGTATCTATTGCTAGGGTCTGTTCAGACACGATTTTAGACGGAATGCTCTCCAGTGCACCATCAGCATAACCTTCTGTTTCCTTATGTTCAATTATTTTAATTGATTCAATTTTGTCTTTGGCAAACATGGTTTCTATTTTAATAGGTCCATTTTTCCCAGTTGCACTTGCAGTATAATTACCGACTTTGTACTCAGCTTTACTTTCTTGTGTTTGACAAGCTGCCAATGTAAATATCATAGCCACACAAAGCAAAATCACAAGCATTTTTTTCATTTTCATTTTCAATTTCTTAATCCCCCTTATTATGATAAAAACTAGCTAAGTATACTTAGCAATGCTAATTTTATCACAACAGATTCTCTAATCTACTTCTATATATGGGTATGTTTGTCTGTGTCAGACAATATTTGTCTACTTTAAGGTTATTTGTTATAAAATATTCATAAGTTTATAATAACAGTTGATATTATATTAGCATTCGTACTATTGAACTACGATTTAATTCCAAGGCCTCTGAGCTCTTATACAATGATCGGTCTTGATATGTGGTACACAGGGGCATATCGTCTAGCCCTATACGGAATCGGTACATTATTTAGCATTGGATTCTTTATACCATTACACAAGGTCAGGAAGTTTATTCAAAACTAGGTTCCCAAACCTTATACATATACCTAGCTCATGGATTGATTTTGAAGATATTGCAATATAATGGGCTCTATGAGATGTTTAGTGGAGTTCTTTGAGTGTTTATAAGGCTCTGTTGGACTTGTTGCTTTCTCTCTGATATTTATAATTCGATTTTAGTACAATAAGTACAATAAATTGTTCTTCGTTAACATGAAGTTTTAACTGTTCCTTTGAAGGTAAATGAGATTGCTCCCACTTCTTTACTTTATTTAACATACTCATATCTAAAATGGCCTCAATCGATCTCGTCTCATGTTTGAATTTAGGAACCTTAAGCATCGCCCTTAAAACACCATTGTCAATTTGAGTTTCTCCACTTTCATTTATAATATGAGGTGATCTTCTCTCTATAAGAGATCTAATCACCATTGCACGTCTTATGACAAAAATTCCATCATTCTCAGCAGTGGGATTTGGACCTAATATGTTTACGTAACCCCTCAATCGACTTATTAAATCTAGATCTTCTATTGACTTTATACGCATCTGCTCATCCCGTTATCCCTAACATAAATACTATTAGCTGTACACTTCCCACTAATATACTATATTTTCTTATAATCGTCCGTAACTAAACTAAAATCACCTACAACAGATATTATATAAAGGTCCCGTTTCGTCTCTAGAATCGTGCTTTTGTGAGCTTTCTATTAATTGGATTTAGATGTCAAGTTTTTACCTTTTGATAATATCAATAATTTAATGTGCATCCAAGTATTCCTCAAGGGTTATCCTTCGCTCAAAGATTGCTTTGGCAACATCCTTACCCACATAACGATAGTGCCACGGTTCATAAACAATACCTGTAATGTCTACTTTATCCTTGGGGTAGCGGAGGATAAAGCCGTATTTATAGGAATTGACCATCAACCATTTTTGTGCTGGGGTGTTTTCTTGCTCTTCGTTCAAAAGCTGATAGTTAATATCTACTATATCCACCGCCAATCCTGTATGATGTTCACTGGTGCCCGGAACTGCAATTACCATGGCAGTGGCAGCCACGGCGTTTTCTTCATTTTTACCTGAATCTATCTCTCTTGCAACTCTCTGATTGAATAAAGTTGTCTGACGATCCACAGAGCGATAGGCTGAGCAGATAATAGGCGATACTCCCGCAGCCTTTGCATCAACCAGCATATGCTGTAAATCTTCATAAATACGAGAGTCCACCATGTGTCCAGTACTTAGTTGTTTAAGTGCCGGCACTCGAAAGTCTTCCGGTAAAGGAAATTCCCCGTTAGCCAGCAGCAAATTCCACTGATTCTGTTTCTTTGGGATCTTCACATCAGTTAATTTTTGGGGTGTTTCGATAGAAGAATGATCCTGTTTCTTTGGTCCCTTCTCATAAGTTAATTCTGGGGGGGCTTCAATGGAAGAATGATCCTGTTTCTTTGATCCCTTCTCATCGATTAATTCTGAAGGTGTTTCAATGGAAGAATGATCTTCCACTGCTGCAAGGTTGTTTTCAATCTTCTTGGTATCATTTTCTTGATGGGGTGTTATTTGACAGGCTGACAACATTAGCAAAATTAGCCCAGCCAATAGTATAATCACACGTTTCATAAAAGCCTCCTTGATACAATATTTGATATTATCATACCAAGGAGATGTGCCTTACTTTTTACGTAGTTGTGTATTAGATGCAAATCATTAGAAAAATGTTAATTATTTTTAATGTGCAATATCTAAAATAATGGACAGATTAGAATTATCTGTGGATGAACTAAAGCTCTTGACATATATCATAAACTTTTCTGTTGACTTTTCTGTTGACTTTTCTGTTGTTAAAATATGCATACCGGCATCACTGTAATAGGATTGTTCCACTGACTCTATTTCGTGGTACTCTGCAAATAGTCTAGTCGTACTGTCAAAGTTTAATGTACTATCACCCTGATAAAATGAAAAAGAAATGATATAAATTTTACCTGTCATCGCATCTAACTCAAGAGTCATCGGTTTTTCATCGTGAGAAATCTTCAAGGTCCATCTCGCCACTCCTTCAGAGTTTGCCCATAACTCAGCACTGTCTAAACGATATTTCTGGATGTCAATATAGGGAACTGCGCTCATCTCAATTAATTTTTGCATTTCTATCTTGGCTATAGAAAACGCGGCATCCATTGAAAGCTCATTCTGGTAAGGCTCCCGTGAAAAATATGTTCCACGGGCTTTACTCCATGCAGCAAGCCTTTCTATGAGCTCTGTTTGGGTTATCTCAATAGTTGTTGTTTCTTTCCTAGAAAACATTGATTCTTTCTCCTGTATTTTGATAATATGCGTATTACCAAATATACGTCCTTGTTGCTCTTCGATTAAAATTTTAGGAATCACCATCCCTGCTATAATAACTAGTACAACCAACAGATATACAAGTAAACCTGTGATCCGTTTATGATTCTCCATGCTCTACCTCCTTTGCAGAAAGTACAAATGACACCTCTGTGCCCAATCCTAATTTACTGGTATATTGAAGCTGTGTCCCGTGTATTTTTGCAATTCGCGCGGCGATAGAAAGCCCCAATCCCACACTGTGTTGTTGCCTAGAACGAGACTTATCCACCGTATAGAACGCCTCGGTAATGCGGTAAAGCTCATTTTCGGGGATGCCTTTCCCATCATCAGCAACAGTTATAGTATATAGGTCATCTTTAAACTCACCTAAAATGCGAATTTGTGTGCTTTCGGCTTTTACTCCATTATCAATGAGGTTCAGGAGCATAGTTTTTATCAAATCATATTCCACATAGACATAGGCAGTCTGGGCTATAAATTCCAGCTGCATTTTTTTCTTCTCCATCAGTGGCGCAATTGATTTCTTAATATCCTCCAGCAATTCGTCAGCTATGAATTGCTCCAACACAAAATCCTTTCTTCCTAAAACAGTTAATTCTAAGAGCTTAAAAGATAAAGCTTCAAGATGCGTTCCTTCGCTTATAATATAAGTAGCGGCCTCCCTCAACTGATTTTTGGATAAATCCTTTTGATAAATCATGTCAGCATATCCAATTACCGATGTAAGGGGGGTTTTGAGTTCATGGGCAAAGTTGGCAACAAAATCCTCTTTCTGATGTGCATTTCGTTCTAGTTCATCAATTTTAGCTTCAATAGTAGCCGCCATGCGATTAAATCCCACACCGAGCACGCCTATTTCGTCTCTGTTGGTTACTTTTACCCGCTCGAAATAGTTGCCCTCTGCAATACGAACGGTGGCTTGGGTCAACTTTTTAATGGGATACATAAGTATAGCAAACAAGCCTAACATAATAACTGTACTAATCAGTAAAACGATGCCATATATGGTCTGATAGGATCTAATTAAATTGCTACGTTCAAAAAATACCCCATTAATGTTTCGTGCGATACAAAGTATGACTTCTTGATCACTTTGGGTAAATGCGCCGACAGCCACAAGGAAGTTATTGTCGTCCTCTGTAAGCAGTAACTGATAATGGACCTGGTTTTGTGATATGTGCTTGATATCTTCAAATGTCCATGGAACATCAGTGTCAGAACTAATCAAACTCTGAGTATCTCCATCATATATGCCTACCAAAGTTTCCTCTGGTGCAAACTCTACGGTCTGTTGAGAAAGGGTAGTCAGCGTCTCGTCAGATAAGCGAACTTTGTCATTAGCACCGAGTATAGATGACTGAAGGTTAAATTTAATAAGTTGATATTGCTCCAGCGCTCTATCTGTTTCACGCTGTAAAGATGCGTTGAAGCTCGTTGAAATAAGATAATATCCAGCAACACCCAAAGACAGTGTTAAAATGAATAAAGTACATAAAAACACCTTAGAAAACAGATTCACGTTACACCTCCAACCGATAACCTATACGAAATACCGTCTTGATATGTTCATCCCAATCAAGCTTGCGGCGGAGTCGCTGTATATGAGAATCTAGGGTTCTTGTCTCACCAGTAAAGGGTTCTTTCCAAACTTTTTCATAAAGACGTTCGCGATAAAGAGCCACATTTTTATTACGGACAAGCTCTACCAGTAAATCAAATTCTTTGACGGTCATATTTATGACCTTTCCGTCTTTCGTTACAGTATGGGATTCACAATTGATATCTACACCAAAAATGGATAACTGCTTATTGATTTTACCCACACGCCGGAGCACTGCTTCCACCCTTGCAAGAAGCTCCCCAATCTGAAATGGTTTTACAATATAATCATCTGCACCCAGTTTCAAACCTTTGATACGGTCCTGAACCTTTCCCTTTGCTGTAATGAAAATTACGGGTATACCTGTAGGGCGAATATATTCCATTAATTCGTAGCCATCAATTATTGGGAGCCAGATATCTAGTAGAATAAGATCATATACATTTTGCTCAATCAAATTAGCGCCCTCTTTGCCGTCAAAAGCACATTGACAGTGGTAACCCTCTTCGCTCAAATTGGCATAGATTAGATTAGCAATTGCCTGTTCATCTTCTACAATCAGAATATCTACCATGTTTATCACCCGCTTTCTCATTTGTTATATCACATAGATGTGTACAAGTTGCGTTATCAAGTCGTTGAGCCTCCTCTAACATCAACACCTGCAACTGCACCTTTTTCACATAGTACTACAGTACATCCTGTAGCCGCATTAATATTTTGAGCATGTCCTACTTTTATTCCAGGTATATCTATGAATCTTATTTGTTTCATCATATTTTTGTTCACTCCTTTATCATATTCAACAACACCAATTTCTCCATCAATCCCACGATGGAACATGAATCATTATTACAACAATTTTGTAATGGCCAAGAATCTACCACGCTGCTTCACTAGATACTGGCTCATAGCCTTTATATGTAGTATATTATGTTAATACTATACCATATTTATATGTTTGCCTTTGTTAAGAAAGCCTTTGGTGATGGGCAAGAGATTCTTGTGCTTATGACAGAACTAACCATCAACTATAGTAGTACTAAGTTTATCATCAGCAAGGGTCGTCCAGTTTATTCAAACATAATAAGAATTTGTTATTCTATGAAAGACAAAAAGAGCTCATTACTCAAATGGAAAATTAGATATAATTTAATAATCATCAATTTTTAAGAACTAACGCTCCTATATATTTCCTATGAAATGATTGAACTTAACCGTAAATAGTGTTATGCTACCATGATAAACTCAAAAAAAATGTCTTTGCTAGATAATAGTTAATTGCAAGATTGCAATTAAGAAAATATATTAATGAAGAGCTTATTTTCTATAGGCTTTTTTTAGTAATAAAGAGAGGTATTATTATGATAAAAATTGATAACTTATCTTATTCATTTCCGCAAAAAGACCTGTTTAACAAGATTTCTTTTACATTAGAAGAAGGTCAACATTGTGCTTTTATAGGAAGAAGTGGCAGTGGAAAAAGTACACTAGTAAATATCATTATGGATCCTGAAAAATATATGTTCGATGGAAAATTAGAAATAGACCCAAATTGTAGAATTGGGTATGTAAGTCAGTTCTCACAACTAGACAAAACAAAAGAAAATACAGTTTTTGAATATATCGGGGAAGAATTTATTAAGCTGCAAAATGAAATAGCATCTATTTGTACTGAAATGGAAACATCTTCTGATATTGATTCTTTACTAGATAAGTACCAAAAATCCTTAAACACATTTGATGCAATTGGTGGAGATCAATTTGAAAGCAAAATTAATAAGAAACTAAATTTAGCAAACCTAATCAAGCTTGAAGATCAAAATGTATCTGCACTTAGTGGAGGAGAATTCAAGCTTATTCAAGTAATTAAGGAAATGATAAATAGTCCAGACTTAATAATTATGGATGAACCAGAGGTGTTTTTAGACTTTGAAAATCTGAAATCTCTTAGAAATCTAATAAATTCCCACAAAGGAATCATGCTTGTTATTACTCACAACAGATATTTATTAAATCATTGTTTTAATAAAATCGTCCACCTTGAAAACATGGAGCTCCAAGAGTTTGATGGAAGATACATTGACTATGACTTCACATTACTTCAAAGTAAGATTGAGTTACAAGAACTAGCTATTGCTGATAATGTAGAAATTAAGAGAAATGATATCTTAATCGATAAATTGAGATTTATTGCTACAAACAATTCTGAATCTTCCAAAGGTAGATCTCTAAAAGCTAGAGTTAAAATTCAAGAAAGATTAGAAGCACGTAAAATTAAAGCACCATTTGTAGATATTGAACATCCTAATTTTAGTTTTGTATCTGAAAATGAAATCCAAGAAACCATTGCTTTAAAAGTAAATGATTACAGTATTGCCTTTGATGAAATGCTTCTGAAAAATGTTAATTTCGAGATTAAAGCTACAGATAAAGTAGCTCTTATAGGTTCAAATGGTACGGGTAAGACGACTTTACTCCGAGAAATTTTTAAAAACAACCATGATTCTATTGAACTAAATAAGGACGTTAAGATGGCTTATTTATCTCAGCTTCAAGGAGAAATATTAAATGAATCCAATACAATTCTTGAAGAGTTTATTGATTTAGGATTCAAAACTTCTACAGAAATCAGATTATATATTGCAGACTATGGTTTTGACGAAGAACTCATAAATCAAAAGATAGGAACCTTATCTGGTGGAGAAAAAAATATACTTCAATTGGCTAAAGTTTCTGCTATTAAAGCAAACTTTTTACTTCTTGATGAACCTACAAGCCATTTAGACACCTATACTCAAATAGCACTGGAAAAAGCAATAGAAAACTATAAAGGTGCAATTCTCATGATTTCTCATGATTTCTATTCTATTGTAAACTGTATGGATTATGTTCTAATCATTGAAGATAAGACCATCAGAAAAATGAGTATGAGAAAATTTCGAAAGATGATTTATGCGAGTCATTTTGATAGAGATTATTTAGAAATTGAACAAAAGAAAAAATCAGTTGAAATGAAAATAGCATTGGCATTAAAAAACACTGATTATGAACTTGCAAAAGTTCTCTCTACAGAGTTAGAATCGCTGATTCAGCTACTTTGAACTAACTAAAATTTGGCAACTATGATGACTATATAATTACTCATAGCTGCTTTCTTTTTATGTTTATATACTATTGGATATTATTGAATTTCTATTGTCTTGTCTTTTTCACTTGTTCTTGAAATATTTTTTTAGTTCATTATACATCATTTTTGATATCTCTTCATTTTCTGTTACTTTACCATCATATTGATTGGCTGTTACTTTTTTCATAACTTCTATGTAAGAAAAGGCTAATGCTGTAATTAATACACTTGCAGTCACATCACTAATAGCACCACCAATTGTTGTACCTGCTCCTAGTATAAACTTCATTAAATTTGCAACTAAAGTCTTACCTGCTGTTGCTCCAGCAATACATCCAAAACCTGACAAAATTGCAAGAAGTAATTCCTTGTCAATCTTAACACCAAAAATTGTAGTTATGTGTGCCTTGTTGAGTAAATTTAAGATATGTATTGAACGTTTCAACTCAATGATACGCTCTCTTCATAGTAAACAGTTATACCAAGCGTTTATCACAACGCCCTTAAATATGCAAAACTTTAAATATAATAATAAAGTATGTTTTTATAAAAATAATTAAAATTCTATGACTATATGTCGTTGAAAATGATATGATTAATATCATACTTATGAATGATTCATAGACTAATTATATTAGTCTTATGTGGAATCGGCATAATTGAAGACTCGGCGAAAGAACAAAGGTTTTAAAGTATAAAAAATGAAAGGATGATGAAAAGATATGACCGATGTAATAGACTACAGTAACTATGGAAAAGAATTAGAAAGGATTTTAATGCTTAGAACATCACCTATAGCTATTAAGTTATTGAAAAGTGAGGACGAAATCCCAGATGGTGCAATTCAACCAAAAAAAGACCTTGGTGTGCATATTGCACTATGTCAAGCTTTTGCTATGTCTCGTCGCCAGAAAAAAACTATTTTTATGCAAAAGGAAGATCACTGGTGTTGGGCGCCTTTAATTTCTTTTGGTGCAGTTGAATTCCATGAAGGACATGAAAGCTATAATGAAATATCCAAGTACATTGGTATCGAAGATCCAAAAAAAGCGAAAGAATTTGTTAAAAACTTTCCACGCTTAGAGTATGGAAAATATGCGGGTATAGTTTCTGCTCCCTTAATCACAGCAAACTTTGAACCAGATGTAGTGTTGATTTATTCAAATAATGCACAACTGCGGAGCATACTCTGGGCGGTAAAATACAAAACTGGAGCTGTAGTGAACTCTCAATTTGATCCTATCGACTCCTGCGTTTATTCTATTCTCCCCGTTATTGAAAATGGCGATTATCGTATTACTGTACCAGATCCTGGTGAATACGAACGTGCCTTGACTTCTGAAGATGAAATTATCTTTTCAGTTCCAAAAGACAAGATCTCAGAATTGATTTCCGGCCTAAAAGTCGTAGAAACAATTAAACTTGGGCATACTCAGCTTAATATGGAAATGAAAGCTGATTACCCAAGACCAGAGTTCTACAATAATGTATTTGAAATGTGGGGCTTAGAAGTAGGAGAAGTATGGCAAAAGTAGTGTAAGTTAAACAAAATTAAATTACTTGAATAATACATATATCAGTAAGAGATGGATCTTGATTCTTCATTTTCCAATTATCAATATTCATCTCTAATTATGTCTTAACTCTTTTTTAAATGACAATAACATACCAACTTTATATATTTATTTTGTCTTATTCATAATTTCCTTTACTTCATTTTCTTTTTCAAAGAGCACACATCCACCATCATGTTCTTCTAAAAGCATACCACTTTCCTTTAAATGATTAAATAATGGCGAATTCAGGGCTTCCCTCAGATTACAATTCTTTAAATTTGTGTCTGAAAAAGGTGAAAAGGGGCATGGTTCTGCCGAGCCATCAACATTAATATGAAAGAAACCTCTACCTGCTGCAAGACAGCCACCAGAAAATTTTTCATCCCCAGGAAATGATAAAAATATAGCATCTTCGTACTTCATTCTTAACTTTTGCAATTCTGTTTCTAATATAGTTCGTTCAAAATCAGTTGGAGCCGAGTTTTTTGTTTCCTCTATTAATGGCACGTACTCAACATAAATCAAAGCCTTACAACCTTTGTTATACAATAATTCAAAATAATCTTCACTGGTAATAGTTTCAATATTATCCCTCGTCACTGTTACTGATATTCCGTATAGTATTCCTTTGCTATGAAGATTATCCATAGAATCCATTATAATATTATATGTACCTTGTCCACGTCTTTTATCAGTTTGTTCTTTGTCTCCTTCAATGCTTAGAATGGGGACAAGATTCCTATTCTTGTCTAATAATTTTATATCTTCTTCCTCAAACATAGTTCCATTGGTAAAGATGGGAAACATGATTTCCTTTACTTGTGCGGCACTTTGAAGAACATCTTTTCTCATAAAAGGTTCCCCACCGGCTAGCAAAATAAAAGAAATCCCTAATTCTCTTGCCTCTATAAAAATTTCCTTCCATCTTTCATTGGTCATTTGTTCTTTAGAAAATCCATCTCCACAAGATTGAGTAGCTCTAGCATAGCAACCTGAACAAAATAAATTGCAGCTACTAGAAATACTGGAAATTAAAAATGCAGGTATACTATGACCATTTTCTTCATTGAGTTTCTTTTTTCTTTGTGCCTCTTTGATAGCTAATGCAAATTTAATGACAAAAGCTGTTTCCTTTGGGTTTTTCAATGAAGCTTTTATAATTCCTCTAATTACACTTTCAATTCCATTGCTTACATAGTCTTGTAAATCAAACTGATTACTCATTTATTCATCTCCTAATCTCAGGTTCATAAAATCATTTATTTCTTATATCCTTTATTATAAACTTCTTTGTTCCATGTGGTACAGTAAATCATATTATTAAATAATATTTTCTATTTTACTCTTTTTCTTATTTTGAATTCAACTAACCTCATAAAGTAATGTTAACCTTTCAAATATTGAAATAGTTTTTAGTATGCTATTACATGACATTTTTTAGATTTTATGAAATCCTCTTATTATATAATTAAAAATGTTCACAGAGTAGAACACAAAATCTAAAAAATAAGGTAAACTATAAGTATAAATGAAAAAGAAGATACTGTATATAAAACAAAAAAACTTATAAATCTTAAATTAGAAAACATTAGCGAATTTCAAAAAAATACAATATATTAGAAAATGACAAATTGAAAATAGAAAGTGAAATCGAATTATGGAAAATACATTTACCAATGACAGCAGAAAATCTATTGCAACGGATTATCTAATTAGACAAGCCTTAAGTGACTATCTTAGTAGTGATCTCCCTGATTTTAAAGAAATGAAGAAGACATCATATATTAAAAAAATTATAAATGAAAAACAGATACACTACCTATTAGATAAATTAATTACTGAAATACAGATACATAGGGAGAAAAATCCTATAGATCCGAGATTTACAGAGACTGAAAGTATTAAAGAGATAATAGTCTCCTATCTCCTCGAATTTGATAAGAAGAAATACTTCTTTGACAAACCATTCCTAAAATTCTTTATAGATAAGGGATATATAAATGTAGCAGATGAGTTTATTAGTCGTGCTACGAGAGATGATGGTCATCTTAAACCGATTGAGATATTTCAAGCCATGCGAAATGTGTGGATCATGAATAGTCTACAGATTATGTGGGGGATAACTCTAGGACTGACATCTTCCATATATGGATATAGTATGCTCTACCCATATACTGATAACTTTCTCGATAATCCACAAATAGATATGATAGATAAGAAAAAATTTAATCTTCGACTTAGCAGGGCGTTAAATGGTGAAAATCAGCTTTCAAATAATGCACACGAGAGTCGAGTATTTGCTCTAGTTAAAGAGATTGAATCTCAATATAATAGGGACAAATATACTAAAGTATATGAAAGTATATTATTGATACAAAAAGCTCAAATAAATAGCCTTAAGCAGGATCAAGAAACTAAAATGACAGTTGACGATATTCTACCTATAAGTTTTTTAAAAGGTGGTTCATCCGTCCTTGCTGATGCCTTTCTTGTAAAGGGAAATCTTTCAAGTGATGAGATTAGATTTTCCTTTGAATATGGAGTATTTCTTCAACTTCTTGATGATCTTCAGGATGCCATTGAAGACAAGGTTGAAGGACATCAGACGATATTCAGTATACATAATAAAGATGAGAGCTTTGACGAAAACATCAATAGGTTGATATCCTATATATTTAAAGTCAATACACCTATAATAGGTGAATCTAGAACCACAACCTTAATGAAGGAAATTATAATATCATGTACCCTTATTATGATTATGGATGCTGTTGGAAGAAACCAATCCTTAGTCTCTGAAAAGCTATATAAAAAATTGGAATCCTATTCAAAAGTAAGACTTTCATTCTATAAAAAACTGGAATTACGAATCAATGAATTATTAAAACCTTTTGTTCTAAGTAAAAGTATTAATAAAATACATGATTAAAAAAATTTATAGTAATTATTCTATTGCAATGATAATGATAAAGTGAAACTTTATTTAGTAGGAGTATCCTTCATTTCCCTACTGAATATTATGTGATGCTTCCACCTATAGAAAGGTAGGTTTCTTCCCTTTCAACTTTCACTTTTCACATAGAGGAGTTTATATTTTGACAAATACAACAAATGTAATAACTGGTGCAAATGCGATAGGTACAAAGAAACAACGGGATTATTATTATGACAATGTAAAGTTTTTTTTAATTATATTAGTTGTGGCAACTCATACTTTTTCTCCTGTCATGGGTGAATCGTGGTTTTTAGAGAGATTGTTTTATTTTATATACACATTCCACATGCCAGCCTTTATTATTATTTGTGGGCATTTCATGAAGTATATTAAAAACCTCAACAAATATGTATTCAAATATACGAAGTACTATGTAGTAATGCAGACTGTGTATTTCATCGTAATGAAATACCTATTAGGACAAAAAATGAACCTTACTTATTCAATGCCTTACTATACCTATTGGTTTATGCTTAGCTTGGTGGCTTGGTATGTGATCTTTCCCTATGTAAAAGATATTAAATGGATTCTATTGATTTCCATTTTGGTTGGAATTACAGTGGGATATGACAGAGATTTCGGATTGTCTATGTCCTTATCAAGAACAGTTGTGTACTTTCCGTATTTTTTATTGGGTTATTTTTTAAAGAGAGACCATATTTCAACCCTTAAAGAAATAAAGTGGAAGTATGCAATTTGGGCATTGTGTGTTTTATTGGTATTTGTACTGTTGAACTACGATTTGATACCAAGGCCTCTGTTGCAGGGAAAAAGCTCTTATGCAATGGTTGGTCTTGATATGTGGTACGCAGGGGCATATCGTCTAACCTTATACGGAATCAGTACATTAATTAGCATTGGATTCTTTATACTCATTCCAGAAGGTGAAAAATTTTATTCAAAACTAGGATCCCAAACCTTATACGTCTACCTAGCTCATGGATTGATTTTAAAAATATTGCAGTACAATGGGCTTTATGAGATATTTAGTGGGATTGCTTTAGTGTTTATCGGTGCTCTGTTGGGCTTGTTTCTTTCTATCTCGATATTTATAATTCGATCTTCGTACAATAAGTACAAATATTAAAAACAAGGGAAGATTCCTAAAGATTATTAAATAACATATTAGGAGTCATTTTATATGTTTCAAATAGTAGTATTAGGTGTCAATGTTCTAACGTGATAGTTCATATCTCACTTGACTGGGTTCAGTATTGGAAAGTTTTTTTAGTTTCAGGATTGTTTCCATGTTTAAACCATCTTACACATTTACATATTTGATTGTAAAGTGTAAACTAGAATTATTCTTACATCAGGAGGTAACGATGTTCTTTATTGGAATTTTTGGAGTTGAAGTTAAATCTAAAGAAATTATGGATATCAATAATATAACTTGTCATAAATGTATGAGATTAGGCGTTTATAAACTTGTGAAAGAGTATTCATACTTTCATTTTTTCTTTATCCCATTATTCAAATGGGGTGTAAAGTATTACTTAATCAGTAGATGCTGCAATACTATATTTGAAATATCAAATGATAAAGGTAATAAACTTGAAACGGGTGTTGAGACTGTAATTGAGGATAAAGAGTTAAGCTATAATATCAATAACAATTGCTCACCAATGCATCATTGTTTTGAATGTGGTAATCCCATTGAAACACCTTTTCATTTTTGTCCTAATTGTGGAAAGAAGCTATAGTTTAGCCCTTAATTGCTTGTTGTCAATACTTTTTATAATGTTTCTACATGTAATAACTGACGCAAATGTGACATATTGCTTTCTTGCCCATTGAAATAAAACTTTGAATAAACAATAATGAATAAAATAAAGAGAATAAGTCCTAATATTATCCGCATTTTAATATTTCTATTCTCTTTTTCCTCACTTAAATTAAATATTCTTATTGGATCAGTAGATACAGGGAAAAAAACATATAAAGAAATAATCAATAAAAATGTTATGATGATAAAATGAATAATATCCATAATTATCAACTCCTTTTTTATTCAAATTAACTCCACAATTAATATGGTTAATTAATTATAACACACTATACCATATTTTGTATTTTGTGATCAATTTATCTTTTCTTAATACGAAAAAATCAGTACAGCTCCTATTAGTGTACTGATTTTTTAAATAGGGCTACTCCCGATTGCCCCTCTTAAAACATTTTATGGCTCATTATTTCTATCTGTTGATCCAATTTTTCATACACTCCTGGGAAATGGCTCATTGGCCCTCCATGGGATATGCATGGGATATAATATAACTTGCCATTTTCTTTGCAAGCTCTCTCTACTTCATTCGCAATCACTTCTGGTTTCCAATTTGGAATATCTACAACACCACTATGTATTCCTGACATAAAAGATATTTTCCCACCGTATTTTTTAATAAGTTCTGGGATATTGTTTGTATTCATAGGGCCCTGCCAAATGTCTATACCCATATCTATCATGAATGGAACTAAATTAGCAGCATATGAGTCACTATGATGAACAATTAACTCAACGCCATTATCTTTATAGTAACCGTATATTTTCTTGTAAGCAGGTACGATGAACTCTTCAAACATATCAGGTGACAGAAAAGAATTAGTTTGGCTACCCCAATCATCATGATGAAATAGAGCATCAGGATGAATGCGTTTTATCACTTCATTAGCTAATTTTATTTCGTATTGTGTTATAAATTCAATGAGCTCATGCATTGCTTCTGGCTCTTCATAATATGCCATTAACGCATTTTCCATGCGCATTAAGTGATGAGTCATTTCAAAGATACCTGGAGCAACCATGGCTGTAACGTATTTGTCATTACGGTCAACACTATTAGCATGTTCAATGGCTGGAGCCCATTTTTCATCAGAGAAATTAAGATTAGGCTCTTTTAGATATTCTCTCCATTTTGTAATATCTTTAATTACAATATGCTCTTGGTCATGCACTGGAAACCCACCAATTTGTCCTTCAGGCCATCGATAAAAAACACCCCAGTTTGTGTACCATTCTGTACCTGGTCCACTCATTGTTCCAAAAGTAGGTGTTTCTCCTATCATTTCCATGAACTCATATTGTTTCACAAATCGATCTGGATTTCCCCCATTTATTGTTTCATACAAATTCTGCCTTTTAGTTAACATCAAAAGCCCTCCTTATATAATTGTATAATTCCTACTTAAACATAGACATTATTGTTTGTACAAAATCCTTTCATCCTACATCTTCCTTTCAAAGAGACATGGTAGCACAAACTTTATCAATGTGTAAAATACGTTATATATACAATAAATATATCGAAGTACGAGTGATATTATTCTTACTATTTATAATGTAATCAACAATATTCGTCGTTTCTTTATTACTCGTTAATTCCTGCTAAAATCTCTTTTGTCTTACTTATACCTATTCTGTGACATCCCGCTTCGATTAATTGAAGAGAAAAATCTAATGTAGCAATTCCACCTGCTGCTTTGATCATCATTTTATCGCTAATGGCATTTTTCATAAGTAAAATATTTTTTAAAGTTGCGCCTTCTGGAGCAAATCCAGTTGAAGTTTTTACAAAGTGTGCTCCTGCTTCTTCAGTCAGTTTACTTACAAGAGTAATTTCTTCATCCGTCAAGTAAGCAGTTTCTATAATTACTTTTACAATTGCTGGTGAAGCCTTTACAACTTCTGCAATGTCGTTGCGAACAGAGTCATAATCTCCTGATTTCATAGCTCCAATGTCGATTACCGTATCAATTTCAGCAGCTCCATATTTATAAGCTTCTTCCGTCTCTTTTGCTTTGATGAAAGGAGTATGAGCTCCTAAAGGAAAGCCTACAACACTACATATAAGAGTATTGCTTCCTTTTAATAAATCATATGCAAATTTTACTCGATTTGAGTTTACACAAACCGTTATTGCTTCAATTTCTTTTGCATATAAACAACCGTCTTCGATTTCTTTATTAGTTAAATTTGGTTTAAGTAATGAATGGTCAATGTACCTTGCTATTTCTTTTCTTGTTAGTTTTATCATCTTAATTTCCTCCTGAGTATATTAATATTTTATTAAAAAATTCTTTTCTATCTCTAATCATATCAAAAGCTTTTTCTACTTCTTCTATTGAAAATCTATGAGTGATTAGCGGTTCAACTAGGATATTTCCTTTGCTTATTTCTTCTATACTTACTATCCATTCATGGATTGGTGCTGCGAAATGATAACACCATGAACCAACTATTTTTAATTCTTTTCTAATAATACTTTCAAACACTTTATCTTTTAATGTTATATCTCTATGTGGAGTGCCAAGGTACACCACACTTCCTTGTTTTTTAGCAGCTTGAATACATTGAATAACCGTAATATCAGATCCAGCTGTTTCAAAACATACATCTGCCCATTCACCTTTAGTGATCTTCTCTATTTCATCTAATACATTCTCTACTTTTCCAACGTTGATGACATAATCAGCGCCAACTTCTTTGGCAATCTTTAATTTTTCATCTCGAAGATCAATCGCAATAACTGTAGAAGCACCTATATGTTTAGCCCATTGTATTGTATAATGCCCTATTGGACCTGCACCAAAAACGACTACTGTATCCCCTATTTTAACTCCACCCTTTATAATACCGTGTAGTCCTATAGCTGCTGGATCAATTCCTGCAATTTGTTCATCAGTTAGATCATCTGGAACTTTATATGCATTGGTATATTTTACCTTAGCATATTCTGCAAAACCACCACTGGATCTTGATCCTAGATAATCATATTCATCACATAAATTAAACTTACCTACCTTACAGTATTTACAATCGCCGCAAGGCACCATTGGATTTACAACAACTTTATTACCGATTCGGAATTCCTTAACGTCATTGCCCATCTCAACTATTTCTCCACCAAACTCGTGACCTAATATGGTTGGGAATTTCCAAGTGCCAGTTTTTAATACTCTTTCAAAGTCTGTGCCACAAATGCCAGCGCATGTTACTTTTACTAAAATCTCATCACTTTGGATTTTAGGTATTTCACTTTCCTCACACCGAATATCGTTGATATTATGAAGGATACCAACTTTCATTTTACCATCCATCTTAAGACCTCCTAAATTCACTTCTTGTTCATTTGAACAATATGTGTTATTATGAACATGCTCAGTATAATCTCTACTGCTGATTTTGTCAAGAAACAGATTGTTATTATAAACTATAGTTATATGTATTGATACTCTATTCTCGCGACAAATAGTATAATCTCATTAGTATAAGTAATTGAAAAAGGTGATCCCATGACTAGAGCTGAATTAGTTGAAATAGCACGAATGTATTATGAAAAAAATATGACACAACAAGAAATCGCAGATAAGATTAATTTATCAAGGATGGGTATATCTCGAGCAATTAGCAGATGCCATTTAGAAGGTATTATAGAAATAAAAATTAAATATGAGAATTCGTATACTGATTTAGAAAAAGAAATAACCGCTAAATACGGCAACCTTAAAACTATTGTTGTTCCTTATGATAGTGATAAAGAAATTGCAGATAAGTTCCTTCGTGAAGGGGCAGTTAGAGTCCTTCAAAAATATATCAAAAATAATCAGTATGTTGGAATCGGTTGGGGTTCTACGTTAAGTACCTTGCATAAAATTATTCCTAGTAAATGTGAAACTATTGGCACTACTTTTGTACCTTTACTAGGTGGCTATGGTAATACGGATTATTCAATAAATTCAAATAATATTGCATCTAATATTGGAAAAGCTTTTAAAGGAAATAATTTAATGCTACATGCACCTGCAATTATAGAAAATGAAAATCTAAAACACACATTATTAGCAGATAAGTATATAAAAGAAGTATTTAGTTGTTATGAAAAATTAGATGTAGCTATTATTGGTATTGGTAACCCAAGTATTAAAGATGCAAGTATCTATGATTCTGGTTATTTTAGTAAACACGATATTTATGAATTAACAAATTCTAAGATCGTATGTGATATTGTATCCTGCATCTATTTAAACAACCATGGGCAAGAACAATCATTAGAGCTATTAGATCGTACCATTGGGATTTCATCTAAATCTTTTAAAAAAATCCCCGTTAGGATTGCTGTTTCAGGAGGAATCAACAAACATGTTGCAAATAAGTTAGCATTAGAAAGTCAATCTATCAATGTTTTAGTCACCGATGAAAAAACTGCTCAATTTCTCATTAAATGAGTTGAGCAGTTTAGTTTTTTTGGTGCCGAGAAACTAAGTAGTAATACAATAGCAATAATTACTTTAGTTACTTTTTGTTTAATACTACTATGCCCAAAACGATGATAATTTACTTAAGTTTATGTACTTTTATTTTACCCATTCTTGGCATATTTTCACGCCTTCAGCTGCGTTTGTTGTAAAAGCGTCAGCACCTATACGATCAGATGCTTCTTTAGTTACTGGGTTACCACCAATAATAATTTTCACATTATCTCTAAGTCCTGCACTTTTTAATCCATCAACTGTGTCTTTCATAGCTTCTAATGCTAAGGTAAGCACTCCGCTCATACCAACTATATCTGGGTTAACCTCTTTTACCTTTTCTACAAATGCACTTACAGGTTGATCAATTCCTAAATCGTATACTTCAAAGCCAGATGCCTCACTCATACTCTTAAATATGTTCTTTCCAATATCATGAAGATCCCCATGTACAGTTGCAATGACGATTGTTCCTGCTTTTTTATCGTTACCAGAACCAATTAATGGTTTTAAAATGTCTATAGCCTCAGTTAATAACTCTCCAGCAAAAATAAGATCTCCTACAAAATATTCCCCTTTTTCAAATAAATCACCTACCAAAGCCATACCTTCTTGACAAGCAACTACTGCCTTTTGAGCTTCCTCTTGTGTTGGAGTGCTAGTTACAAATTCTTCCAATATATCCATGGTTTTTTCTTCTTCCAACTCTCCTACTGCTTGTGTTAGAACTTTAAAATCTATCATAAAAACTGCCTCCTAATTTAAAAAATATATTTGAGCGCGAGATAAAATTTTTATATATTGAACTCTTAATATCTGGTACTATCCCTATCTGCTATATGATTAACCATTATTATTAATAATATTAGAGATTAACGATAACTATCCACTATTGAGGGTATACATTGTCAGCTGGATTGCCTCTTATACTCAGAAAGCATTTTAAAACAGCTGATAACTATAATTATATAGATCACACATGTTGGAAATGCTAAAATTACCGTAAGAGCCTGTACATGTGCTAGTGAACCATTAAACATCATAATTACCATAGGTAGGGCAGCCATTGTCATTGACCAGAATATAGTCAACCTTTTGTCCGGTTTTCCACTTAAATCAACTTTCTTTGACGAAACCATAGCCATGATATAAGCCGCTGAGTCAAAACTCGTGGCCATGGAAAATATTGATGTTATTAAAATGGTAGCGATAAAAACCGTACCCAAGGGCATCTTCGAATACAATTCAATAACAGTTGCTGGCCCTCCATTTTCTGTAACCCCTTTTACAACATCAATAATACCACGTAAGTGTAGATCCATTGAATAGTTTCCAAGAACTGAGAACATCGAGAAGGATCCTGCAAAACCATAAGCCATTCCACCGATTATTACTTGGCGAATAGTCCTACCTTTTGAAATCCTGGCGATAAACAACCCCATAAATATTGCATAGGCTAACCACCAAGCCCAATAAAACACAAGCCATGATTCAGAGCCCCCGCCATTGACGGGATCAAGATAAGTACTCATCTTAAAATAATTGTCTAATAGCATACCAAGAGAAGTCATTTGCATTTTGACTATAAACCCCTTGTTTCCAACCAAAAATGTAAATATGACCATCAATAACATGAGAATGATATTCGCATTACTTAAAAACTGAATCCCTTTTTTCATCCCATTATAAGCGGAAATTGTAAAAATAATTGTTACCACTACGATTACCCAAAATCGCAGAATTGGGGTGTCATTAAGCCCAAAAAGATGTTGGATACTTGCGGATACCAGAGGTGAACCGATTCCTAAGGCTGTGCCAGTCCCCCCTATAATACCAAACAAAAATAGTATGTTGATTATCTTTCCGGCAAATCCATCAGCGTATTTACCTAGTAAGGGTTCACATGCGATGGATACATCAAATCGCTCCTTTTTTAGGTTGTATCTAAGGAACGCATAAGCTACCGCCGGAATCATATAAATTGCCCAAGGCGAAAATCCCCAGTAAAATAAAGGTATTGTTGCGGCATATTCGGCCGCTTCAACGCTTAAGGGAATAATCCCGAATGGTGGCTTCATGTAATGAAACACCCATTCAATACTCCCCCAGTAAATAAAACCTGCTGCCATGGATGAACAGAACATCATAGCTGCCCATGCAAATTCACTATATTCTTTTTTTTCATCGCCCAAGCGTATAGATCCGAAACTTCCTACTCCCATGTATATACAAAGGAACAAGGAAATCAGAACAATTAAAACATAAACAAATCCTAAATTGCTTAAAATATAACTACTAATCAAATCAATCATCTTCTTTGATCGATCCGGAAAAATCAAAATATAAGAGATAACAACAGTAACAAAGCCCAACACTATCATGATCATACTATAGTCGATATTTGATTTCTTAGAATTCATAACTCATCATCCTATACTTTCAAAGTATTTGTAATTACTATACATATTATAATTAGCATATCACAAAACATACTTTTATTTCTTAATTATTATTGGGCTTAATTTTGTTTGCTTTGTTATTATTTAAAATAATCTTCTATAACTTCATCTTCAATTTTAGTATCATCAGTAGGCATGACCCATCCATTCTTTTTGATATCTTTGAAAAATGAAGCTACCATCAAGGCAATGATTGCTAAAGCCGGTATCCCTGCAATCACTGTTATGGTCTGGAATGGACGTATACCACCAATCATAAGTAATGCGATACTGATTACCCCAATACAAATCGACCAGAAAATTCGAATCCATTGTGGGGGTTCCTGTCCACTTTTTAATACTTTTGTCGTTGCCATTGCCATACTGTAAGCATTCGCATTTAATAATGTCTGCATACAAATATTCGCAAATATGAATAGAATCGGCATCATCACCACTGCAAAGGGCAAAAACTTCCAAACTGCTGCAATAGCCGCTCCTTGTCCACCTGCTGACATAGCTGCTCCCAAATCTAATCCCTCATTGATAAATGTATGTATTGAGAAACCTTGAAATACTACAAAGAACATATAAGTACCGATTACGGTCGATCCTATCAGACCAAAAATCAATTCTCTAACTGTACGCCCTTTAGAAATTCTACCATAGAACGCACCGTTTTGGATTGACATGGTGATATACCAAGCAAAGTAAAAAACTGTCCATCCCTGTGGCATTAGAGATTTTGCATATGGATCCGTATTGGAAATAAGATGTAGAGTATTATTCATTACCATACCTAATCCATCTGTAAATGAATTTAACATATAGAATGTAGGTCCAAATAATAAAACAAAAACTAAAATTCCAAAACCTAGATATACTCGGATATTACTAAGAAGTCCCACTCCTTTTTTAAGACCGGCAAACAATATGACCGCCATGATCATACTCCATAATAGTATCAATACCACTGAAATGATAAAAGGCGGTTCAGAACCCGTCATATTTGCAATAATCGCTACCAGTGTAGGAATATTGACGCCAACACAAGTTACGACTGACGATAACAATGATATTACATATATGATATCAATTGTTTTACCTATTCCTCCATTTGCATGCTTGCCGCCTATTAATGTAGAACATGCTGTACTCGGCAACGAATCATCCACTTTTTTACAATAAAATTGATAGGCAAAAATAACTGCGATTAAAGCATATCCCATGTAAAAAACGGGTCCCCAATGGAATAATGGTAGCATGGCTGCTTGTTGTAGAGCCTGTGAAGTTCCTGTTTCTACCCCCCACATTGGTGTCTGGTATGAATAAAACCATTCAACTGTAGTCCAAGTCAAAACACCTAGACCTGCAGCCCCCGTAAACATCATACCTAACCAAGAGAGTGTAGAGTATTCCGGTTTTCCGCTTCCAAATCTTTTCTTTCCATAAGGTCCAAAAGCCAAATACAGTACAACTGATGTAAGTGCCATAAAATACCAACTGAACATCCATGCAAAACTGTCGGTGGTAAAGGCAAAAGCTGATTGGAGAATGTTTCCAAATCCCTCAGGGTTCGTCATTACAACAGCACTCAAAACAACGGTAAAGATCAATGGTGGAAAAAAGGTCCAACCATTAACCGACGAAAAAATAGAAACCCCATCTGTTTTTTTTGTTTCATTTTTTATTTCATTTTTCATTACCTTGCTCCTTTCATTGTTTTATTTAAATATAGCAACAAACATGCCAATTAACAAAATTGCTTAATCTATGCTATTTACAAACACTTTGAGAAAATTGACACCATATACATGAGTTAAAATCACTCAAACAAATTAAAATCGTTCAAATAATTTACAAAAGACTTCTGAGTATTTACTGAAATAATCATTTAATATTACCAAATTCATCATTTTTATATCTTGGCATTATTATTGCTATATATATTTCAAATACTATGGAGGTGCATTATGTATAAAAAACACTACACAAGAAACTTTGTTACAAAAGAATCTGTTGAATTGATTCACGAAAAATCTCTGCACTTATTAAAAAACAAAGGTATTCGTTTTAGTTCAGATGAATTGCTTACTCTATTTAAAGAAAGAGGATTAAGAGTTGACGGAGAAATCGTATACTTTACTGAAGAAATCATTAATGAAGCTCTAGCTTCATGTCCAAGAAATTTTAATTACGTGTCCCGTGGTAAAAAACTACCTGTAGGTACAGTTCAGAAAAAAACCATTGGTCAATCTTCATTAGGACCAATAAACGTCCTTCAAGAAGGTGTTCACCGTCCTGCAATGGTAGAAGATTATGTGAACTTCATAAAAATTTTCCATACAAGTAATGTGATTGATGTCATTGATTGCGAATTGGTTTATCCCCAAAACGTTCCTTCAGAATTCCGAACCGATTTCATGTCTCTCGCTCCGATGATGTACAGTGATAAGCCCTTAGCCGGTTTAAACGGTAGTGGTCAAGTCAGTAGACGTACCATCCAACTAGCAAAAGAGTTCAATGATATTCACGATCAAGTTCTCATGTCAACCCTAATTACCAGTGCTCCACCATTTGCCTGGGACCGCGCTATGTGCGAATCACTCATCGAATACGCTAAAGGCGGACAATGTTGCTGTATCGCTGGTGTAGGTCTTGCAGGACTTACGGGACCACCATCTTTAGCCAGCAATATCATTCAGAATAATACCGAGCGTCTTTCAGGAATCGTAGCTACTCAAATTGTCAATCCCGGTGCTCCGGTCATATATCAGTTTAGTGCTTTGCAAACAGACCTTAGATATAGCGTATGCGTCTGTGGTGGTGCTGAAACTAGCGTTGAATGGTTCGTGGAAAATGAACTTGCCACTTTTTATGGTTTACCAAAAAGATCTCATGGTTGCCTTTCCGATGCGAAAGAAGACGACTATCAAGCCGGTCGAGAGTCGGCATTAGTTGGTCTCTCAGCTTTGATGAGCGAACCTGAAGTATCATATATGCTTGCTGGAATCATGGACTCCTTCAATACCCTTGGCTATGAAAAATTTATCCTAGACGAAGATACCTATAAAATTGCAGGTCGATTCCTAAGAGCTGTTGAATTCAGTGAGGAAACCATGTTAATAGATAAAATGGAGAAGATAGAACACTCCGGAAACTATTTAGCGAGAACAACTAAAACTTACAAAAAAGATTTTATTTTCCCGGATTTTGCCAATAGGAAAGCTTATTCGAATTGGGAAAAAGAAGATAATTCCATTAGCATACGTGAACGAGCTACTCAGGCTTGGAAAAAAAGACTAGAAGAGTACGTACAACCAGAGCTTGACAAGAGACAATTGAAAATGGTAAAAGATCTTCTTCCTACAGAGTTAAGATTCAAATAGATTTTTTTCCGTTAAAACCACAGGTAATATTACCTGTGGTTTTTTATCGCGAAAATAATGAACCTTCCGAAAAGATATGTTTCTTCATACATATAGTGACTAGTAAATCGCAAGGCGATTTGAAATCTTTTGTAAGCAAGAGGTCAATGTAAAATTTATTTTAGGATTGCAGAGCTTATCTTTGTTGTGTGATTTAAACCTCAAGTTTGTAAAAACCATTAGATATGTTATAATTACCTTAACCATTATTTAAATATCACAGCGCTGAAAGGAAGAGCACTCTATAATGATTAACCTAACTAAAGTTGTAAATAGTCCGGATTACACTGAATATTTAAATTCTATCCCTCGTGAAACTTTGCTTAAGATACTAGAAAATTCCTTCACTGAAATCTATGTATTGGACAAAAACGGCAAAGTCGTTTACGCTAATCCGGCCATCACCAGATTATACGGCATCAAACCTGAAGACGTAGTTCAAAAGAATAGTAAAGAAATAAAAGAAGGTCTCTGGGACCCCTATAGTTTTGATCTTACTAAAGTATCGCGTCAGGCGATCGTGACAGAAAATATTTATTACAAAACCAACCGTACGATTATCTGTATCAACGTTCCGGTCTACAATGATCAAGATCAATTTGAATTCATGATTTCCACGTCACTAGATAATATCCGAACAGTGGACTTAAGTTATCGAGATGTCCGAAACCCCATAGAAACCATCGATCTAGAATTTTCAGAAGTGATCATTGGAAAAAATGAATTATTCAAACAATGTTTAAATGACTTAGAGAAGATTTCAAAATCAGATTGCAATCTCCTTATATTAGGTGAAAGTGGAACCGGAAAAAGTTATATCGCGCAGACTGTACATAATGAGAGTAGAAGAAGGCATAAACCATTTCTTGCAATTAATTGCGCAGCAATCCCTGATGGTCTGTTTGAAAGCGAACTTTTCGGTTACGTGCCAGGAGCCTTTACTGGGGCAAATGCCAAAGGAAAAATCGGTTTGTTGAAAAATGCAGATGGAGGAACCATATTTTTGGATGAAATCGGCGATTTGTCCCTTAAAATGCAAGCAAAAATATTGGATGTACTAGAAAACCAGCGTTTCATTCCTGTAGGAAGCGACAAACCGGAACATGTAAACATTCGAATTATTGCCGCTACCAATCAAAATTTAGTATCTGCTATCAAAGAAAAGAATTTTAGGAGTGATTTATATTGGCGTCTTAATACAGCTAAAGTGGTTCTTCCACCTCTTAGGCATAGACAAGATGACGTTATCTTACTGACGACCTATTTTTTAAATACCTTCAATAAACGCAACAATACAAAAAAATTCTTCAGCGAATCACTTCTTTCTTGCTTTATCAGCTATGATTGGCCTGGAAATATACGTCAATTGAAAAATGCTGTTGAAAGAATGTGTATCTTATCTGATAAGACCATCGTAGATAAAAAGCTATTTCTTCAGTATCTTGATCAGGAAGAAGATATTGAAGAAGTTTATGAAGATTGCTTCAATGTTGAAGAATTTAAAAAACGTACAGTAAACAAGCTCTATTCAAAATACAAATCTAGCCGGATAATTGCAAAAAAAATGGGTTTGAGTCAATCTACTGCAAACCTCTTGATCAACAAATATATAATAAATAACGAGACTTGAAAATTATGTAAAAGTTAAAGCAAATTAGAAATATCTCAGTGACTATCTATTTATTTTTATAATGATCCAATATTAATGGAATTTAATTTTTTTACTCACTCAAATCCCTCGCTTTATTCTTTATTGGTTTTAATATACATGAGAAATTTATTGACAACAAATCTCATTTTTCTGCTTATTACTTCGTCATTATAAATACTATGGAAGTATTTTCAGTTAAGTAATTTTTATATATAAATTGTTGTTTAACCATCTTGTTTTAATGATAAATAATGGCATAACATATCCCTGTTTTAATTAAAATATTATGCACATATGGATGCATGGTTTCAATATTCTAAAGAAGCCATGCATCCTAATTTTATTAAATCTTCTTTCATTGAAAAATTGAATGTTGATTATTGTTGATTAATATTCTTGTAGTCCTTAAATATTGTTTTAGGTGCTTCCTCTATAATTTTGTCCACAGTCCAAGGACCATCCATGCTAATCATACTTGAGGAGATAGCAGGGTTGGAATAGCGACCAATAAACGTTCCCATTGTGAAGAAAACAGAACCCGAAACATGCGAGGCGTCATCAGACGCAAGATACGGAATAAATGCAGAAAACAACTCGGGCGGTTGAGTCTCATCATATTTGACGAGGGGCTCACCAGACTTAGTGGACTTCTCGTCTTCATCCACAACTTTGTCAAACAGCTCCATATCGACGGAGGCTCTTGTCTTCGCAGCTGGGCAGAAAACATTAGCTGTGATACCGTCATCGGCAAGTTCTTCTGCAAGTGCCCAGGTCAAGCCCACTGTACCAGCATTGGCTGCACAGTACTCAGACTGACGAATTCCACCACCCATCCATGCTGGCGAAGCACAGTTGATGATGCGACCCCATTTATTTTTCTTCATATAAGGAACTGCATGGCGAATGATGTTAAAGTGCCCTTTCGGTTTGACATCTGTAACCTTATCCCAAAGCTCTTCAGTGATTTTTTCTATTGGAGCAAAGCCAAATGCACCTGCAACGTTAACTACAATGTCTACCGAGCCATAGATATCCGCTGCCCTATCAACGATTTTCTTTGCTTCGTCAAAATTGGAGATATCGCCAAAAATTGCTACTGCCTCGAATCCAGCATCCCTGATAGTCTTTGCCGTCGTTTCAGCGTCACCGGTATATTTTTCAATCTCTTCATTATACCATTTGAGTTGTTCGGATGTCAGGAGTTCAAGCCTGCCCTCCAACTGATTGGCGACATTCTTTTTGACCGGACCTCGGTTATTTGTTACAACCTTTGCGCCTTCTTCCGCAAGGGCTATAGCAATAGCCCTTCCAATACCCTGTCCGGAACCTGTAACAATAGCAACTTTTCCGCTTAATCGTTTACCCATTTAACAAAACCTCCAATTTATTAGTTTATAGATTCTAGTATTACTATATAAAAATTGGCAAAAATAATCAAGTGCAATACTGTCAATAAATCCTATTATTGCGCGGTCAACACTGAGTCTATCCCAATCTAGACAAAAGCAGTGATTAATTTATTTTTAACCACTGCTTTTACAATTCTCAACTTTTAACATCTTATTGAATATTACATAATATTATGATAAATTATATTTAGTATTATATAAATGAAAAACTCTTTGTTCACTATATTTTTTTCTATTTACATTGATATAGATAAATAAAACTAAAATTAGATTAGTTTTCTAATACAAATCAAGACTTAGAAAATTAAAGGAGAAATTTTATGCCATTACCAAAAGAAAATAAAAAACACACATATGCCGACTACTTAACTTGGCCCGAAAATGAACAATGGGAAATTTTTAACGGTGTACCTTGTATGCAATCCGCTCCATCATGGCAACATCAAGCAATTTCTGGTGAATTATATAGGCAACTTGCGAATCATTTACAAGGAAATGAATGTCAAGCTTTTACTTCCCCATTTGATTTACGGTTTTCTGACGAAGAAAAACAAGATGAAGAAACCACCAATGTATTTCAGCCTGATATAGTAGTCATTTGTGATAAAAGCAGATTAAAGGGAACAGGTTATTTTGGGACTCCTACACTTGTCATTGAAATTTCGTCTCCTTCCACTTCAAGAATAGATAGGGTTCTAAAGTTTAACAAATATGAAAAATCTGGTATAAAAGAATATTGGATCGTTGATCCAGATGGAAAGTATGTAAATATATTTACTTTACAGGAAGATCAACGCTACGGTAGACCAGAATCTTATACTGAAGAAGCTAAAGTGAAAGTTTCTGTTTTTCCTAATCTTTTAATTGATTTATCTCAGGTATTTGCTTCTATTTAATATAAAAGAAATACATTTCATAAAGTAGCAAGAGTATTTAGGTTAAATGACTGATTCTTTTAACTAAAAAGATATTAGATATTGTTTTAGATTCATGATTAAATCGCAGTTTATCTATCAACAAATAAATATACTAATAATGTTGCCCTATCCACCCTGTCCGTTAGGGCAGTTGTTCTTTTTGTCGTGTATCACAACGGTTATAATTGAAAAAATAACAATCACAGCATTTGCGGCAATGGTTCCTGCCCAAGTCATAGGCAGTATGCCAAAGACGGGGGTTGCCGCATTGAACATGGTGTGGAATAATACGCACATAAACACACGGCCTTTTCCTGATATTTTGTAGATTGAACCGTAGAGAAACCGAAACGCAAAGATTTGAACTGCAAACATCCAAAAGTCTATGAGTCCCTCGTAGTGACCTGTCCCCGGCATGAAGAAGAGAGGGAGATGCCATAAAAGCCAAATGACTCCAACAAAAATAGAAGATAAAATAAAGCCATATTTTTTATCAAGCTCAGGCTGCAATATGTACATCCAACCAGCTTCCTCCAAGCCACCGATAATAAGATTACCAGGTAGGGAAAGGAAGAACATATAAAATGGAAGCACCATTTCCGTACGGCCTGAAACTGCAATATGTATCAAAAAATACAGTACAAGCCCTGTAACAACGAACAAATAGATAGAGATGTTATTTTTGGCGTAAAAAACAGTTTTCAACCATTCCTTAAAATCTGCTATTTTGTTATTTTTCTTCAGAACGATAAATGAAGCAATAGCAGGCGACAAAATATAGATTGCAAAAGGAATATTCATCCCAAATTGCTGTAACGATTGAACGAAAGAGTGAACGGAAAATCCGAATTGCCCAAGATAAATCAAAGCACCTGACACAAAATAGGCTATGCAAAATGTCAGCATCGTAAATTGTACTATGATTTTTTTTTCTGTCACGATTTCTTCACCTCACATTTTGAAGTATACAGTGAAAACAAAAATCACTGTTGGACTTGCTAATTAATCAGTTAGTAAGATATGGTACGATATTAACTCAACTGTTAGTGAGTCCTTTTAAGACTCCAGGCATTATTAAGATTAAATATAATCAAAATATTTCAGAATTCAAGGCAATCTGCATCTTTATAATGCAATACTATTTGATTATACCTACAAAGATATATCCTCTACCAATTTTGCGTGAACCGTAAACCTTGCATTATCAAACTCGTAGGTACAGGTGGAACAGCATCCTTATCAACAATTACTATTACTTAGACAAAGTTTATCACGAAAGCTATATGAAATACAAGATAGCAAGGTATTTGTCTATGAAATCATATGTCTACTATAAGGAAATAGAGAAATATCTATTACTGATTTGTCCAAAAATCTATTTTGGGAAACCATCTTGGCACTTTTCGACGATACAATTCCCACTCATCTTTAAACTGCTCTTTTAAATAAGGCTCTTCATATTTAACTGTTCTTATATGAAACGATATAGCTAAAATAAACATATATAAAACGAGCAATGGTGAAGAGAATAATATACTCCAGCCTAGTACAAGTATTAAGACACCTATATACATTGGGTTGCGTACAAATCGATAGAGTCCAATGACAATAAGTTTCTTTGGCGGCTCCCATGGCGCCAACGTTCCTCTACCGGAAATGTAGAAATCTCGAACACACCATATTAATACGAGTAATCCGTTAATTATTACCAAGACACCTATGGATATAAAAGAACTTCTCCATGGATCATATATTGCAATGATTACTGGCACTAAGAAAGCAATTACCCCTGGAAGATAAAGAAATGCTATTACTGCTTTAATTAACATAATTCCTCCTATAACTTTGCTGCCCTGATCATGGTCTTCTATCAGAGCATCCCTATAGAACTAATGAACTGTAGGGACAGTTTTCAATTTTAACAGTTAATTCGGTTTTTTTCTTACTTAAATGCAGTCCCGATTATATATGCCCCTTTTATGCGTTCCTCACGGATTCGCCTATGCGCCATGAAGAAACTTCACATTTTCAGTAGCTTCCTTGACTGTCATAATACTCAATAAACCACCCATCTTGATATAAGTAAAATCATTCAGTCAACACTGAAACTATGCTAAACACATATACCCCTATTAAGGAATAGAAAACAAAAAAACACAGGCTGACTACCTGTGCTTTGAATATTGGGTTTCAATTCTTGTCGGTGGAGCGTGTTGGTGTTTGTATTAAGAACACGCTTACTTTACTACGAGAACAGGCACACAGCTTTTATGTAACACTTTATTAGTTACACTACCTAGCAACAATCCGCTTATAACACCCGCGTTTAAACCAACTGATCCCATAACAACCATTTCAATATCATTATCTTCAATATATTTAATAATTGTACTTGCTACATCTCCACGTAGTGATACTACTTGGACTTCATTACTGAAATGTACAAAATTTTTCTTAGCTTCATCTAGTAAAATCTTCAAATCTTCATTAGTTTGATTTATTGCATTCAGCGTAATTACTTGGTCTACATAAGGAATAGGCAATACCTCAACACTTAACAATACTATGTCCCAACCAAACTTTTCAGCTAATTCTTTACCTCTTTCCATAGCCCTTTGAGCATGCTCGGAACCGTCAATCGGAATTAATAATTTTTTCATTATAACATCACTCCTCCATAATAATAATATCTCTTATTACTTTATTACCCATGGAAAAGATTTACTAAACATATATCTATAAATTATTACAATTTTACTAAATGTACAATAGTCTGTTTTAAAAAGAAAATGACTTACCTATTGAAACGGTAGGTTTGAGAGTTTCTGTATTTATTTTATAAAATTTAATACTCCTGGTACAACCAAATATTTTACAGTATATTTTCAGTAAATCCAGCAAATGCCTATCTCCAGAATAGACAAAGATTTGGATTTGTCCCTAGTCTGTAATATGGCCATCTATTAGTGGTTCAAAGTCACTGTCACTATACGCCTTATAATGTATTATTACAAAGTTCCTTTAAGTGCAGCTTCTCTTTTATTATTTTCAGTCGCGTAAAATTCAGCCTGTTCGTCCGTAAGTTTGTATGCAAAGATGGCTAAAAGCAGCGTTACCAAGAATAGCACCGCCGGCAAAAGTCCGAATAATACCATAAACTTATTCGCAAATACTGAAGTAACTTCCATACCGGCAGTGTAACCAATCAGAGCCAGACCGTAGCCTACCGCCGCCCCACCGGCCAAGAACCCGATTTTAATCGGCCAGTTCATAACTGTCAGTGCCATGGTTCTGTTATCCTGACCTGTGGTGTAGTAACCATACTCGCCGCAGTCAAGGAAATAGTTAATGGCAAAGCATCTGTAAATCGCATCACTGCCTTTAATCAAACAGGCAAATGCGACCAAAGCCCAAACATGATTTAGCCCAAAAAGCCAAATGCCGAGATAGCAAGTGATTGAAAGAGCTGCGCTGAAGATAAGCGCGCCCTTCTTGCCGAGTTTCTTAGCTATAGCTGGCGCAACAAGACTGAATAAAAATGCTCCTATGCCCTGAATTGTGAGCAATAGGGTCATTACCGACAAATTCCCTGTAACGACTTTAAAATAATAAGCCAGAAGCGGGGTAAATATTTGTGTTCCTACCGTCATTGATGTAATCATAAAAAACATGAAAATCATCTGTTTGTTGCTAATAATGGATTTAAACATTTGACCTACAGTGGGAGTATTTGCAACCTCAGCGCTTTCTCTGGGACGATCGTATTTTTTCATCACCGGGAAAAGCATAGTTAAGCTGAGAACAAGGAACAAAGCGCCGAATAAAATAAGAGTAATAGCATAACCGTTAGCTGCTCCAAATTTAGTTGCAAAGTATCCAATCAGTGGAATTGTTATCGCGCCTGATACAATGGTAACAGCAGCATTGACTTGAGCCTGACGAGCGTTCATACGTTTCCTTATTTCCATTGAAGGACCGGCCATCCTTTGAATAAGGCCGCCCTGAGAAGTTGCGCGGAAATTCATTCCGAAGTGCAGACCGCAGTAGAAAATAGATACGAAAATCAATCTTCCAATTGGAGCAGCAATGAACCCTGAGGTATCAACAAGCTGCAACAATGAACTGAAAAATAACGTAAAGGTGGTTATTCTCATCCATAAAGCATATTTGCCGTATTTCTTGCTATGAGTTTTTTCTATAATGCTGCCGGCAAAGATAGCCACGACATAATCGAGCAATTTTGTGACAAGCATTGCCGTGCCCATAGCGGCAGCAGAAATTCCTAAATATTCGGTCATAAACATCATTCCAAACATAACAGGTACTATGTGTACCATGGCCGAAACAGCGTTAGGCAAAGCAACTGCCATTATTTCGCGTTCTTTAAGTTGGTATTTTTCCATTTTGACTCTCCTCATATTATAAGAGTATAGTTAATAATAGTAACTATATTCTTAACTATTTTTTGCTTACAATATCCTAATGCTACAATAACTTATAGGTGAGATACGTCTCCCTGCAAAGCATATGTAAGTCCATTGAACAAGTCTATCGAAAAACAGTTTTCGGGCTTAATCCCACCGTATGCTAGTTCGGTCCATTTTTTACTTCCGGTATACTTTATGAAATAAGCAGCATACATGCTTATGACAATAGCTTTGCATTAGACAAGTAAATTCAGATAGAATCGTAAGCTATCCATGTCATATCTATAGAGGTAATCTTTCATACTTTCAGGAGTCATAGGATATTTTGCTTTATATTCATTCCAATTAGTAAGATATTTAGATTCGAATTTTCCGAAGTTCGGATCTATTTCATAATTTTCACTGTTAAGTTTTTCACCATAGCTTTCGCCGGCATTGTCATAAACAGCATAATCTCTTAGAAATTCGCTAAGGACTCGATAGTTCTCAATATTAATATCGCTTAACATCAATGGACCTTTGTCAAAGCTGAATATATAACCTCCGCCAGGAAGCATAATGTCACAAATCTCTTTTGCCTTATCGAGTACTTGTTGTTTTGTTCCTCTTTTCAGCAAGTCTAATGGGAATAAACCTTTTATTATGAATTTGTCACCAAGTTTTTCTTTTATCAGCTTAGGATCTCCGTATTCAAACATCATTACGGTTCCTGCAGGCAGTTCCTGTAAAATATCAATATATCTCATCCAGTTATCTTCTAAGAAAGGTTGAGTTCTAATTCCTCGTGCTGCATACTGTTGTACTAATTTCAGATAGGTTGGGAGCCAAACCTTAACAAAATCTTTTTCTCGCATAAATGTCGGCATATGCAAAGGCATACCTACAGCGCCTTCAGGAGATGGATTAGAAGGGAGACCTAATTGGTACATAAGAGGTAACAACGCCTCACACGCTTCAAGGATTTCACTTCTATTCCTTCTAATATCCATGCTTATTCCGGAAAAACTTCTAAGTTGATCGGCAATGAAGTCATAGGGAGCAGCAGTAAATCCTCCAGAACCGAAAGGAGCTCCTTTATAGTAACCGTATTTCTCAATTAGTCTATTCATGATAGGAACTGTGTTGCTTAATTGCCTGTTGTTCTCCGCTTGTAGAGCACTTATACTTAGGGATCTTTTTACAGGATCCTCGAGACTGAGCGCTTTGTGCTGTCTTGGCAGTACTTTTTCTAATATACATGCATAGGGATCTGCTATTAACTCGGGATATTCACTCTCTTCCATACCGACTACCTCCGGATGCTGCATGAATCCGTTACTCCCCATTTGGAAGGACTGTGAATCAATGGCTTGATACCCCCCTGCAATCCTTGAAGCAAGACCTACGGGCATAATCGGACATGTGTCGGAATAAATCAGCTGAGATGCCTCGTCTGCGACAGAATCAAGCAATCCATAGTTGAATTGGATTTCTAAGGTATCCAATTTTGCATATTCTGCTATAATTCGTGGAGAAATATTAAAGGAAACAGGCATTCTTTTAGGTATGATATTGTTGAACATATCTGAAAACAACTGATTCCTTTCCTGTTGAAGTTCTTTAATTGACATGATAACCTCCTTATAATTTAAATTTTTAATATTAGCTTTCCTTTGTATTAATCGCTATAAATTAGTAATATTAGTATAATTTACAAACTTAACCGGTTAAAATAATTATATTCAGCGTCTTATTGAAATAGAACATGATTTGATTTATAAATAGTACTATTGTAACAAGTAAAGACTCTCTAATCTAAAGGTACAAAAATTAGTAAATTTAACTAGATTTATAGAAAAAAAACTGTATAATTAAAATATGATAGCTATAAATAAAAATCATAATACACCAAAATCAAAAATCCTTGCTGTGGCAACCAAATTGTTTTACGATAACGGTTACAATGACACCTATCTTGAGCATGTAGCGAATCTATGCGGAATTACAAAACCTTTGATTTCCTATCACTACAATTCGAAGGCTGATTTAGCCCGTGTCGTAACGGAAACCTACGCAAAAAACAATAAAAACGTCATTGCTTTTAAATTGTATAAATATTTCTTAAATTTTAAAAGGTATGACCTTCAGGTGTCTACTGCTGTAGAGATTCGCCTCACCACTATGCTAAATCTTCTAGATAAAAACGTAAATAAGTTTTACTTCGAAAGAATTAATGCAAATTATGATAGATCCATAGCTGCCAAAGAAGCTTCTGTTCCTTTCTATAAAATACATCATCGAAGGTATAAGCTGAATATTGACGATGATAAGGATGAAATTACCATGTTAACAAGTGCTGCAAGAGGAGCTTCCATATCCTTAGTTTTTGCATATATCAGGGGTGATTTAGACTGTAGTTTAGAAGATTTCCTTGATTATATTGTAGGAGTACATTTTAAAATGATGAATATTGATCCAGCGAGGGTAAAAGAAATTATAGATGAAAGCAAAAAAGTAATTGATGAAATAGGTTTCTCCTTAGAACCCTATTTCAAGATTGTTTAGCCCTATCATACTCGCGTCTTTGACACTTGTATAATAAATAAGCTTGTAAACCTAGGTATATTATCTTAGTAAAACCAGACATGCTATTTGCTAGAATCTCAGCTCGAGTATCCCCGCGGTCACGTATAACGCAATACTTAGCATTGGGAGTTTCTTACCCATGTTATACCTTAATTCCGAACTTTTGTCGTAAAGATTCCAACATCCAAATTCAGTTCTTAATCCTTTATTTATTGCTGTTTTACCGGAATCATTTTTCCGTCATTTATTCCCCATATCTCGTCCGCAATTGATGTAACCTTTCTGGAGTGCGTGACGATGATAACGCATTTCCCATCATCATGGGCCAGGGAGGTTAAAATTCCCAGAACGTCGGCTTCAGTATCCTTGTCCAGATTTCCAGTTGGTTCGTCGGCAATAACAATATCGGGATTGTGTGACAGTGCCCGGGCGATACCAACGCGCTGCTGTTCGCCGCCAGATAGCTTCAAGACCTTTCTTTCTGCTGTTTCGCAGTCAATACCGACTTTTTCTAAGAGAGCGTATGCATATGATTTCTTGTTCTTGTCATTGACACCGCTGATATTCATGGAGAGTACGATATTCTCAACTGCAGTAGCATTGGTAATGAGGTTAAACGCTTGAAAAATGACGCCGATCCCCTTTGCCCGATAAATATCACGGTCAATTTTTTTTAGATCCTTACCGTTATACATAATTTCACCGTTCACACACACATCAAGCCCTGCCATCAGTGAAAGCAATGTAGATTTACCGGAGCCTGATTTTCCGACAATGGCATATACCTTTCCCATTTCAAATTCCGCGCTGATTCCCGCTAGCACATTCTTTTTTGTCCCCTCGTATTTATACGACACATTGTTCAATGTTAATACACTCATGAAAGCGCCCTCCTAATTTCTTTCCATCAATATTTTGATAGGTTCATATTTTGTTATTTTGATAATAGCGGCTAATCCCGCAATCGTTGCGAGCATCAAAGAAATTCCGATAATTTGAAGCGTCGTGTGAAGACCAAGCGATATATCCAGCTTAGAAATAGGTTCATCACTGGTGCCAATCGAACTCATATCCACAAACCCCGGCACATTACCACCCTCTATATCACTTTGTGCGTTTTCAATTTGTCCCTCTAATAACACATTGCTAACAGGTTGAGCAATTATACTTCCAATCCCAATCCCTATAACAAGGCATATTGCTGTAATGGTAAGCATTTCCACCCAAAGCCCTAAGGCGACCTTGATTTTTTTCATACCCATCGCACGGAGAACACCGATTTCATACTTACGTTCCCTGATGGCAATAGAAGTTAAAAGAATCAAAATAATACTGCCGAGAATTAAGACGATAATCATAAATGTAATTGAAACACTTCTAAGACCTTCCACGGGGCCAACGACCCTGTTATAACTGTTCTCGTCAGTAGTAACTTTAAATATATCATTTAATCCTTTGGCTTTTAGCTCAGTTGTGAAGGCTGCAAGCATATCAGGATCTTTCAAAAAGTAACGCGATCCGACAGTAATTCCATTTTCGTCAGTTTGAACAACATTTGTAATAGTTTCAAATGTAGTTAATACTTCATTTCTCCTATTCAGATAGGGATTGGCAAACATCCCATATTCTTCGGTGCCGTCGAAGTATATACCTGTTATAGTGAGCGTATAAATAACATTGCGAACATCTATATCATCCGTAAATAAGCTGGCTGTTACATCGATGACATCACCAACAGATAGATTATTCAATTCTGCAAGTTCTTTGCTTACAATACATTCGTTATCGTTTTCCGGCATTTTACCATCGGTAATCTCCCGAATTCCTTTTTGAAAATCATCAAACTGGTTTCCAATCAATTGCATGGTTGGATTAATAAACTCGGATTTGTCTCCTACCATTCCCGTTGTTCCACTACCCCCACCTGTAGCCTCATCGACAGCTTTTATATTCTCTCCGCTAATTCCCGCATTAGCTGTGAGCTTATATTCTTTAATATATTTTGACTGAGAGAATTCTTTGCGTTGTTCTATAGTAATCCGAGGGGTAAGCGATGTGCCTGATTTCATTATCTTTTGCATATCGGGCGTAATGGTTACCTCGCTCCCAAACCGTGTTTTGTAGTCATCAATAATTCCGTTTGCCGTATTATTGATGCCAAGCGTGATGACCGTCGTGGTAATAATAGCAAAAATTATGATTCCAATCAAAATATTTCTACCCTTATTACGCACGACATTTTTAAGTGCGTTTTGAAAAATGTACATTTTCGTTCCTCCTTAGACTATCCTGCATTTGATTTGAACTTTTCGTTCTTCTTAAGAATAGCGCCCGTATCTTACACCCATCTAACAAACCTATTTTTTCAAAAAAAAATTCTCGGCAGTTTTTTACCGAGAATTTAAAGTTTGTGACAAGCTAAATAAAGTTAGTTTTTTCTAACTTGTTAAGTTTATTATACATTAAAGCAAATAAAAACAAGCACTTCGTAAATTCTTTACCCTCCTTATCATTAAGTATATAGCATCCTCTAGTAGCAAATTCTTTCTTACACTGCTCATAAACCCTGTCAATAATAACCACAGATTGTTCAGAGGCACAAATCACACCATTATCAAAAGTTTTTGAATGAATAATGGAATTGACCAACATTATAATCCCTGCCGAATCATCAATTAAAGCAGACGTATGTCCATTTCCAACTCCAACAGCTGATTTCCCAGATGAATAGTCTGATTTTACCATTCCCGGACCTCCGGTGGCAAGAACCATCCTTCACGAGCCCCAGCAGCAACAGCAGCATCTAAAATAACCTTAGCCACAGCTATAGTACATTTTTTAGCATTAGATGAAGCGAGAAGATAATACCGTTTCTCGTTATTCTCACTAAGATTGAAGATAACTCTCTAATGCACTGCTTATATGATTATACCTACAAAGATATATCCTCTACCAATTTTGCATGAACCGTAAACCTTGCATTATCAAACTCGTAGGTACAGGTGGAGAGGGTTAAGATTTTATCCTCTTTCATAACTTTTACTCCTGTATCATAGAGAGAACGCTCTTTGATTTCCTTTAAAAAACCCTCATATTCCTTCTCTGTCGCAAAATCCGTACGAATATAATCGAATTTTGTATCCGTGATATAAACAGAAAATATCTCCCACTTCCAGTTCTTTTTCAAGGTGTCAAATTCAATACCTGGATGTTTTATAAAAAAGTCTTTTTCTTTGTAGCCCATTAGAGCTTTAAACATAGAACCATCCTTCATATGATGCCCATAAAGAATGGTATTCCTATCTTCGCCATCTTTCTCGTTGCGGTAATCCATAAAGATACTACCTGCCCGTGCCGTTTCTTTTGTTATATTGCGACTCAAGTAATACTCATTATCCTTCCCCTGTAATACAGGGTAATCTATTTTTGTATCTTGAATTTTAACCCAGCCCACTACATCGGAATTTAACTCCAAAAATGGTTTAAATTTCACGTGAATTCCGTTCTTATCTTGATTATTGCCTTCCTCGGTTCTATATAACTCTTGTAACTCCTCGTTTAATTTATTGTTCTGATAACTATCCCATAGATACATGCCAATGGTATATACGCAATAAATCATCACTGCAAATAAAAAGACCAGTATAATCTTTGACAATAATCCTGATGATCCCTTTCTTTCTTTTGTCAAATCTGCACCACCTTATTAACAATTCTTACCTTAGACAAAGTTTATCACGAAATCTATATGAAATTCAAGATAGCAAGCCATTTGTCTATGAAATCATATATCTACTATCTTCTTTTAAGAAACTCTCGAGGGTTTCTTTATTAGGTATATTGATAATTCTTTACACTAGAGTAAGACTACACCGTCTTATAATGATAGACTCTATCCGCCCATTGCAGCACAGTGGAACGATGGGAAACCATGATAAGGGTACGGTCTGAAAATTCTTTTTTTAATATATCTAAAATAGCCTTTTCATTCAATGCATCTAGATTACTCGTAGGTTCATCTAAGACAATAATAGGCGCTTCTGTAAGCAATACTCGGGCGATTCCTATGCGCTGTTTTTCTCCTCCGGAAAGTCTTCCTCCCAACTCTCCTACACGAGTTTGATATCCATGAGGCAATGTCTGTATAAAATTGTGGACCATGGCCCTTTTTGCACTATGCTCTATTTCTTGCATAGTGGCCCCTGGTTTGCCGATTCGAATATTCTTCTCGATAGTGTCGTCAAACAAGAAGGTATCCTGTGTCAGCAGTGCGATATTCTTTCGTAGGCTTTCTAATGTAATCTCGCGAATATTGTATTTGCCTAAATATACATTACCCTCTTGAGGATCGAAGTATCGAAGCAAAAGCCTAAGTAGTGTACTCTTGCCACAACCGCTTGGACCCATAATTGCCATTTTCTCGCCCTTTCTCATGGATAAAGAAAAGGAATTTATTGCTTTCCCCGTAGAAGAAGGATATTGATAGGATACTCGTTCAAATCTAATATCCATATCTTGAATATCTACTTCCCTCTTTCCACTATTTTCTACGAAGTTTTCATCATCTAATATATCAAAGATTCGCCTTGCCGCCCCAAATGTATTTTTTAGATCTACAGTTAAATTGCTTAACGCGACGATAGGACCAAAAGAAGATGCCACAGCTACAGTCACAATGAGAGTCTTCTCTGTAGATAATCCATAATAAGAGGCTAGCAAAAATATAGATACTGTCGCCAAAGTAATAAGGAATTCTGGTATAGATATTGCGAAACTCCTTTGGACTTTTAATTTTCCTAAGGACTCGTTTAATTGAACTCCGTTTTCCCGAATTTCTCTCAATCGATTATCTTCACCAGTCAAAATTAAAATTTCCTTCATCCCCCTTAGGCTATCAAGCCAATGGGATGTACTTTCAGAGAATTGTCTTCTATACTTATTTCCGATATCCTTCCCTATTTTCTGATTAACGAAGTAGGTGACTCCCAAAGTCAATAAATAAAAAATCCCTAGTATCAAGGCAAAATTTATGGCAAATTGTCCAACAAAGATCATCATACTTACAGACATAATCCCAGCGATAATCACTGGTGAAATGGTATGGGCAAAAAAAACTTCTACAAGTTCTACATCTGCCATAATGGTGGAGATCATATCCCCCGATTTATTCTCTGCTAAATTACCTGGAGCTCCTTTTTGAAGAGCTAAAAACAATTTTTCCCGAATCAAGCCCAACAATCGAAATGCCACATCATGGCCGTTATAGTGTTCTATGTAACGAAATACACCTCTAAATACAGCACATAAAACCATAATAATACCCCATTGCAATCCAGTAAATCCTATGTTTAGACCAGCGAGAGTACAAATAAGGGCTCCTCCTCCTACCATCAAACCCACGGCACAAAAGTTTCCCAACAAACCTGCACTTGCAGATAGGATCATATAGCCCTTTAAAGGGGAGGTCATTTCTAATAAACGCCTTACAATATAAAAAGATCTATGACTTTGAATTTCTTTTTTTAGATATTCCATTAGGAAACCTCTTCCTTTCTTCGCAATTCTCCCTGTTCCAATGCCAGTTGATAGTACAATCCTCCATTTGCCATAAGGTGGTTGTGATTTCCCCATTCTACAATACACCCTTTATCTACTACATAAATCCTATTAGCATGGATGATGGTGGAAAGCCTATGAGAAATAATAATCGTTGTCTTACTCTGAGTTTCTTTCCATATAGCTTGCCAGATCTCCTCTTCGCTTTCCTTATCTACATTAGAAGTAGCTTCGTCAAAAATAAATACATCAGAATTGCGCAACAAAGCCCTTGCAATGCCTAACTTTTGCCTTTGTCCCCCTGACAACTGAGAACCAGCCTCTCCTACTTGGAGAGCGAGTCCTCGTCCCGATCCCTTCATCAAATCCATTAGTCCAACTTTTTTACAGACTCGAATCATATCCTCATCCTTTGCATATGGATTCGCCATCCTTAAATTTTCCTCAATGGTTCCTGTAAATATATATGTATTTTGTGGCACAAGGCACACCTTTCTTCTCAATGATTCTAAAGAAATATCTACGCTATCTTGCTCTCCGTAAGAAATATTGCCTTGAATGGGATCCATAAACCCAACCAACATATTAGCAAGGGTACTTTTTCCGCATCCGCTTTTTCCTACGAGTGCTACGGTTTCGCCCTGTTTTATTTCCATATTGATATCCTGAAGGATGGGACTTCCACGGTAATATGAAAAGGATACGTTTTTCAAAAGAATAGAAGTATTGTTCCCTTTCCCTTTATAAGGTTTTTCTTTTCTATGTACTCGTTCTTCAGAAGTCTCCAACAAATGAAATATTTTTTCCGATGCAGATACTCCTCCCATAGCAATATGAAAGAAAGACACCAATGTCCTTAATGGCAAAAAAAATTCTGATGCTAAAAGCAAAAAGGTAAAGCTTTCACCAAATGAGAGATACCCTTTGCCCAAGGAAAGAGCTGTGACAACAATTCCCGCTGCCGCCCCTCCGTATGTAATAAAGTCTATCAGGATAATAGAATTGAGTTGCATACCCAATATCTTCATAGTGGTCTTTCTAAAACTTTCAGTTCTTTCTTTTATTTCATCAAATCTTTCTTCTTCTTGACCAAATAATTTCAAAGTTGGTAGACCCTGTAAGCTTTCTAAAAAAAATGAACCTAAGCTTTGATAATGACCAAAATGTTTTCTATTCATTTTACCTGCCATGTCCATGATCAACATCATACATAGGAGTATCAGTGGGCTGATAATCAACAATATCCCCGCCGGACGCCAATCTAGTTTCACCAGTGAAACAAATAAAATAAAAGGAACCATAATTGCATAGTAGAATTGGGGAATATAGGATCCAAAGTAAGATTCCAAAGATTCCACCCCGTCAACTACAGCGGATACTACATGTGAGGTACCTGTAGTCCGATGATATTGGGTCTCTAATTTGACCATTTTCTCATACACAGCCTCTCGCAAGCGAGATCTGACAATGGAAGAACATCGGTGTGAAAATATAAGGGTTAGAGGATTCATCACTGCACGCATTACAATAGTAAATCCCGTCGCCCCTAATAACAACTCCACATTAACAGCCTGCCATCCGCCCTCAAAATAACTTTGTAATGCCCCTCCTATTGAAAAAGCAAAGAATATATTTGTCACCAAAACCACTACTTTTGTGGCTACTGCCAAAGCAATATAAGGCTTTACTCCTTTTGCATAAGAAATGAGTTTTTTATTGATCAACATGTTTCTACCATCCTATTCTCTCCTATCCTTCATATTCAAGTTTTTTATCTTCTTTTGCTGTCTTCATTCTAAAAAACACAATGGTCTTTATGCTGCCTAGGGATATGGCTAATACTTTTAATAACAAAATCTCTGTTTTAAAAAACATCAGTAGTAAGAAAAACCAGGCGAATGCCAATATGTATATCTTTCCTTTTAAGGGTATTCCTCTCCCCTCTATGAGTGGTTGGACATTCTTTTGATATACCTTGGTATTTTTCAACCATAGATGTAATCGATCCGAGCTTTTTGCAAAAAAATATGAAGCTAAAAAGATAAAAGGTGTCGTAGGTAAAATAGGCAAGACGACGCCGATACCCCCAAGTACCAACATAATCAACCCTAATAGAAGATACGCACCGCGCATCACCTTGCCGATTTCAGCTTGTTTCTTGTTCGTTTCTGTATTATACATTCCCTTTCCCCCTTTATTCTCTCAATTGGCCTTTCGCTCTAATTCTAATTGTTCCCTCACATACATGCCCCACTGACGCGCTTTTTCCTTATCTATTTCGTCTGGATGAGCAATACTCTTCTCATATAGCTTTCTTTTTTCATCTGTAAAATGATGATAATGTCCTTTCGGAAATATTTTAAATACTTTTGTAATCATTGGGTCAATTTTTCCTTGGCAGACAAAAAAATCTACCACATGGCAAGATTCTCCTAGAATCTCTTTTGCCCCCTCTATACAAGATCGAGTATGTTCTCCCCCTGGAATGGCGCCTAATGTTGCAAATAACGCTACCTTATTATGCTTGTTTGCAGAGAGAAATTTTATAGCCTCTTTATTAGGATTTCCTTTGTTTACCCAAAATCCCATAAATACGAAATCCCATTCCTTTATGTTCTTTACTTTTTTCATAGGTAAGAGAATACTTTCTGGCAAAGTAGAGTGTATACACTCTGCTATTTCTCTTGTGTTCCCTGTCATACTTGAATAAGTAATTAATATTTTCATTTAATCGAACTCCTTTCTTATTACATGCTATGCAACTCTATATTGTTACGACAAATTTCTTTTTATTCCACCACATTACGTCTAAGTGGATATCGTAAATCTCTTCTATAACTTCTGAAGTAATGATTTCATCTGGATTTCCTTGTGCAACAATCTTTCCTTTTTTCATTCCGATAATTTGATCGCTAAAATACAAGGATTGATTGATATCATGCAGTATGATTATAATGGTCATGCCGTAATCTTCTTTTAGCTTTTGGATCAACTTTAAAATTTCAATCTGATATCGAATATCTAGATAGGTAGTAGGTTCATCTAGAAATAAAATCTTTGTATTTTGAGCCAAGGCCATGGCAATCCATACCCTCTGTTTTTGCCCCCCTGAAAGGTTTGAAACTAGCTCGTCTTTATAATCGATTAAATTTGTAGTATCCAATGCCCACTCGATATAAGAATAATCTTCTTTTGTTTTCGATCTATGTAATGGTATATATGGTGTCCTACCATAACTAACCAGTTTTTCAACGGTTATGTCACCTGGAGCTTTATTCTGCTGATGAACGATAGAAACCATCTTAGAAAAATCTTTTAGATGAATGGCAGATATGTTTTTTTCCTTTAAAAAGATAGTTCCTTCATCAGGTTTTAAATTCTTTGTCATTAAGTAAAATAACGTGGATTTCCCACATCCATTTGCTCCAATAATCGTCGTGATCTCATTTTCCACAATCTTTAGGGACAATTGATCTACCGCTTTATGTTGCCTGTAGCTAAAGCTTATATTGTCAACTTTCATGAGTTTTATCACCCCTTTTCAATAAGAAGATAAAGCAGGGTCCTCCAACGACTGCCATAATAACAGAGGGGGATATTTCGTAAGGCACAGCAATGACTCTACCTAGGGTATCTGCTAATAGTAAAATAAACGCACCTAGTATGGCACAATAGGGAATTAACAATTTATGGTCTGAACCGACCAATATCCGCCCAATGTGCGGTGCAATCAGCCCCAAGAATCCAATGACGCCGACAATAGCTGTAGATATACTCGCCAGCATTACTGCAATAAAAGAGATCAACAATCGGGTTTTATCCACATCAACTCCTAAACTCCTCGCTGTCTTATCCTCTAATGTCAAGAGATTACATGATCCTGATACAATCAACGCCAAAATCATTCCAATGCATACATAAATAAATAATACTTTAACATCATCCCATGTTTTCATAGAAATATTTGCGTTGACAATGGACGCAGCCCCTGAAAGGAAACCTCCTGTCATGGTTTGAAAAGCATCGATCATTCCTATAAAAACCGCGTTGACTGCCACCCCCACCAAAACAATTCTCAGAGGATTTAATCCTGATTTCCACGATAGGGAATACACTAAAATATAGGATATCAAACCTCCTAAGAGTGCAAATAAAGGTGTGAAAAAGTAAAGGGAAGGAAAAAAAGCGATTAATAGTATAGAAACCATACTAGCCCCGCTGGAAATCCCAATGATTCCAGGATCCGCCAAAGGGTTTTTCATGACTGCTTGCAGCAACACCCCTGAAACAGCCAGTGCCCCTCCTCCTAATATTGCAATCAGAATTCGTGGAAAGCGGAGATCGTAAATAGTAGCTACATTTTCGTCAAATTCTATAAACAATCCCTTAAACAATTCCACAAATCTAATTTGTATGCTACCCAAATTAATTGCGATGAAAAAGAGAATACATAATAAAAAAATTAATATAAAAAACGAAAGGCTTTTTCTTTTTTGTATCTTTTTCATCTCCTTAATTGCCGTATAAAATCTTCTGCAAATCTTCTAATGCTTCAGGATAATCAAATCCTGCACTCATACCAAATTTTTCATAATCCAAGTCATAGACCTTGCCTTCCTTTACCGCCCTAAAATGTTTCCATATATCATTGGTCTGAAACTCTTCATCAAACATCTTCATGGATTCTTGTGGCAAAGCGTGGGCTGTTCTTAATATGATATCTGGATCTTTTTTTGACATATCTTCTGTATTCACATTTAAGTATGATTTTCCAGTCCCACTGTATACATTGACTCCTCCTGCAAGTTGCACCAAGCTCCCCCCATAAGAATTCTCGGTAGCTACAATATATGATCCTGGAAATCCCATTAAAATCAGTACCTTTGGTTTGATTTTGTCTTCATTAATTTTTTGAAATTCTTTTAAATAAGTCTTAAATTCGTCGGTTAAAGCCTTAGCTTCCTCCACCCGATTGTATTTTTGCCCTAAGTCTTCTATACTTTTATACATTCCCTGTACACTATTTAAATTAATAAACGTTGCATTCAATCGAATATTTACATAATGCAATTGAAGATCTTCTTGTAGACTATTGGGTCCGATAACATCTGTAGGCTTTAATGATTTTACGATTTCCATATCCGGTGACATAGGAGAACCTACTACCGTTAATCCCTTATACCTCTGAGGAATATCACGGCTAGTTTCAGGGATCCCTACAAGATCTAAATTTAGCTTATCCAAAACTTGGCAAGTAGCTGGAGATGTGGCAATAATACGTATTTCTTCCCCTTTGATTTCCCCTTGATTTTGATCTACACAACCGATTTGAAGTAAAATCAATAAGCTACATAAAATAAAACCAATAAACATTCTCTTCATACATCTATCTCGCTTTTCTAATAATTTTGAAATACAGCAAAGCACCGACTCCTCCTAGAGTCAATATCCCGAGGGAATAGAAGAGGAAAGGAGAATGTTTTTCTACCTTTTCTTCATTATCATCTATGGCATTTTCAATAGCTGCTACCTCTATTATTCCTTCTACCCCTGAGAGAGGATCCTCTTTATCAGAATTTGTTTCTAGCTCTTCTGCTTGTAGTGCTTCTTCCTTTACTTCTTCCTTTACTTCTTGTTTCTTTTCTTGTTTTTCTACTTTATTTTCGTCTACCTCATCTTTTTTAATTGTTTTCACAATCTTTGCTTTTTCTTGGGATTTGTTTTCCGCTTTTACCGTCTCCTCTATGGTCAAGGTGCTTTTAAAATCTCCTTTACCTGGGGTGGCACTTGTCACATTTACCCTGCCATAAAAGATAACATCTCTTCCCATGGGAACTACATAGGTTACAACGCGAATCCACGCACCTGGATCTCGCAATACCAAGCGATAGTCCGACGTGTCTTTGGACGAATTTGATGACACTTTTTTTGCTGAAACATTATAGTAACTGCCATTGGAATCTCGTGCCGTAAAAGACACCTTTGTAATATTGGAAATCATATTAATACGCACCGTCACATGCGTGGTAGCTCCATCCGTTTCGATGAAAGCTTTGTTGCCCAATACACTTTTGACCATGCCTTCCCCAATTTCTGCATTTTTAGTACCACCGTCATCGATCTCCCCTGTATCGGGATTATAGTATGAAGCGGTGGTTGGCGCAGTATAGGTGCCTTTCTCAATGGCCATAGCACTATTGCTAAAAACCAAAGAATAGCACAACACAGCCCACAGTATAATTTCTATTTTATTCCATTTGTTTCTGGTTTTCATATTCAGCTTCCCTTTGATTTTTACTTTATCAATTTACTTTTTCTTTTATACACAATGCTACAATAGCAAATGCGGACAAGAACAATAATGCAATTTGAATCATAATGCCGCTATCTCCTGTTTTAGGATTTTGAACCTTTTTAACAGATGATTCCGTCGTTGTTTGATCAACAGCTTCTACAACATCTTTTCCATCATTTAATTGTTCTTCTTCTTTTTCATTTAATTGTTCCTCTGGTATTTCAGGTGTTCCGTCTATAGTATCTGTATTCCCGTCTAAAGCTTTATCATCTTCTACCTTTTCAAGAGTGCTATAATCTAATTTTAATCTGGCGTCTAATACTTGATTCCCCATTTGTTCCACCTGTGGGTCTACCTTCACATCAATAAACTCCTCTTCACTTGGAAGGACAAACCGAAATGCACTGGGCAGTCCACCGTTTTCGTAGGCTATAATCTCTGCAAATTGGTAATTTCCGTCCATATCTTTGTACTGGAATGTGTGTAATACTGCTTCAATTGTTCCTAACTTCATAGGATGTGTAGAAAAACTAAGGGTTCTTACACCATCTTTTATATCCATTATTGCCGTGTGATTAAATGAGATATTCGCCATAGAAGGTTGATCAGCTGTAGCATGCCACAAGTAAACCTGAATTTCATATCTACCATCTTCTATGATCGATGAGTCTACTTCATTTTGTATTACCGTCACCTTGCAAGTACTTTCCAAACCATTTTCTGTCGTTGCAGTAATAGTGGCTGTCCCTTCACCAACTCCTATAACCTTTCCATTTGCATCTACTGTTGCTACTGCATTATTGTCGCTAGACCAAGCAATCTCCTTGTCAACTGCATTATTGGGAAGTACTGTGGCTTGAATGGTAAAAACATCTCCAACTTCAATGGATTTTTCCACCGTATTTAATTGAATTTCTGTGGGCTCTACTTTATCGATATTTATATAATCAATCTTAATCCTAGCTCCTGCCGTCATACCGATGGGATCTACACCCATAATAATATATACGTATTCTTCATTTCCCGAGATTTCCATACTGATTTCCTCAGGATAGTCTTTTCCCTCGGCTTCATATGTACTTATTACCTGCGGCGATTTTATTTTATCTATATCTCCGCCTTTATATGCTGTATAATCAGCTGAACTTGCGAAATAACTAGCTTCTCTTAAATATCCAGTAATACCCATAATGTTTGCAGATTGAAAGCTTACATAGAGAGTCGTTTTCTCTCCAGAAACTTCAATTCTCCCATCGCTTTTTAACACAGCGGCTGCCATGGAAAGCGAATCATTTGTTTCATGATACAACTGCACCGGCACATTATACATGCCTTCCTTTAACTCTTCTGATGCGAAAACCAATGAACTGCTGCTCCATTCAGAACCCAACAATATAAGTAAAGCTAATGTAAAACCAAGTAATTTTTTAATCATTTTTCTCCCCTTTTCTTTTGATACGATATTTTTATTACATGCTATACAGAACAGTATTACAGCTTTTACTTTGTTTGACCGCTCCTTCCTTTATAACTTATCTATCTCTCTATTGTCTTTAACTACAAAATAATTATGGTAATTATTCTCGAGAGATTCTAATTGATAACTATTATCAACGACTTATTACAAGTATAACTCATCTATTTTTTTATGCTTTTAAATTCTTGCTATTTTTTTAATTATTATTTAATAATATCTTTTTTTGAAAAAGTAATGATATAATTAGATAACCGATAATGATAATCATTATCAATAAAAAGAAAAGGGGGGGGAATTTTTGTGAATCTTTCAAATTTACATTATCCCAAAGATAATATAGATGGTATCTACACTTTTTTCGAATGTGAAACATTTTTGATAAATACAATTCTATCAGGAAATGTCAAAAAATCATTAGAGCAATATCATAATTTTATCGACCTATTGCCTCAATATCAGTTATCTGCATTTGATAAAATAACTTCTTTAAAAAACCATATGATTTCTCTTTCCGCATTACTTTGTCACTGCGTAACCGACAAAGGGGTTTCCCCTTATAGTGCCAAAGCCAAACATCAAGCGTTGGTTAAATACATGGAAAAGAAAGATTCTTTTTCTGAACTCATAGATTTGGGAAAAAAAATGATTGTAGGTTATAGTATGCAAATCAATATAGATAAAATAAATGCAACCCATCCGCAGATTAGCGACGCCTTACATTACATACAAGACCATTTAGGAGAGTGCCTTACTTTGGATAGTGTAGCTATTCAGGCTAATTTAAGTAAATTTTATTTTAGTAGCCAATTTAAAAAGGAAACAGGTATGCCGTTTTCAGCGTATTTGACCTATGCTCGAATACAAAGAAGCAAATTCCTACTAACCTACTCTAATAAATCAATTCTGGAGATCGCTATTTTGCTTGGATTTAACAGCCAAAGCTATTTTGCAACTCAATTTAAAAAACTGACTGGAGTCACTCCTATAGCCTACAGAAGAAAAAAGGACCACGCTATATAGCGTGGTCCTCTAAAAAAAACAACAAACGGTAAGAATGGGACTTTTTATATCGATTTATTTATGTTTCATCAAATCGTCACAACCAATTATTCAAAATATAATTTATATTATTTAATATATAGTCAAATCCATCCAAAAAACAACATCATCTCCGATATTTTCAATAGAAAAAGGTATTTCCATGCAATCAAGCGATTTCTTTACAATTGTTAATCCCAGACCGCTGCGGTTTTGATCTCTGCTACGAGCTTTGTCTATGCGGTAAAAGGGTTCATATAATTTGGGCAGACTTTTTTCATCTACATGTGCATTCGAATTTAATATGTGCAGACGGACAGTTTGATTATCTTGTTCATTGCACCATATGCTGATATGCCCTTGTTCCGGTGTATTCTGAACGGCGTTTATAAGTATATTAGACAATGCACGGCTAAATAAATTTTGATCGAGCAAACATATAAGTGTATCAGGGACGGAAACGACAATCGTTTGCGCTTTTGTATCAGCTAGTGTTTGATGAGTCGACAGAACTGATTGAATAACAGATTTTAAAATAACATCTTCAAATTTGGATTCTATTTTGTTATCATCCAAACGGATGATTTCTAATAATTCCGATATTAATGTTTTTTGTTTTGTCATCATATTTAGACATTTTTTTAAATATTCAGGGTATTCTGAGGGCTTTACCACATTCGCTAACATTCCTTCTAATATACTGCTGGCGGCGGCGATTGGTGTTTTTAGCTCATGGGAAACTGCCGAAAAGAAATATCGTTGATTTTCTTCCAGTTCTCTTTCCCGTTCTATTTCTAATTTTAACGTTTCATACATTTTATAAACGTCATTTGAAAGCTGCCCTATTTCATCATGACGAGCTGCGGGAGCTGATACGAATTCCAATTTTGACATTTTAGTTGTATCCGCAGCCAATTTTTTGATAGGATTTGCCATGCTGCGGGCGAAAAGTGCCGCCGCCAAAACGCTGGCAGATAATAAAATAACAAGTACGATGATCGTTTTAGTGACAAAACTCATATACATATCCGATAAAGTATTTGCAGGCTCAAATACTTTTCCACTTATTACACCCGAACCATCATCTTGGATAATTGAGTCACCTAAAGGTGCTTCAATTAAGTATGTTTGACTCTTTTCAAATATCAGATTAACTTGCCCTCCAAAAAATAAGGCGAGGGTGGTAATAACTAACATAATAAGAATCATAGTATACAAGAAAATCTTACCGAATATTCCAAGTTCTTTTTTCCTTTTCATTTCTCATTTTCCTCCAAACAATATCCTACACCTTTGACCGTCTTAATCATATTGGCCGGAAGTTTATCTCGTAATCTTTTCATGTTTGCATGGATAACTCCCTCGTTACCATCAAAATCATATCCCCATATTTTTGTAAGCAGTGTTTCGTGTGGAATTATATCGCCTTTGTTCTGTATTAAAAGAAATAAAATATCAAATTCTTTTGGTGTAAGCCCTATATCCTTATCATTATAAGTAGCCTTATATGATAACGGATATAACGTAAGCTTTCCTACACAGATTTCTTTTTTAAGTGCTCCGCTTCGACGTAAGAGCGCCTCTACTCGCTTCATCAGAATTTGCATAGTAAAAGGCTTAGTGACATAATCATCAGCTTCATTGCTGAACGCTCTTATTTGGTTATCATCGTCATCCAAAGCGGTCATCATCAAAACCGGAGTGTTGTGAATTTTGCGTAGCTCTTTTAAAAGTTCTTGTCCGTTTGTACCGGGCAGCATAATATCAAGAATTACAAGATGATAATTCTTGCTGTAGAATTGCTCCAATGCTTCATCTCCATCAAAGCAGACGTCTACATTATAACCCTCTACCATCAAAAACTTTTTTACCATATCGTTGATACTCTCATCGTCCTCAACGACTAATATATGAATATCCATAAAACCACCTCTAATTTACTTTACCATTGCATTCTAACACGAATCTAACAATTTTTTTTTCTACGTGGTTATGGTTCTTAAGGAAAACATCAAACTATTTTATACCTTACTTATAAAATAAAAGTATGTCTTATAATTTTTAGATATTATGTGAGAACTAGGGTTTTTCAACTTATTGAATGAAAAACTCAATGTTTTATCTCTAATTTATTACATTATTTGTATTTGCTTTTTTCACATTTCTTTAGGTGATACACCCACTATTTTTTTAAAAACCTGACTAAAATATTTAGAATTAGAAAACCCTACTTTCTCACAAATTTGCCATAGCTTATAATCAGTGTTAACTAGGAGTTTTTTTGAATTTTCAACCCTTATTGAAGTTACAAACTTATTCATATTCTCCCCTATTTCTTTTTGCATTATCAGAATCACACAATTCTTCATAACATTTTGCAATGTTTAAATATAACGTTGAGTATGCACTTTTAACATTATCATCATTTGTATTAAGTGCACACTCTAATAAGTACTCGTTATTTGAACTGCTTTCTTTGCCCGTGTTTATCTTACTATTAGTAATATAAGATATTGGGTAATTAGATGTCGTGTTAAAAATAGTAATCCTCCTCATTTAGAGTTTCATTCTTACAGTATAATTTTTCTTATATAATTAAATCCTTTTATGTAACATGTTTAACACATCACGGATGCAATCCACAGTCTCATTACATCCACTCATTTGCAGAACAACCTTTTTCCCGTATAGTCTTCTTCTAATTTTTTTGGCCGCCATTATTGTTGACGCCCCAGCGCCTTCTGCCAAATTATGCGTGTGGAACATTGCCAGATAAATGCCTTCTCTTATTTCATCCTCGGACAACAAGATAAAATCTGTCAATTTATCTTTATATATCTCAAATGGAATTTCATATGCCGAGCCTGTTGCGAAACCTCCGGCAAATGTATGATTAGGCTCTTGCATTATTGTCCCCGCCTTCCATGATAAGTACGCGGCTTTGGCCGACTCTGCCTGAACTGCATATATTTCAATTTTAGGATTAACTGACTTCAGCACTGTAACTGCCGCCGCCAGCTCACTTCCTCCTCCGATTGGCAAAATAATAGCATCAATATCGGGCAGCTCCTTTAATATTTCTGTGAACTCGGTACCTACGCCGTTAATCAAATGCGGCTCGTTAACTGCATGGATATAGTGTAAATTTCTTTCTTCCTGTAGCTTCATGCACTCCTGTGCAGACTGTTCAAAATTTTCTCCGGCTTCCACCAAATTTGCTCCCGCATCAATAATTCTTTGATTCTTTTCCGGATTATTTCCTTTCGGTAAAACTATAGTTGCATCAATCCCCAACATTTTTGCAGCAGTTGCGATTGAAATGCCGTGATTTCCGGTTGAAAACGTAACAACTCCTGTTATGCCCTGATGTTTCAGATGATGCATGATATTAAGACCACCACGGATTTTGAAGCTGCCTCCCGGCAAGTGATTCTCATGCTTAATAAAGATTTCTGCCCCGATTTGGTCAGACAGGCTCTTGTAATAAATAAGCGGGGTAGAATTAATAAACTTAGAAACAACCTGTTCTGCACGGAACACTTCCTTGAGTGAAATTGGATAATCGCCTTTCTTAGTATTCATTTTTACATCCTCCGTATACACCTGGTCATACATAAAGATAAATCATCTCTATGTAGCCCTGTTTTATAAAATTACTTTTTATGTTGTTGTACGGTCGCTCTCTCATTCAAACAGCACATTGTCTAATAACTTTATAATCTATGATACTATATTTGTTTCCCAAAAACATTCCCTCCTTCTTTGTTGATTTTGCTATACCGCCTCTATTGCAACACTTCCACCCCTGATAATTTCAAATGGGTTATCAAATCTCTCACTCAATAATTTTATCACCTTATCATTTTCGTTTTCTACCTGTACACACTCCAGTAAGACTGTTGTTTTATTAAAATCCAGTACTTTTACATTGTATACCTGGGCAAAACGGAAAATCCCGGTTTTGTCAGCTTCCGTGCACTTTTTTATCTTCAGAAACATAATTTCTCTACTATATATGGACAGATCCGTGTAATCAATTACCTTAATAACCTCAACAGTTCGGTTCAATTGCTTCTTAATCTGCTCAAATATCTGGTCATCACTGTAAATGCTGATTGTCATCCTGGAAATGGTTTCGTCCTCCGTAGTGCCTACAGTAAGGCTGTCCAGATTGTATGATTTACTTGAAAATAGTCCTGAAATACGGGCGAGCACGCCAATTTCATTTTCTACAAACAAACAGAGCCATCGTTTCTTCACTAAAGTCACCTCCTTGCTTAATACTCCATAATCATTTCACTTAGCGGACTTCCTGGCGGAACAATCGGCAAGACATTTTCTTCCGGATCAATTATAAATTCAATCACAGTAGGGGCGGAAAGGTTATTTATTGCAGCCCGCAACGCGGCCTTAATCTCCTCTGCCTGGGTCACACGTATACCGCATGCCCCATAGCTTTCCGCCAGTTTGATGAAATCGGGAGTATACTCTGGGCAACTCTTCCCAGGCTTACTGCAATCAGACTCACATCGTTTTCGATATCGAAGGCAGGTGCCTGAATACCGTTTATGATAAAACATTTCCTGCCATTGTCTCACATTTCCAAGATAACCGTTATTGAGAATACATACAATCACAGACAGCTCGTGAACAACGGCTGTTGCCATCTCCTGAATATTCATCTGCATCCCGCCATCCCCACAAATCACGATTACATTTTTCTGGGGATTCCCCAATTTTGCCCCAATAGCAGCAGGGAAGCCATAGCCCATCGTGCCCAAACCTCCTGAGGTCAGTAGCTGTCTGTTTTCGTCTAGCTCTAAGAATTGAGTGGCCCAAAGTTGATTCTGACCAACATCGGTTACTACAACCGCGCTTTGAAAGCTTTGATTGATTTCCTCAATAATCCTTTGCGGAGTCAAACCTTTGCTCTTCATCGTAAGCGGGTAAGCTTCTTTCCATGCCATAATCTGTTTCAGCCAATCCTTACAGTCCAGACGATTTGATTTTTTAAGCAATATCTCAATTGCTTTCTTCGCATCCGCCACTATTGGAATATCCACTGCAATATTTCTGGAAATAGATGCGGGGTCTACATCGATATGAATCAGAGTCGCATTTTTTGCGAAGGTATCAGTTTTTCCTGTGATTCTGTCGTTGAAACGCGTCCCAATGGAAAACAATACATCACACTCGCTGATAGCCGCATTTGCTGCATAACCAGCATGGATTCCGATATTGCCAACATACAAAGGATGGCTGGTCGGTATGGCGCCTTTTCCCATTATGGTCGTAACCACTGGCATTCCAGTCAACTCAGCAAGCTGCCGCATTTCTTTGCCGGCTCCTGCAATATTGACTCCGCCACCAATTAAAAACAAAGGCTTTCTCGCCTGATTTAAAGCCTCAATAGCTTTTTTGATCTGACCGTCGTGGACCGTATTACTTGGCTTATAGCCTCTGACATCAATAGTTTGAGGGTATGTGTCCTCCCCGTACGCACTCTGAATATCCTTGGGCAAATCTACCACTACAACACCCGGTTTTCCAGTTCTGGCAATAAAAAAGGCTTTTTTGATTATCTTTCCTAAATCTTGGCGGTTGCGGACAGTCACCGCATATTTGCAGATATTTCTTGTAATCCCTACAATATCAACCTCTTGAAACGCATCATTTCCGATCAGGTTCGTAGTTACCTGACCTGTGAAGCAGACTAGTGGTACACTGTCATAATTTGCCGTAGCAACCCCTGTTACCAGGTTTGTTGCACCAGGTCCGCTTGTGACCAGACAAACCCCAACCTTTCCTGTGGAACGTGCATAGCCGTCTGCGGCATGTATTAAACCCTGTTCATGGCGTGGTAGAATAACCTTAATATCCCTCTGTCCATATAAAGCATCAAAAAGGTCGATTGCCTGACCGCCCGGATACCCGAAAAGAATATCTACCTGCTCTTCTCTTAAAGCTTTGACAAAAAGCTCTGAACCTGTTATGTCCATAATCATGCTGCCTCCTTTTATACGCCAAACAAGTACGTGCTTGGATAATTTGTTGTTTTTATGTTACTCTCTGTTTTGACAGTCCCATCAAAATTGCTACTCGTGTTGAATCCCTTTTAAAAATAAGGACACGCTGTTTGTGATATATTCCTCCTGCTTAACTCTTGATAATTGTTCTCCAAAGGAAGCTTTCAAAAATGTAAAACCAAAGGTAGATGAAAAAATCGTCATAGCCAGGCATTCAAAATCAAATGTTCCTATTTTACCTTTTTCATTCATTGATTTAAAATATAAAACTAATGTTTGAAGAAATGCTTCAGGAATTTTCATAATATATGGCATGGTATCCTCATAAATCTGAGGAGCACGCAAGCCAACAGAAAGGCTGACAAAATCTGGAGTGATTCTTTCCAGATAGTTACGCATAAACATCTCAAGGTCTAATTGCAAATCCCATTTTACATCCTGAAAAATAGAAGCCGAAACATTTGCACACCATTTCTCCTGTTTCATTCCTGATAGCACAATATCCTTTTTCCCCTTGAATTTTCGAAAAATCGTACATTCGTTAATATGAGACCCATTAGCAATGTCTATTGTGGTTGTCGCAACATATCCCTTCTCTTTGATGAGTTTCATCGTTACATCAATTATTTTTTGACTCGTTTTATCCAATCAAGTATCCTCCTAATGCAAGTAATTACTTGCATTATATTGTTTTGCTGCAAAACTGTCAAGAAATTTCAGATAAAGCTTGCTGATCCTGTTTTTCATTCTAAATTGTCAGTTAAGCTGTCCAGACTACTAATTTCAAACAACTAGGGTACCATGTTTCCCATTTCATAGAAAAAATTACGAATAAACCTATTTATCTGTCCATAAATCCAAGTCACTAATAAAGTAATCTACACTAACTTTTATTGCTCTATTTCTCTTTTTTTACTACGTTTTCTATCATTCGTTGATGAAAAATCTACTCAATATAGTGCTATTGTCATTTCATTAATGAGTATGGGGAAATTTCTTCTGTATATTCTGATTTAATGCCAAACATAGTAGATTCTACAAAAAATGATACAAGCAAATTTTTATTAAACTAGTTATTTTTGCAGGTATGCATTGATTATTGTATCACTGACAGGGCACCTATTTTTTTACAACGTTAAGAATAATTAAGAAATTTTTAATTATTATTTAAGAATTAACTTGTAGAATAAGTAAACAAAGTATTTTGTGGAGGGATTATTTTGAAACAAATAGAAAATAAAAAAATAGTAACTAATCTATTAATTTTTGCAGGTATTGTTTATGTATTATTAATGCTATTCATTATAATTTTTAAATCTTTATCATCTCCTTTAGATTTGTTTACAGGAAACCATCCAGATTACCGTTCAGTAAATCTAATCCCATTTAAAGATATTTGGATTTCTACTGTTTCTGAAGGAGTAAATAAAAGTAATATCATAGGAAATATCATTTTATTTATACCCTTTTCAATTTTTATAAGAACCATAAGAACTAACATGAAAAATGGATTAGTAAAAAGTATAGGTATTGTTTTTATTGTAAGTATCATTATTGAAATTATCCAATTTGTATTTTCAATTGGTGTATCAGATATTAATGATGTAATTTTAAATACATTCGGTGGAATGGTAGGTTCAATAATTTATAGCACTCTTTCAAAATTTATAAAAAAGAATACATTGAAATCTTTTGTAGCTATAGTTAGCTCTCTAATAGCCTTCATTATGTTAATTCTTTTTATTCTAATTTTTTTAGCAAACTAAATTTACAAATATGAGTTAAAGATTCTCTTGCAGAAATGATCTTAAATAGTAAATAAATCAAGCAGTTCCACTTCATTTATTTTTACTTCTATATTTTCAAAAGTATACGTCATTCCATAAATCTCACTTCAAGAATCGCAATAAATCAACCATGGGTAAAGCCACGGTAGATATTATAGTTTATAATAAGGCTATACCAAAACCTTCTTTTTTAAATACACTTCATTTAGCAAATGTACAGTTTTAAACCTACCTTGATAAAACACTGCATAATTGTTAAATACACATGGTACAGTCTTGGCTTTTTCTAAAGTATCGACATTAATCAAATTTAATGGGATATTATGATCTTTGCAATATTGTTCAACCTGCTGAATACAGTTAGGAATGTACGGACACTGCTTTGAATAATAAATTGTAAGGTCCTTAGAATTAATCTCTTGCTTACGTGCATAATCTGCGTAAATAGGTTTTTGGCCATCAAATGATAGTGCTAATAGCTCATAATCTCCTATTGCATCGACGACTTCAAATCCGTATTTCAACATATATTTTTTGTCAGTAAGAAAGGGTGTTTTTTTCTTTGAACTAATTACACAAATACCAGATTTCTTTTGCTTTTTAGCATCTTCAACGCAATACTCTAACAATTTTTTGCCATTTCCCTTGCCTTTAAAACTACCGGATACCCAAAAACAGTAAATATAGATATAGTTAACGCCGTTAACAGGAACCCAAGCAGTTTCCAACGGCGCATATTCTATAAAAACTTTGCCTTTAGCATCGAGTTTTCTAAAAACATGCCCTTCTGATATTCTTTCTGATAACCAAGATTTCTTCACATCAACACCAATCTGGTGTTTCTTATCAGAAATTGCACAACACAAATGTTCTTCATCAATATTATTTATTTCCAAGTTAATAAAGTTATGGCACATCTTTAAACCCTCCTTTTCAAAACTAAGAAGGCATAGATATATATCTATGCCACTCTGTTATCATCCTTTTTTCCAGCGTTTTAATGTGGGGAAGAAATCCTTCATCATATTTCTAGATTCATCCTCATTCATACCAGAATTTCCAGAAACCATGTGTGGAACACAAACTTCAATCATTTCTTCCTTAGAAATGTCTGATGTAAATGATCCCTCCATATAACAGTACTTACAATAGTCTTCATTCTTGGTTCCATCCGAATTTGTTCCATACATTTCATCCGTATCTCCCATTGGCATAGCACAAGATTGACAATACTTTACTTCCATCGTAATCCTCCTTATCCATTATATCTTTATTATATATTTTGTAATATGACAACAGCATGTCATATTAAGTATATTTTTAATAGCTTTTGCCATTTTTTTTAATGAGTTCACGAATATACACAGGCTAACTACAAATTACCAATCTCTCAAATAATTGGTATGCAAATCTCTACTAATCGTTTACCTCCTTGTTCTTTCATAGTAGGGTAATGTTCCAGAGAAAATCTATCATCCAGCTTATATCCACTACATATAAGGATTTTCATCTTTTATATGCATATGACGTCTCCTTCACTATTTAACAACACTGTATCATATATAGGACTACTTCATCAATTAGTAACACCTTTCAAATACATACTGACTTCATGATAGCCCTCCTAGTTCACTCAAATATTTAATTCAATTATAACAATAATGGTTGGAAGATACTTTTCCATTACTGCTATAATGTGAATAATGACTACTAAGACTATCTTTTATCATATTGGAAATCCTTCAATTAAAGGTACAATATGTTCTCTAATTAACTCAATCCTATCCTTCATTGATTTAAAACCAGATGCAATAGCAACAACCAACTCCTTTTTGAGACATATTTACTCTCCTAGGTTATCGGCTCTGCGTCTGTGCCTCTGGCTCTTTGATAACGGTTATGTTCATGTGTTGTACATGAATTTATCTTTCTTATTGCATTTGGGGCAAAATAGTGTAAAAGTTTCTAACTTAGTGTCCTCACGAATTTCAATCCTTGTTTTACTTTGGCATACAGGGCATATAATCCGTTTTTCTTCAATCATCTCTATAACCTCAACATCACATTAATGAATCGGCAACATCATTTTAGTCAAATATTCGCTTGCCGGACGGTCTGGTGTATTTAAGTATTGGTAGTAAATTTTACCAATCATTTCATATGAGCTACTATTTACCCACGAAAATAATTCCTCCAATGTAGGGTCTTGCAATTCATAAGCACCTTGGTCAATTGCGGTTACAATCTTTTGTGCAGGTATTTCAATGCATTGAATATCTTCCACGCCATCCATCCGAGTGGCAATAGGAAAACCAACTTCAATGTCTAATTTTTCCAAGTCCATATTATGAAAACATACAATAGGTGCTCCTGCCACAAAGGTATTTTCACTTGTTATGTAGTCCATAATTTTAGCATATCCTTGAGCAGAAAAATCTTGGAATTCAGTCATAAAGTTAATCGTTTTCCTTATTGCCAAGGTGTAATATGCACTCTGTTCAACCACGGTAATATCTGTTATTCTTGACATCTTGTTTCCTCCAAATCTATTATATTTTTTGAGGTTTCTTTCTTAGGCTTATTAGGCTAAAAATATCACTTCTGACACAAGATATTATTCTCGTGTAATTCCACAGGCATCTTTGAACACCCTAGTGAAATTTGCATGATTAGAAAAACCCTATTCCAATTCATTTTTTTGCTTTGTTAGTTCCAAATCCTGCGTAGCTTTGGCTAATCGGCGTAGTTTCTTATATTCCTGCACTGGTTTGTTTACCAATCTGGCAGCCGTTGAAAATAGAAAGGTAACAGACCCACTGTTTCTCCCAACTCCACTGGATCAATTTCGTCTTTTAAATGTACTTCAATGTAATCTATCGCTAATTGAATTGCTTCCCATGCGTGCATGGCCTATCCTCCTTCCCCATATGTTTTGCATATGTATTTTCTTTACAGCTTACATAATACCATTTTCTATATATGATAGCTTGACAGCCAATGCTCTTTTTGATAAAAGCTGTCGTAAATTTTTTTTTGAGCCATACATCGGTATATATAACCTCCGCAGCATGGTCAATTTGAGTAGGAGGCATCAGCAATTTTATTATTCGCTTGTCTGGTGTTTACCCTAACAATTATATATCTGGCAAGTGCTTGAGATGTAGAATAACATCATGACGTATACCTATACTAACCATTAACAAAATGTAATGTTAACTTGACACTTACAGTTACTGCTGATAAAATTAAAGTAAGGTTAACATTACTTTATATGTAGAACAAGGAGAAAAATGGACTTATGAAAAATCGTATTAAGGAACTACGAGAGCAAAAAGGGCTGACTCAGGAGCAACTGGGTAAGCTAATAGGCACATCTAGACAGGCTATAAATGCCATTGAGACAGAGAAGTTTGAGCCATCTATCTGGATTGCATATGACATTGCCCAGGCGTTTGGCTGTGCAATTGAGGAAGTTTTTTTATTTGAAGAAAGCACTAAAAAATCACGTGCCGAAATAAGCAGGAGGGATCATAATGGCAATTCGTAAGATTCGTTTTGATGGTGATGAATTACTTACAAAGAGATGTAAGGACGTTACTGCCGTGGATGATCATATCCGCAGTCTTCTGGAAGATATGATGGATACACTTCACATAACTCCTAATGGTGCTGCATTAGCAGCTAATCAAGTGGGGCTCTTACGTCGGCTTGTAGTAATCGATTTTGATGATAAGTATCTAAAACTAGTGAACCCTAAAATTATTGGGAGCAGCGGTGTCCAGGAATGTATTGAAGGGTGCCTAAGTTATCCGGGCCGCTTTGGAAAAACTATTCGCCCACAGTCGGTCACAATTCAAGCACTTGACGAAAACGGAAAGGAAATGATTTTAACTGGCGAAGGAGAAATGGCAAAATGTTTTTGCCATGAAATCGAGCATTTGGATGGTGAGGTTTTTCTAGATAAGTTTATTGAGTTTTTAGAGTAAATTTGTTTGTGGAAGCACGGCCAAATAGTACCTTGTTTCATCGTAAAAGATAGATTATTCAATACATTCATTTTACTCTGGCTTTTTTGAGCCACTACTTCATGATATGAAAAGTGAAGAAGCTATTTTTTATCTATAGGCATAAATAGAAGCATCTTATATGAAAATTAGAAATGAACTCTTTTATCTACTACACTACTACATTATCACTAGTCCATTTTTAGTAAAGTCAATAGTAAAAATTTTGAAGATGATAAGTAACCATAAACACTTATATTCTCTTTTGTTGTTTATTTATTAGTATAAAATAATAAGATTAATACAAAATAAGAGTGGAGGTGGATGATATGGATATAACATTATCACAAAAAGAAAGATTGTTGCTAGAGGATCAAAAAAGCCATGAACAAATATGTATCGAAAAATATTCAAATTATGAAAGTCAGGCGAAAGACACTCAGTTAAAACAAATATTCAAGGCCAATGGAGAAGCAGAAAAAACACATTTGGATAGTATTAATCAATTATTAAGTGGTACCATTCCTCAACTGAACCAACAACAAAGCCAAAACCCAGAACAAAGTATGGGTTCTCAAAGTTCAACTAATAATTCGAATAATGCTCAATCATCAGGTGGTATAACTACATCCGATAAAGATATATGTACAGACCTGTTAATGACTGAAAAATATGTTTCAAGTACCTATGACACTACAATTTTTGAGTTTAGAGATACCCGAGTTCGTGATGTATTAAATCATATCCAAAAAGAAGAGCAAAAACATGGAGAAGCTATTTCACAGTATATGGAAAGTAAAGGAATGTATGATATCCAATAAGGAATTAGACTTTAAATATAAAAGATGAATTTGGTAGTAAAATAGTTGAAAATATAGACTTTGTGTCCTATTTTCAAAACTTCAAAGAGTTACTACCAAATTTCCTTCATTAAGGCTCAGTGTCCAATAAATGAACCGAGAGTGTGAAATAATCTCTGTAAATTAGCTTTTTATGATAAGAATTTGATTGGTTAGGCTATCTCAAAAAGATGCCTAACCTTTTTATAATATATGTTTATCTAAATTATTGTAAGAAGGATTATTTTTATATCAGATATCCCAACAATAATTTCTGGGAATAGTTAAAGCTCTCAACATGGCTGTTTGTTACCCATATATAAGCGATCTACTCTCTCAATATTATCATTGACACGATTTTGAAGTTCTAGTATATCTATATCATGGATACTACCATTATCAGCCAAATCTAGCGCATGAGCGGCTGCGATACCCATTGCCATGCAAGGCCCCATAACTCTGACGCTAGACAATGCTATCAAATCTGCGTCTATACACCTACCTGCAGCAACTAAGTTGTCAATATCCGGTGGCGTCATTGAACTGAAAGGAACATAGTGTACATGCTCACTTTCAAAAGGTTCCCATTGGTGTGTCTCCAATGTATCATGCAACTCTATAGGCCATGTGGTTCTAGCTATAGAATCTTTAAACTTAACTCCTTGTCTAACTTCCTCAGCAAGTAGTTGTTTTTTTCCCACAATCCATCTTGTTTGTCGAATCCCCAATTGTCCATATGCATGAATAGTAGAATTTTTTAAAGCTTGTGGATATTCTTCCTTTAAGAATGCATAGGCTTTATCTGCTCGCCTTTTACCATTAATACTAGCCATTGATGCACCCACAGGATCTAATGGTGTTTCTATATGAGTCATATTTACTATTATTCTATCTTTAGAAGGAAAGAGAAATACCAATCCATCATGCCTTTCTAAACCAAATTTTTGACCTTTGCTTTTAATCGTTTTTTTAATTTCTTCTTCGCTAGGTAAATTTTCAAAATTAACCTTTTCAATAATTATCATTTGAGTACCATAAACTGGACCAACATCAGATTCTCTACAGGGCAATCCAGCAGAATATGTTAACGCTGCATCACCTGTTGCATCTACAAAACCCTTTGCCGCAACAGAGATTTTTCCATAACGACTTGTAAAATCTACACTTTTAATGCGGCGGTTCTTCACAATGACTTGATCAATATTTGCTCCTGTGATAGCAGTAATTTTATTACTTATAATTTGATTTTCAATCCATCTTATTAAAGCCTGTTCATCATAAGCAATTGATATCGTTACACCACTATCTCTAAAATAAATAGAGTTTTCCTCATTTAGATCTCTTAGTAGTTCTTCCACTAATCCATAAGTGAATAAATAGTTTGGAGTTGTCCGAGAATATAATCCACAGAAAAGACCAATCATGGAATTTGTAGATTGACCACCAACTACTGGTAAAGAATCAACTAATATTACTTTTTTTCCAAGTCTTGCTGCTTGTATTGCAGCCATATATCCACTACTTCCAGCACCTACTACGCAAACATCCGCTTCCAAACACTGTATATTATTATCTACTTTTTGAACAACTTTGCTTTTATTTTTTATGATACGATTCATAAAATTCCCCCTTTTTTATACAGAAAATCCTAATATTCTAGGAAGCCATAAAGATACTTCTGGTACAAAAGTAACTAATATAAGAACTGGTATGCATCCGATTAACAATAGTGGTTTAAGTGGAGTCATCATATCTGTAATTTCAATTCCACTTGCCTTTGATGCGATAAATAAATTCATAGCCATAGGTGGCGTAACTGTACCAATTCCAACACAAACAAACATAATCACTGCTAATTGTGTTATTGGCATACCAATCATTTCAGCTGTTGGTATTAGCATAGGCGTGATGACAAGGATTAGGACGCCTGCATCTAAAAACATACCAGAAATAACTAGAATTAAATCTATCAGTAACATAATGATAATCACATTGGATGTGATACTTGCTATTCCACCTGCAATCGTTTGGGGAACTTGATTTAATATTAGATATCTACTAAATATAGCTACCATAGGTAAAATAATCATAAAACTTCCCATACTTTGGCCTGTTTCTTTGAAAACACTAAATATATTCTTAAGACCTAAAGTTTTATATAATAGTCCAACGATAAGGGCATATATACCTGCTACGGCACCTGCTTCTGTTGGTGAAAATAGTCCACTATATATTCCTGCAAATATAATGACCATCATAATAATTGCTGGAATGGCCCTTAGCAAAGCTTTAAATAAATTTGACCAATAACCACTTTCCTTGTCTTGTAGAACTTCGTTAGTCGTAATAGCCGTAAACTCAGTATGACCTATAGCATTTTTCGGATGATACCATTTCGTGTAAATTATTCTATTTATGATCATAAGCAATCCACCCCAAATAACACCAGGAATTACTGTTGCCATAAATAACGCTGCAACACTAACATTTGCTACAGAAGAAAATAATATGGCGTTCATATTAGGAGGAATCATATATCCTAATGAAGCCGAACAAGCCAGCATTGTCGCAGTGTATCTCTTATCCCAACCCATTCTAGTTAATTTAACAAGCATTATCTTGCTAAGTGCTGAAATTGTTGCAGTACCTGATCCATTTACTGCACCAAATAGCATAGAGGCTACTGGAATCGTCGCACCCATAGCACCTTTAAATTTTTTTAATAAAGCATCAGCTAATTCAATAAGTCTATCTGCAATACCTGCTTTATCCATTAGACTCCCTGCAAGCATAAACAGTGGTATTGCCAGAATAGAACTTTTTTCTAGTGCAAAGAATGCGGTGCTTGCTACTGAATCTAAAGATGTTCCTGACCATAGTAAATATATGATGGCACCAGCTAAAAAACTTGCATTTACTGACATCCCGAAAGCTATTAAAATCAATATAAGTAAGGCTGATATTCCTATTTCCATGCTATTACCTCCTTAATACCAACTATAATATCCTTGGTATAATATATTGTCATAATTATTGTACTAAACATCATCAGTCCCATCAGTATCCAGTAGGGCATCTTTAACCCTGCAGTAGTGTAATCCATTTCTAAGTTGTATCTAATGACATCAAGAGCGAGTATAGAAAAAATAGCAAAAGCAATTGCTGTAATCAAAGTAGTAATTATATTAATGATTTTAGTTGTTTTTAGGTCTTTAATAAATAACGCAAATAAATTTAAACTTATGTGCCCTTTCCTTTTTACATGCATAGCAGCTGTCAACCAAGTACACACGATCATCATATATGTAGGAAATTCTTCAAATCCACCAATAGAAAAATGATAGAACCGTGCTAACACTTGGAAAAACACGATAAAAAGAATGAGTATCATAGCAACAGTCACTAGTGAATTTACTATTTTTTCGATTCCTTTATCTGCTAATTTTAATAAGTTCATTAGATCACTCCTTATTAAGAATATAATAGATTAGTAGAGATCAAACTTTCAATACCGATGGTTCCGTTCTCTACTAATCTATTGAATAACAATTTTATTTTGAACCTTCTTTAGCTAGTTTTTTAATATTATCGTAAAGTTCTTCTCCCACAGTAGTACGAATGTTATTGGATATACTATCTGCATAATCTATCCATGTTTGACGCTCTTGGTCTGTAAGATTATGTACGGTTACTCCAAACCCTGATTCAAGAGTTTCAAGTGCCTTATTATTGTCTAATATAGAATTTTCAGTTTGAAAATATGCGGCGTCCCAAGCACATTCAGAAACAATCTTTTGTAAATCTTCTGGCAAACTCTTATATGCTTCTTGATTGACAACAAAACTAGCACCATTTGCCCATTGCCAATTTATATCACTATAATTTTTAGCAACCTCATAATATTTTCTCGTAACAATTGAATCCGCAGAAAACTCTAAGCCATCTATAGCATTTGTTTGTAGTGCAGTATACACGTCCCCTACAGCCATTGGAGTAGCATTACAAATGCCTTTCCAGAATGAATTCACTATCTCATCTTCATATGTCCTAATTTTTAAGTCACGAACATCTTCAATTTTTCCAACTTCATGTTTTCCATTAAGCAATCCTCGTATATTCCCTACACCCATTGACAGCAATATGGAATTATGACTCTCGAATAACTTTGCACTGGATTTGAAAAATTCTCCATCAGGGTCAACTACTACCTTTTTCACATCTTCGTAATCCGTAAATAAAAATGGTATGTTCCAAACTCCAAAGGCTTTATCAATAGTTGACATAGGTTGACCATAATAAATTTGAGTTTCACCACGTTCCATTTGTTGAAATCCATCATTTGCATTCCCTAAAACCCCACCATAAAAACCTTCAATCACTAATCGTCCTTCAGATTTTTCGTTGACATCTTTAATGAACTTTTCCATAGAAGCGCCTAAACTTTTATAAGTGATATCACCTCCAGCAGGATCTGTATAGATCGTTGACATTATCCATTTGACTGGCTTGTCACCACCTGTCTCTTTACTGTCATTATTCCCACAAGCTGTAAGAGAAATGACCATTGCTACTAATACTACAAAAGAAATAAACTTTTTAAACATAAAATCTCCCCCTAATTATACTTTCTATTTTTTAGTTGTTTCTACAATACCTTTATCTCCATCAACTTTAACCCAGTCTCCTGTTTGAATTACTTTTGTAGGATCCTGATCTAAACCTGTAACAGCAGGACATCGGGTCACTACACTTCCTAATGCGATTTTTGTCGACATTTCGTTAAATATCATAGCAGCTGGTGCAAATCCATTAGTTCTTGCTTGATGGAATGCGCCAGACCACCCTGATGAACCCTTTGCTCCTTGATAAACTAATACTTTCCCAGCAATTGATTTACCAGCCAACTCATGCCTCAAATCTATGATCATACCTGTAGTAGGCTCAATGCCACCCCATCCAGATATATACTCGGAGGTTACAAGTGCTTCCCCTTCTGCTATACCACCTACAACTTTCTTTCCCTGCAATACGATTATTCCACTCAATTAAATTTACCTCCCCATTTACCTGTAACTGCTGCTTCTACGCAATCATCTACCGATCCGTACCAAGCCTCTATTCCAGTAATATTTGGTAAGTAATGTCCTTGCTTTGCGGAATCAGTAGCCATAACGCTAGATCCTCGTGGCTTGAACCTACCAATGGCTGGACAGCAATCTTTCATTAATAAGCCACCAAAGTCTTCAATGGTTTTTTGAAAACCATTTCTATTCGCTAAGTCTTTAATAGATTGAGGGGTAAATACCCAAAAACTAACACCTTCTTTAACATGTTTTCCTTCTAGTTTCTTACAAAGATCCCAAACCTGTTCAATAGAATAATGTGGACATCCTAACATAATAAAATCTACATTTTCATTATCTCCGATTGAATTTAGCAAATTATAAGCATTTAATTTTTCATTAACTCCATAATTCAATTCTTCAATTGGCGTTCTTCCACCAAAGGCTTCCTCAACGGTGTTCGCATCTGAAGTAATTCCAGGAATGTGGTATAGTTCAATTCCCCCAGCTGATGCCGCAGCTGCACCAAAATGTTTGAGCATATCACGAGTTGGAGTCTTTTTAATACCATCTAATACTGGAATCTTATCTAATACTGTTTTTCCAACATAATAGCCCAATAAACCCCAATCTTCCATTGTAATTGGTTGTTCATCAACATGTATTAGATGGGTTCCATATCGATTTTCCGTAATATGCAAACCCCAATAAGGGATCTTCCCTGTTAACATTGCAGAAGTAGTACTTTCCCTTCCCTCACAATTTGTACGTGCACCTAACACACTATTTATATATACAACAGCAGAGGATTCCATCCAAGCACAATGTTCTCCTTTCACAGGAACATTCCCCACTTGATATGGAGTACAAGTACACATTACTTGAATCCCAAGATTAGCAAGATAATCGATATTGCTCTTGTAAAGCTCATACTCTTCGTCTGATTTTCCTGCTAATTTATAATACTCAGGATCCATAGAAGTCTCAAATTGACAAGATGAGACTTTCACTGGAGGCAGTTTTACAGTTACATCACTATCCATACACATTTCTGAGAAAGCACCATCAAAAGAATTAAATCTTTTATACTGCTCTAGATTAGCAATCATATAACCACCTACATTTGTTGTATCAATGAATTTTTCTGCTCCCAATGCTTCTCCATACCTTACAAGCATTTCCATAGCTTTTTGTACAGCTTCACCTTCCTGTCCCTCTAGCATAGCCTTCTCACTATTAGTTAATTTCATAAATACCTCCTTGAATATATTACTTTATCTCTTAACAACCACTGTAATATTCGAATTATAAAAATTAATTCCTACAATACATACTCAATTTCACCTCCAATATTTTAAATATTCGCTATATTGCAAGAATCTAATCTTTCCTGTAAAATAAGTATATATTAACTATCATTTATAGTGAAATCGTTTGTAAGAATACTAATATTCCATTCAGGAATAGTTGAGGAGGACAATATTATGAATTTAACACAAATTAAATATTTTATTGCAGCTGGAAAATACCTTAATTTTACAAAAGCTGCTGAAGAATTGTTTACTACTCAACCCACAATTAGCAAACAAATTGATTCTTTAGAGAAAGATCTTGGATTTAAACTATTTGAAAGAAATAGAAAAAAAATGAAATTAACACCATGTGGTGACATATTATTAGAAGAATTTCAAAAAGTAATAGTGAATCTTGAAAAAGCAATCAGCAGAGCAAATCAGGTGCATTCTGGTAATGGAGGACACCTTAATATTGGTTTTCCAACATCTTTGGATATCACAGGCATATTACCAGGAGTTTTTAAACAATTCACTGTGCTATATCCAGATATCATTCTAGATCTTTTTACATATAATTTTAAAAATCTAAAAACTAAGCTTATTGAAGATGACTTAGATTTAATACTTACTAGATCTTTTGAAAAGATTAGTGATGACTCAAAATTTATTAGCAAAATACCTATCTCACGATCTAACCCAAGAGTATATTTTAACAAACAATCTTTAAATTTACCTGATACATATACATTTGAGGACCTAAAGAATATTCCTCTCATTCTATTGGGAGATAATGAATTTGTCTTAGGAAATAAATACGTACTTGCCCTAGCTTTAAAATATGGTCTTAATACTACAAATATAATTAGAGCAAATACTTTAGAAACAATGTTTGTATATATTGAATCTGGTGCAGGAATATCTATTTTAGGATCTAGTTATCAAATATTTAAAAGTAACAATATCTCCAATTGGGAACTGGAAGAACGAAAAAACCAAGTTGGCACGGATATGTTCTGGAAATCTGAAACTCAAAATCATTCAGTAGAAGTTTTCATTAACTATATAAAAAATTATCTCAAAACTATGGATTTAAAACGTAAAAATCAAATCAATTCTGTATTGAAATAACCCATAAAAATACAAATCATGTTTTCTGCGTATCTTTAGAGAAATTCAGATATGAAGCCATCAGGGACGGTTAGTCCCCATTGGCTATGCTTTTCTCATCATCTCTACAAATTTACCTCTATTTCATCTTAATAAATATATTCACATAGATTTCTGTTGCACTCTTCTTATCGAAAACTAATATTCAGTAGGGGGCAATGAATAAAACCCATACTGAATAAAGTTTCACTTTATCATATTTTTTAAATCAATTTCAATTTATTGGTCGTAAAAGTCAACGTCCTCATGAGGTATTTGCAACGATTTACATTTTATTGTCCATAAATATTTTGAAAAATATAGTTGGCATCTTCTATTTGTTTTTCATTCAATAACACAGGCTGACCTATACTTTTTGCTAAATAATATACTTTACAAGTATCTTCAAACATAACAGCAGCAGTTAATGCATGCTTAATATCTTTTCCAAAAGCAAGTACTCCATGATTTTTCAGCAGTATTGCTTTTTTATCTCCTAATACCTTTAAAACATTTAATCCAAAATCATCAGAACCAACAGGTGCATATTCTGCAACCACTACCTCTCCACCGATTTCATTTGCCATAGTTGTTTGAGCAACCAGTACTTTTTCATTTAAAATTGCAAAGCAACTAGCATATGGAGAGTGAGTGTGAATAATGCTATGTATATCTTTTCTTTCTCTATATATTTGCAAATGAGCTATGGTATCTGATGATGGTTTTCTTTTACCTTCTACAACATTACCATCAAGATCAAGAAGTACTATGTCATCTGCTTCTAAATCTTTGTACTCTATCCCGCTTGGTGTAATTGCAACTATATTTGTATCTGGGTTTCGATAACTCACATTTCCACCCGTTAAAGTTATTAACTTATACTCCGCTAATCTGAGTCCTGCATTAATCAGTTCTTTTCTAATATCCAAAATTATCACTCCTTTGTCAATAGTAACAAGCTAACTTCATTTTTTCCTCAATCATTCTTCTTGCATAAATCATTTTTTCCACATAATCATCATTGTCGTCTGACCACATTTCAATAACAAAAGGTCCTTTATAACTAATTTTATTGAGTATCTTAAACGCTTCTTCAAAATCAACAATTCCTTTACCAAAATCTATTCTTCTAAACACCTGCTCGATAGTATCTTTTAAATGCATTCCTACAATATGTTTTTGGATTGCTCCCAACTCTTCTTCCATATTTAAATGCCATGCTGATATATTTCCAACATCAGGATAACATTGAAGAAATGGCGATTTGATTTCTTCTATATAATCCATTATTTTAGTTGGTGTATTTATAAATATAGTATCCATATTTTCTATAGCTAAAACTACATTTGCCTTCCTTGCTAATTCGGTAGCTTTAAACAGATTTTCCTTAAATATCTTCTTTGTTTCTTCAGTGCTTTCACTATAGTAGACATCATAACCAGCTATCTGTATCACTCTAATTCCGAAATCTATAGAAAACTGGATCGCCTTCTCCATGATTTCCATACCTTTTTCTCTAATTTCTATTAATCCGCTACCAATCGGATATTTTCTATGAACGCTTAAGCACATACTAAGTATAGGTATTTCTGTTCTTTTCATAGCGTCTTTCAGTTCTATTTTCTGACTTTTATCCCAGTACAATCTCTCAAGTCGATCTTCACATTCATCAATACAAATCTCTAAAAAATCATAGCCACATACTGAACAGATTGTTAACTTCTCCATCCAATCAAGTTTGCTAGATAATGCTTTTTCATAAATACCAATGGGAATCTTATTTATATTCATTATGCAAATCCTCCATGACTATTTAAATATGCTAAATATTTGCCATATAATAAGGGTTATAGGATTGGTAGAACCAACAAAACTTGATAAAGTTGTTGTACCTTCTGGCATTGGAAATCCTGAAGCAATAGCCATTACAGTATGGGTAGGTGCATTGAATGTACCACTATATAGTGCAAATACACATAATAAAGTTCCTATTACCACATTTCTAAAAACATTTCCTTTCGTAATTATATTTAACATGCATATCATAAATGGTATTGTTGCTAAATCTCCGAAAGGAAGCATTTTATTTCCTGGTAAGATTATTGCTAAACCTATAGCAATGGGTACTAATAATAATGAAGATGCTATAACTGCCGGATCACCAACTGCTATTGCAGAGTCAAGTCCGATTGTAAACTCTCTATCTGGATATTTTTTTGTGAAAAATTCCTTAGCTGCATCTGAAACAGGAATTAATCCTTCCATAAGAATTCCAACCATTCTAGGCAATAACATCATTACTGCTGACATCATTACTCCTAAATTCAATATTTTTGAAATGTCATAACCAGCCATTGCTCCAATACCTGATCCAAGGATAACTCCCATTACAATTGGCTCTCCAAGTAGTCCGAATTTTTTAGAAATAGTTCCAGGATCTGCTTTAATATTTTTAATACCTGGTAGTATATCCATTAACTTATTGATAGGCCATCCTAGTAGTGCATAACCATTTGATAAAATATGTGGAATTGAAACTCCTTCATATCCGTAATGTTTTTGGAAATGTTTAGCAGTTAAGTCTCCGCTTTTCAAACCAACTATCATAGCTACACCAGCTGCTGCGTAGCCAAGGAAAATATTATTGGTTGTTCCATATACCAATGTACCGACAAAGGTAAAATGCCAATAATTAAATATATCTACATCGATTACATTAGTTAATTTAGTTACAATCATAAGAGCGTTAATTGCCAATCCCAATGGAATGATAAAAGCCCCAATTTTCGAAGCAAAAGCTATACTTCCAGTCGCTGGCCATCCAGCATCTAATACTGTTAAGTTAACTCCAAATCTAGTAACCATTGCTTGAGCAGCCGGACCTAAATTACTCACAAAGATTCCAAGTATTGCACCTATTCCAACAAAACCAATACCAATTGTTATACCACTTCTTATAGCTCTGCCAGGTTTCTGTCCAAGAACTATAGCGAAAATACTAATAAGTATAGGTAAAAAAACAGAAGCTCCCAATCCAAGAAAGAACTCAAATATACTAGATAACCATTCCATTAAAATCTCTCCCTATCTGCTTTTATAGCATCATAAATTTTTTCTAATACTTTATCAGCTCCAATACCAGTTAAAAAAGGTTTACCATCAAAAATTGGAATATTATTACCTAGATCTTCTACTGCTGTTATAGAAACTATGACATCAGGTTTTATCATTTCTGCTAAAGATGGAATCTCAGCAACTTTACATATTCTCCATTCAACTTTTATTCCTCTTTCTCCACAATAATCTTCAACCTTTTTTGCAACTATTGTTGATGATGCAACACCGCATCCACATGCAACTAATGCTTTTCTCTTAATATCCATTTTTTCCACCCTTTCATCTATTCATATAATAATTTAAACTCTTAAAAATCTTATCCCTACTTAAGACTGATACTTCTGTCATAATATTTTTATCCTGAAATAAAATAGATAACTTACTCAACAATTCTATATGATTGTTAGGATCATCTATCGATAGCATAAAAACAAACTTTACTGGCACTTCCTCTTCAGGCATACCCATTGCTTTAAAAATAATGGGATTAGATAAAATACATACTGCTACTATTGGTTTATTTACATGTATAATATCTGTATGTGGGATTGCAATTCCATACTGTTGCGTTTGTATTCCAGTTGGGAAATTCTTTTCTCTTTCAACTACAGCTTGAATATATGACTCTTTAACATAATTTAATTGATACATCTTTGAAGCAATAAAATCGAGCAATTGATCTTTGTCTTTTATATCTATATCACTGAATATTAAATCAGGATCGAATATTTTTGCATGCATTAACTAACGCCTCCCTTATTTCCTTTGCTGTCATCATATCGTTTATTTTTAAAAAATCAGGTTTTATAATATAGCCTAAGATTGAACTAAATGAATTAAAACAATCTTTATTTACAGCTAACATCACTACAATACTAATCATCTTTTTATCCCATAAGATGGGCTTTTCTAATCTAGCTATCAAGATAGCAGGTACTAATACATTGGTTTCATCAGCATGTGGTATAGCTACTCCACAATCTAGTTCAGTAGTAAAGAGCTCTTCTCTATTTAAAACATCATTCAGAAACTCTTTCCTGACTTTATTTCCTCTAATCAGATGGCTACATAGAATATCTAATATTTCGTCTTTATTACAACTTCTTAAATCCAAATATATATTTTCTTCACAAATTAAATCTTCAACGTTTAACTCTCGTTTAATACTTACAGTTTTTTGTGGAATGTTATAATTAGTTAGTTGTTTTAAATTATCTATACCCTCCCCTATTAAAATGTCTTGAGCTGAAATGAAAGGAATATTATAAACATTAGGGTTAATTGTTCCTATTATAGTAACTATTTTTTTTATTTTTTTAATTCTATTAAGTTCCAAATCAATTCTTGGAAATTCAATAATTCCTTTTGTTTCAATAGTAAATTGATTTTCTAAATCGCTTATTTCATAAATGATTTTGTCTTTCAAAACTTTAGCTGTCCCATCACCCGTTACACAGATACATAAGATTATAGGCTTGCTGTTATAATCAGAGCTAATATCATAATCATAAGTTTCTTCAATTCTATATGAAGTCTCATTTATCACTGATTCCGTAATTTCATCTATACTTATATCTGGAAGTATAGCCCTTCTTATTACCTCGATTGCTAATACTGTATCTACTCTTGTTAATGTCCTTATTTCAATCCCAGTTTCCTTCGCGATAAGATCTCCAAAGTAAGCTAATGACCCCATGTCGACAAGAATTATTACCCCTTTACCTTCATTCATTTCTTTAGAAGCTTTTATTGCTTCATCAAGTGTTTCTTGCGGGCTCCTATCAAGACTCATATCAATTGCCTTCGCATGATTAATATTCATTAATTTATTAGCTACTTCAGCTATTGCTGTTGCAACTTTTCCGTGAGCAATAATCAACACACCAACTTTAGGCAAATTATCTATATCACCCCTATGACCTGAATTGAAATATATCGCTAATACACTAACTTCCTCTTCGGGTAAATTAATATTGTACTTATCTTTTAAGTATAATGATACTTCCTCTGCCACTTGAAATTCCTTAGGGTAATTAAGCATTATTTCTTCCATATTATTGTTTTGAATTTTCTTTCCATCTTTAAGTCTTTCTATTGTTGCTTTAAAGTGAACCGCTAAACTATATTTGAGGTTGCTCTCTAACTTCCCTAATTTAGCAGAAGCTATATTAAAAATCTCTTCTGTCAAATTTACAATCTGATTTCCAACTATTGATACTAATTCATTCATATCAGTATTGGTTATATAATTCTTTATATTTTTTATGTATTGTTGAATCTTTAGCTCTACTTCTCCACTTACAATTTTATCTATTATCTTTACATCTAATCTTTCAGACATTAAGAATAGATATCTTTCTTCTGTATACCTATATATTTCTTCTGGAAAATTATAAATACTACTATTTACTTTTAGATCTCCTGAATTTCCAGTTGAAGATATCATTACATCATTAGAAACATATTGTTCAACTTTCTCTCTACAATCCCTGATATCAATCAGACCTTGCATTACATAATCCGGTAGATCAGATAAGTTGACAATAACACTTTCACTTTTTTTCGTCAGCTTATTTAAAAGAGCCCTTGCACATGAAACTTGAATATCACTTCTAAGTTGCCCTAAATTTCCATGGCATCTATATAGCATAAGTGCTTTATAAACGTCAGATTTTACTAGTACAGATAATCCAATCCTACTTGCCTCATTTATAAAAAATATTTTAATCAAATTGTAGCGTTCAATTAATGGTCTAGCGTTTAAATTAGGTATCTCTATTACCATAGGAATTCTTCTTTTAAAAGTATCTAATAGGTATGAATCTAACGGTTCAGATGTAGCACTTATTAACATAACTTCGATATCCTTCGATATCTTTGTTTCTCCTAATCTTCTTAATTTCCCCTTATCAATAATCTGGAATAATATTTCCTGACCTTCGTGTGGCAATCTATGAATCTCATCGATAAACAATATGCCTCCATTAGCTTTTTCAACAAGCCCCACCTTATCATTCTCTGCACCTGTAAATGCACCTTTGACATGCCCAAATAACTGAGATAAAAGTAATTGCTGATTCTCCGCATAATCTGCCGCATTGAACACTACAAATGGTGACGAACTATTAAAGTTGCCTGAAGTTATTGCAAATTCAAACATGCAATCTGCAAGTTCGCTCTTGCCTACTCCTGTTGGTCCAGTAATAATTGTGTGTAACCCATGAGGAGGATAAATGACGGCTGCTTTAGCTAATTGGATAATTGCCTTAAGACTTCTGTCATACCCTACTAACTTAGAAAAAATATTATAGTCTTGAGATTTGTCTTTGCTAATGATTTCTTTATTATCAATCTTGTACATTTTTTTTTGATTACTCAATTCTTGTGTATACTTACTTACTGTACTCCTAGATACATCATAACCTATGGCATTTAATTTCTTCGTTAAGTCAACGGTATTTAGGTTTACAGTCTGTGCTAATAAATCTTTAATTTCATTAATAAGATTGCTCTTTCTCCTTTCACGCGAATCTTCAATCCCTAATTTACTTCTTAAAATTGTTACATCTTCTCTTCTAACCATTAGTTCTTTAGCTAACTCTTCGTCTGTTTTAGGTCTTTTTTTGTTTTCATTTGAGATTAACTTTTGTAGTTTTTTCTCCACATTCATTTCCCCCCGCTTTATTAATAGCAATAACCATGCCAATAGATGTTTTTTTTGTCTATAATTTCTAAAGTTGTTTGATAGCAATAGATATAACATCTTACATAAACAAAAAAATTATTTTGTTATGCCATTGGAACAAATAAATCATATTAATAACCAAAAAAAACATTAACTATTTGATTTTAGTGAGATATTTCAATTATAGAAACTTGTTCTTTGTTTCTGATCAACTTAGACTTCATTATTAATATGCTTGTCCTTAGAACGATATCACAATCATTATTTAAATATTTCTTAACGTAAACATTGATGCAAGTTCCTATTGTTTCTTTATTAAAAACTAGGTAGTCGAACCTTATTTCATCGGTTATATAACTACCCTTAACTTGTTGAACAAATTGCTCTAACCAAAACAAATATTCCCATCCTCAGTGTTTCGTTCACTTCAGCACCTATAACTGCAGGACACATTTCAAGTCGATATGGATGCAGGATGGAAGCTATACACCTTATACTTGGCGGATTGATTGCTGGACACCGACTGGAATAATGTCTATGAACCTGACTGACTCAGTAGCCATCAGCAGAAATATTTATACGTATTGGCACAGTGTGCTCCGCAAAACCCACGTGTTTAACGTACTTAATTTTTAGAATAGTGCAAAAATCGTCTTCGACTCATATAAAATGCCACCTACTTAGAGGTGGCATTTTATTATACTACTTGTTCTATAGATTTTTCTCTATCTACAATTTCTCCATCGATTAATTTTATAATAGATGTACCATACTTTGCTGCATTCACAGAGTGAGTTACTTGTATTAATGTTTTTCCGTATTCTTGATTTATCTTTTTAAATAGTTTCATGATTTCTGTTCCCGCTTTAGAATCAAGATTTCCAATTGGTTCATCCAAAAATATGATGTCTGGTTCAAATATTAAGGCTCTTGCTATAGCCACTCTCTGTTGTTGTCCCCCTGACAATTCTCGAGGTGTTAACTTCCTCTTATCTTGCATACCAATTATGTCTATAATATCATCCAGTTTTTTTTGATAATCCTTAAGTTTTTTTCCATCTAATATTATTGGAAGCATAATATTGTCCTCTACACTTAAATTTGGCACCAGATTATAAAATTGAAATACAAAACCTATCTTATTTCTTCTCATCCAACTTATTTCTTTCTTTTTTATGGTACTCAGATCTTTACCATCTATACTCACTGATCCTGAAGTAGGTTTATCTAAACCTCCTAATAGATATAAAAGCGTGGATTTACCACCACCAGATGGACCCATAATAGATATGAATTCTCCCTCTTTCACATTGAAACTTATATCTTTTAGTACCTCGACACTTTCTTTTCCAACTTTAAATGATTTTATTAAATTTTTCACTTCAATTATACTCATGGTAACTTCCTCCTTTTAATCTACCTTTAATTCATTTATTATGGATAATTTATTGCTTTTTAACAATATTGGCAATGAGGCTACTAGTATTAATACTAAGGAGGCTACTGCATATATTGGTACAGCACGAATATCTAATACAATGCTCATTGGCATTTCTATTGCCGTCATTGTTTTCGTCAATAACGACAACCCTAGATAACTATAAGGAATTGCTATGACTACTGACCAAATTACAGATAGTACTGATTCCATAAGTAACATTGTATTTCTGGCACCACTTGACATTCCTACTGAGCTTAACACTGCTAATTCTCTCTTCCTTTGTAGAAATCCAATTATAATATTGTTTAGTACCCCTAAAGCAGCTATGAAAATGGCTAAATAAGAGAATATACTTAACACATCCACAATCATTTGGTTTTGTTCCACATTTTTTTCTTGGAACTCATCTCGCGTAATTGCTGTTGCTCCAAAATCTTTAACCACAGTCTTTAATTGTTCTTTAACAAAGTCTGGAGATTTTGTGGTTTTAAATGATATTCGTTCAGCTTCTACAATATCAAATTCTTTCTCCATTGCATCATTTTTCATTAAAACAAATCGTCCATTGTTGTATACTTTACCATCTATTACTCCAATTATTTCTAAGCCTCTCTTACGGTCATTTACTTCAATTGTAATTTTATCTCCTACTTCTACTTCAAGAGCTCTTTTTAGTTTATCCGTGATAATGATCTGGCTATCTGTTGATTGATCAAATTTTTTATACATTTCACTATATTGATCACTATCTAAGTCTAAGTACCCATTATATTTTTGATATTTTTCACTGTCTATTCCTTCAAGAGATACCATTATATCTTTGTTTGCTGTACCAAATGCTCCCTTTGTAATTTGAATGCTCTCTATATCTACATTTTCATTCTCTTTTATTTTACTCATTAATCTATCTGTTACACTTTCTCCTTCTAACCCTAGTACGCCTTGGAACTCAGTTACTGAGACATCGAAATCCATTTCTTGATACGCGCCAACAACAAGATCCTTCATACTGGTTCCCATAGAGGTAATCATAAATATGGACAACATAGAAATGACAATCAGAGTAATATTCCCCATAAGGACCTTTGACGTCCTTACGTTATTCATTGCGAATAGTAGAACCTTACTTCTTCCTCTACACACCTTAAATAGTACATTGGTTACTAAATCTATTACTTTAGGATACATGAGGACTAAGCCTATTATAGATACGAGTATAAATACGCTACTGAAGGAATTGACCCAAGGGGCATCTAATGAATTTACAAATACTGTAGCGGCTAGAATACTTGTCCCAATGATACATTTTATCCACCCAATACCCATGGATATATTTACATCGTTTAATATAACATCCTTTACTACTAACTTTCTTATTTTTATTATGGGGACTAAAGCCGATATACAGGAGAATACTATGGCGAATATAGTTCCGTATACAAAATAGATTGGTTCTACTGAAAAATGTTCGATAATGCCATATTCTTTTAGTGGAGATAGAAAATAATTGATTAAAAACAAACCTCCATAACCAAGAGCATTTCCAACAATTGCTCCTATTATCCCATATCCTATACTCTCTAAAACAAGTATTCTTTCCACAGCCCACTGGGATGCACCTTGACTTAAAAAGGTTCCTATTACGGATAATCTTTCCGTAATGGTTAATTTAAATGAACCATATATAATAATTGCACTCATAAACAATACTATAGCAAGCATGGCGTATAACATTGATGTAAATGAAGTCATTTCAGCTTCAATAGATTCTACATCAAAGAGTTCTTTCGCCTCAAACTCTGTATTAATGTCATTAAACAACTTTATACTTTCTTTTGAATCTTCTAGTGCTTTATTTGCGGTTACATAGTTGAATTTTTCTTCTACTTGAAATTCATTGGATATATATTCATAAGGAACGATTATTTGATAAGAAGTTTTACTATCATTATAGAAGGTTTTCTCATTGGCACTTATGGCAGTAATCGTAAAATTTTTACTTTCTCCTGCAATAAACACTTCTATTTCATCATTTATTTTTATGTTTTTTTCTTCTGATGTCCTTTTTGATATGATACATTTATTCCCACTAAAATCAGCTATGCTGCCCTCAATCAGTTGATCTTTGCTTATATTTTTGTCTTCTTTTCCTCTAATGGTTACATTATTTATTTCCTCTCCACTAGTTGTTGCTGCCAAGACAATTTCACCTGTTATGCTTTTTAATCCCTCCTTATTTATATCTTCTGTCGTAAAAAAAGGCTCATCCTTAGTAGAAGATATACTTATCTCTTTGCCTTCAAATGATTCCGTTATTGGTTTTTCAAAACTACCTATTGCAATATCTACTGTTCCTGAAACTGTTACTAATAATCCTGTACTCATTGCTATAGCCAAGATCAACAAACAAAATCTTGCTTTCTTCTCTAACATGCTCTTAGCTATATATGTAAAGAATATTTTCAAACCATTTCCCCCTCGCTCAACCATTATGATTGTATTCATGCATTATTTTCCATTAGCCAATCATAATATTGTTATATTAAAACCAGATTAAAAAAATATTAAATACAAACTTAAGTAACATTATAAAATGAAACTTTATTCAGTAGAGGTTTTCTTCCAATGTAGTTCAATTCTATTGACTATCGATATACTCAGTAGAATTAGATATAAGGGAGTCAATAATCTTGGCTGTTGCTTTTAGTTCATATTTTAGTAACTTTCCTAACATAATTTTTTAAAGATCTAATTGTAATATATTGTATTTAAATTGCCAATGTTTAAGATATGTCCCCAGTGGTTATATTAGAATAAATCCAAAAGGTTAAAAACTGTCCCCTAGGTTACATTATATCCCTGATTCATATTTTAGTATGAAGTAAGAACACTTTTAAATTCACTTCAAATTTTTTACGGTGTATTTTAGATCCATTCCGCAAATACCTAGTCTCAAAAAGATGCAACGATGGCCACAGTTGTCCTGCTTGCAGGTTAGCGAAATATCTAAATCACTTCATTCAAAGAGTCAGGAAATCCTGATTTTTAGAAATCTTGACATTTATAGTATAATAGAATATACTGTGCTTATAGTGCATGCACACTATTCGATTCCGGAGGTGATATGATATTGAATATAATTATTGTAAATTCTGCAGAAGTGCCTATATACGAGCAGATTATGAACCAAATTAAATCCGCTATTCTGTCCGGTGAATTAAAAGAAGGAGATGTTTTACCGTCTGTTAGGGGCTTGGCAAGAGATTTGAACGTTAGCGTTATTACTACGAGAAAAGCATATGAGGGTCTGGAAGTACAAGGATTTACTATTAATATGATGGGGAAAGGTTCTTTTGTTGCACCGCAAGATATGGAGCTTTTAAGGGAAACCAGATTGGTGGAAATTGAAAAAAAGCTTACAGATATTATTGAGTATGCAAAACCTGTTGGAATTTCACGCGAGGATTTAAAAAAAATTATAGATGAACTAGGCGAGGAGGAATAAGATTGGATATGGTTTTGGAAATTTGCAATCTATGTAAAAGCTATGGGGAATTCAGTTTGCGGGATATAAATATGTCGTTGGAAAAGGGGACGCTTACCGGCTTCATAGGGCCTAACGGCGCAGGAAAAACGACAACCATTAAAAGCATATTGAACATTATCAAACCGGATGATGGAAAAATAACAGTTCTAGGGATGGATAGTATTAACAGTGATTTAGAAATAAAATCAAAGCTAGGAATTGTTCTTGATGACGGTCATTTTTATGAAGATTTGACCCTAAGAAAAATGAAAAATCTGATTGCTCCCATGTACCCTACATGGGACGATAATGCGTATAATTTCTACATAAAAAAATTTGAATTACCGGAGAGTAAGAAGATTAAAGATTTGTCCAGAGGCATGAGAATGAAATACGCGCTTGTGCTTTCTCTTTCACATGGCGCTGACCTTTTTATTTTGGACGAGCCTACATCTGGCCTTGATCCGTTGGTGAGAAGTGAACTGATAGAAATACTTAAAGACATTGTGTTTGAGGGCAATAGAACTGTTTTGATGTCAACACATATAACTTCTGACCTTGACAAAATAGCTGACTATTTGTATTTCATATATGACGGTAAAATTATCCTAAAAGGTCAAAAGGATGAAATAAAAGATCAGCACGCCATTGTAAAGGGCGATACTGCGGTATTATTGCCAGATTACAAAAATTACTTTGTTGGTATAAACAAATCCTCTTACGGTTTTGAAGGACTGACAGATAACAAAGCAGCACTCAAAAACGTACTGCCGGACAAAACAGTTTATGAAGTCCCCTCTATAGAGGACATACTGCTCTACTATACAAGGAGGTTTAAATAATGCGCATAAACTTTATAAACTTTACAAAAATGCAAATTTCAGCATTAAGCCAAATTGTTTGGCTACAGCTTCTTTGTATTGCATTATACCCGATGTTTTTTAATCAAATCAACGTAAACAATGACTTAGCCAATATCATCATTTATGCTGTGGGGCTGTTGATGCTATCCTATTTACTTTTGCGAAATTTTGCGTTCAATGACGCAAAGTATAAGACTAAGTTGCTTTTTAGTATACTACCTGTTACGTCTACAACAATTATAGGAGCAAGGGGCATAATTATCTATCTTTTCTGTTTAATTTCTACCCCTCTCTTGATTTTGTTTTCTATCATAACAAATGCCATAAAACCTGAAATGTTTGCAGTTATTCAAACGCATATTCTTCCTTATGGACTATTGTTGGTTGCTGTTTTTATACCAATAGAATTCTTAATATTCTATATGTTTGAAACTCAAAAAGCGGATATTATTGGTGCGCTTGTAATTTTCCCATATATGGCCCTTATGGCCCTTTTGTATAACTATTTAATGAATAGTCCTCTTTTGATTTGCGTGATTGTTGTTGCAATTCTTACGAATGTGTTTTGTTACAGAGTTTGTAATAAACTATATAAATATAAACGACTTTAAGTTGTTTTAGATTTTAAAAATAATTGCTAATCTGCCCTGTGGCAAATAATAAAACCGCAGTTTTGGCAGAGAGGTAGTTTTGCGCTAAATTGCATAAATAAGCCAATCGGCGGTTTTTGATATAGAATCAAAGCCTCCGATTTCCGCTTTAAAAACAGAAACGTGGAGGGTGTGATAACTGGAAAGTAGGTTTTTGCAAAACAGAGTAAAAACCTACCTTCAAAAAAGCTTGGGACGGCAGGATGTATGAAATCACACTTAAAAATGCTTGAGATGTGTCTTAATCATAAAAAAAATATTCTTCTATCAGTTCTCCCGAAGAAAACGAACATGTTTATCCATTAAACAGTATGCGCATAGGTCAAATTTTGTATCCTCTCATCAATAATATACTGCTTAATCTTAAGGCAATCAAATCAGATCATATAACCCTTATTCGCAAAGTATTTTGGCTAACGTACTCGCACTCATGACTTTCCTCAGCCTTAAATAGTTCTTATCTTAGTATATAAATACTACAGTCAAGAGTTCATTTATGATACAATAAAATTGGATAACAAATATAAAATTTTTGACCTTATCAAATAGATGCTGGAGTGAAACATGAAAAACATTAGACGTATTGGAATCATAGGATGTATCTTATTGCTTGTGGCATTAAACTTGGTCAATACTACTGAAGCCACTAATGGCGTATTTGACCTTCGTGGCAAAATGTTCTTGATTTTCTCATATCTAATGTCCTGATTGAAAGTTATTTTTTATTCTAGGACACAAAATTATTTACAATTCATTTTCATTTTCTTTATCCATTTCTTCATAATACTCTATTGTCTTATTGATATTTTCATTTACTCTTTCTTGCAATCCATCCTCATGGATATCTTGGTATAAAAAATTTATTATATTTATGCTTTCTCTTCTCTTTTCGTCCTCTGAAAATGGTGCTTCTAAAGTGAAATCTATGGAATAGAATGGAATCTCTTTTTGATCAAACAACTTTTTTACTTCAAGTAGTTTTTGAGTTAAAATTTCTTCATTTAATTTATCACTTGTAAGATAAATCACTATATGTCCTTTTTCTCTTGCCATTTTTTTAATATCGTAATCTTTATCGAGTTCGAGTTCCTGGAAACCATCGCTTTTGTCGAATATCTCACCATAAGCAATATTGTTGTTAGAATAATTTTTTACCACAGTATCTACTAAATCATGATATAAAGTATTTACTCTTTCCCATGTGTTAAACTTTTCAATCACATCGGTTTTATAATTATCGTAAATAAATTTACCCATTCCTGTAAAATTAATTGAAAAATGTGTGTCTATGCTTGTTTTTGATTTAGCATATACATAATAGTTTCCATCCTTAAAATTGTAACTTGCTTTTTCTAGTTCGAGATCCAAATTAGAGTAATTATCTTCCACATACTTTTGAGCGGCTTGATTAACAAGAATTTTTGAAATAGGATTTCCTACAAATGCGTTTGCATTAATTAAGATCAAACCTATAAGTATCAATGCTATTAGTCCTGCAAGTATTTTCTTAACTTTCATTTTTTACCTCTTTTCCAAAAGCGATTTTTAATAATAAAGCTATAATTACTCCAACTGTACAAAGCCCTGCGTAGATACCCGACCAGTATACAGGCATGACAAACATTGAAATTATAAAGCCTTCCTCAAATATTCCTTGGAAAATATACTTTATAAAAAGCCCTACATATGAAAACACAAATAATGCGATAGGTATGTGATATGCTTTCTTATTTAAAGCAAAATATCCTATTGCTCCAATTGTAGGCATAATTAAAATGTTATAGAACATTCCCATAGTATCTGATAACGCAATCCCTAGCATAATACCAATTACTACAATCCCCATTGCGATGATAAATAACTGCTTTTTTATTTTAGATATAATACTTTCTTCATTCATTACGGGCGTCTCTGTTTCCAGTGACTCATAAAGATTACGGCAACTATCACAATGTTTAATATGTTCAGTCACTAATAAATGACTGCCCTCACTTGCAGCATTGTCTTTTACAAGCGGTATCAAATCTATACAAACATCGCAAGAAATTTCACTCATACTCAAACCCCTCCCTTGTAAGCATTTCTTTCAGTTTCTTTTTTGTACGAAAATCAATCACTCTTGCAGAACCCTCAGAAATGCCCCATTTCTTTGCTATCTCATAGAAAGAATATCCTTCTATCCGCCTCAGAACAATATCTCTTGTTCTTGTATCTTCTCTTAAGAGGAGTTGTGAGATTCGCCTTGCCACTTCGTTTTGTGCAACAATTTCATCTGGTTCACATTCATCACATATGTAGTATTTAGTCAAATCATCTAAGGAAATAGTTGGCTTTTCTTTTCTTAGATATTCATACCACTTATACCTAGCTATTGAAAATAGCCATGTTTTTATATCAGATTTTCCCTCAAAGCTAGATAATGATTTTATTGCACTGTGAAATGTCTCTGACACTAAATCTTGTGAGAGGGTTGTATTATGAGTAATACTCACAAGATATACAAAAACATCTTGCTTATATTGTTCATAAACAGCTATTATTGCAAACATAAAATCCCCCTTTCATAGTATTAGTGTCAGAATCAAGCATTATGTTACAACTATTTTTATTATTTTCCATATCCTCTGGTGTGTCCATATATCATATCATCAATTTCCTCATGATATGATATATATAATACCAAATTAGCACTTTGTTGTTATACCTACTTTCACAATCAATTAATCCCATCAAATAAGGTCCGATACTATAAATATTATTGACTACATTATCTATGAACTTTATTTCTCTATAGTAATGAGTTTTGCTATTACTGTTATAGGTGTAATACTCTCGAATTATCTTGGGGAGGTATTTATATATGATATCCCTCTAGTGGCGTAATCTGTAGATATATCTTTAATACAAACCACTAAAAAGGCTTCTTTATTTTTCTGTATTAGTGCTTAAGAATAAATAGTATTAACCGATATTATAAGAACATTAATTTATTCGAGGAGGTATTATGACTATGAATAGTAAAAGTACGAAAAAGAAAAGCTTTAATTTTGTAAATAAAATCAAATTAGGTATTAAACCCAAAGTATTAATAAGTGTGATTATTGCACTTTTAATAGGTCCTACCATATCTCTTTTCGTAGGAGGTTTGGTAAATCATTTAGAGTTTATTCCAAGTAATATATCACTATATATTTCCACATTGATTAATTTATTAGTAGTCTCCTTCATAGTCCTAATCTTATTAGAATTCATGGTGTTGAGACCCTTAAATCAATCCGTTCTTAGTATATCCCATATTGTGTCGAATTTAGATTTAAGTAAACGCATAGAAGTTGAATCAAATGATGAAATCGGTAACCTAGTAAAACACATCAATATTTTCATCCAAACTATGCAAGATGAAATGAAATCATCATCTAATACTTCCCATGAACTTAAAAACTTATCTCAAAACCTTGATAAAATGAGCTCGTTGAGCTTTGAAATGTCTAATGAAATTTCTACCACAATTGAATCTATTGCACTAGGAGCAAATGAACAAGTAACAGAAACTCAAAGTGGTGCTGAATATGCAAAGAGTATTGGTGAGCTAATTAATAAAAATAGAAAACTACTTAATACATTGAATGTTCAAACTGAAAAAGTCGACATTCATAACCATAATGGTATTAAAGTTTTAAATTCATTGAATGAACAATTTTCTCAAAGTATTAATTTTACTAAAGAGGCAAATCAAATCATATTGGATACAAACATGAGTGCAGAAAAAATAAAGAAGGCTAGTGAGATGATTCGTAATATTGCATCTCAAACAAATCTTTTAGCACTGAATGCAGCTATTGAAGCTGCAAGAGCTGGTGATGCTGGAAAAGGTTTTGCAGTTGTAGCAGAAGAAATACGTACATTAGCAGAACAATCCAATCAGTTTAGCGAAGATATTGTAGTAGTTATTGACGAACTATCACAAAGAGCTGATATTGCAGTAGAAAAAATGAGTAATGTCATTCATGTTATTGATGATCAATCTTCAAGCCTGAAAGCTACAAACGCTGAATTCGACGGAATAGTGACCGCTTTAGATGATATGAAGAATCTGATTTCTGATTTAAACTTACTAGGAGAAAATATGGATACTAATAAAGAAAAAATAATACAAGTAACTAACAATTTAGCAGCAGTTGCTCAAGAAAACGCAGCAGCTACACAAGAAGCGTCAGCATCAGTAGAGCATCAAAGATCAACAATCCAAGAATCAACAAAACAGATTGAAAAAGTAGCAAATTTTTCTAATGAAATGGAAAATAGCATCGCAAAGTTTGTTATCTAGATAATATCAAGAACTTTAAAGAACTTTATGTACCAGAATAATCCTTAGTCAATCATTAGAACTAAGGACTTTTTTTGTTATATGCTACCTTTGTAGTAGACAGTATAAAACTTGTATACTACAAAGGAGGGGTAATGTCTTTTTCAGTAATCTTACAATCCAAGATACTCATCCCTTAGAATGCCGTAGAAAAACTCACTGTACCACATTTTCTGGTCACCAACCCTATCAAACCGGTTTTTGATAAAATGACCCTCCCGACGCATGCCTACATGCTCCATGACTCTCGCACTTGCAATGTTATCGGCATTACATTCGGCATGAATACGGTGAAGTTTTAGCTCCTCAAATCCAAATTTCAACAGTGCCTCCACAAACTCAGTGGCATAACCATGGTTCCAATAATCTCTATGGGTACACCAACCGAGCATACCTGTGTTGCGACTCTCTCCATCTAGATATAAGCCGCAGTTACCTATCATTTTGTCACTTTCCTTGAGCATAACGGCAAATTCATAGATTTTAGGTGGTTGGTCTTTCCACCATTTCTCGCATATTTCAAGAAAACCTCTTGCACTTTCTGGAGTATACGGACCAAAAATCATATATGTCATATTTTCTGACACAGAACTATAGCTGTAAAACGCCTCAAAATCTTGTGTTCCAAGTGGGCGAAGTATCAGCCTGTCGGTTTCAATTTTCATCATATTATTCAGTCTCCTTCATATAAAAACTACATTTCTCAACTTTTAATATCTTTAAACTCATTATTATATAAACTCTTACAAATTACAATAACATATTGATTGTTATATAATTTATCTCATAATAAAGTGAAACTTTATTCAGTTGCAAATGTTAATTCTATACCATCACTGCTTAACTGGTAATTCTTCTCACTATGATTAAAATAAGCAGCATCATGAATTAATATATCTAATTTTTTTCTTCATATAAACTTATCTTATGAGCATTCATAGTATATTATTTCTAATAGATCTGAAATTTTCTGAAAACTGCGACAATATCTTGCATTTTGCATTTGATTTTATTAGGAAGTTTGATTATAATCAAGATAGAGTGTCAAAGTCTAATTTACGTTCTACTTGTACCTCTTTGCAACACATCCTGCCGTCACAAATGCCTACTTTCATATGCTTTTTGACTCAGAATTTCAAAGGAATATTTTCTTATCCTGAGAGTATATTAATACAAAATAATACAATGTTTGTAGCCTATATACGTAATAAAAGAATATGTAAGTTGATTTAATATGCACTTGAAGCAAGTAAATATATTGAGTTGCCTAAACTAATATTTGGCTATCAAAGATTAGGAAATAAGGAATTTGTTTTCTTAGGTTCATGCCTATATTTACTTTAGACACAATATTCTTATAATGCGTCGTAATAGTAGAATACTGTGCAATAAGAATTATTTGATTTTCAAGCCGCCAAATGGCGGCATTTTTATATATTTTATAATTTTGTAGCTTTTTGGGGTGCTAAAAGGTATTCATAGTGAAAGGAGGCTCTGCTTATGAAACAGTTGAATTATTATTCTGAAGTTACTGTTGTAAAAACTTTTTCTGATATGGTTTATAGATTGGCTTTTTCACATACAAGAAATAAAAGTGATGCTGATGATATCTACCAAGAAGTCTTTTTAATATATCTAAGGAAAAAACCGCAGTTTAAGACAGAGGAACATAGAAAAGCTTGGCTTATTCGCGTTACTATCAACAGTTGCAAGAAAATGTGGGCATTACCTTGGAGAAAGAAAATAGTGCCATTAAATGAAACCATTGTTTTCGAAACCGAGGAAGAAACTAATCTTCACTATGAGCTTCAAAAACTACCTATGAAGTATAGAACAGTAATACAGTTGTTTTACTATGAGGATTTGAGCATAGAAGAAATTAGTAAAGCACTAAAACAAAAACCATCCACTGTCAGAACCCAACTTACACGTGCAAGGTATAAGCTAAAAGAAATTTTAAAGGAGGATTATTATGTTTGAAGAAAAATATCGTAGTATGAACGAACAAATTTTTCCCGACCAAAAACTTGTAGATAAAATAATTTACTCAGTAAATAAAAGTGAAAGTGGCACAATGAAAAGGACAAAAATTTTCCCAAATCCTATTATTATTTTCACAATGCTTATTGTAAGTGCTATAACTATAACACCTGTACTTGCTGCCAATGTACCTGCTATTTATGAACTTATGTATTTTGTTTCTCCAACTGCTACACAGTTTTTTATGCCTGTGCAAAAATCTCATGAAGATAATGGTATTAAAATGGAGGTAGTATCTTCGTATGTCCATGACAATATAGTTGAAGTTTATATTACAATGCAAGATCTTATAGGAGAACGTATTGATGAAACCACAGACCTTAATGACAGCTACTCAATTAATCGTCCATTTGACAGTTCTGCAACATGTCAGCTTATTTACTATGAAGAATCAACAAGAACAGCAACCTTCCTGATATCTATAACAGAGTGGGGTAACAGAAATATTATTGGTGATAAAATAACCTTTTCAGCTAGAGAATTTATTAGTAGTAAGCATGAATATAATGAAATACCAATTGGGATAAGTTCAGCAAATATTAATAGCAGTCCATCGACAAAGCAAGTTTCAACGGTTGGCGGAAGTGGTGTCAAATATGAAAAACATTTTACAAAGTACGATAACAGTGCTGAAGTTCTTGTCCCCACTCCTCCAATGGATTTCCCAATAAAAGGTATTGATTTAACAGGCATTGGATATGTAAATGATATGCTTCATATACAAACATCTGTTGTAAATAATTTGACTAAGGATAATCATGGATATTTTTTCTTAAGAGATAAGAATGGGAATCAAATTGAATATGATTATAGTGTCGGTTTTGCAGAGAATTTTGATAAGGATAATAGAATTGATTATAATGAATTTGTATTTGACATTCCCCAATCAGAAATTAAACAATATTCATTTTATGGAACCTTTGTTACCAGTGGATTGTTTACAGAAGGAAACTGGCAGGTAACATTTCCCCTTGAAGAAATAAAGTGAAACTTTATTCAGTACAGGTTTTCTTCATCCCATACTGAATATTAGTTTTCGCATAACAACGAGCCAAGCGACAATATGTTTCCGCTAGTACCTTAATAACGGAGCAGTTAAATACCTTACTTTCATTTGGCGAGTGTCGCGACTTTTACAGGCACTTAACCCCCACTTATCTTTTTTCATCTTGAAATATTGAAGTGGAGCAATACCCAATTTATCTAGACTGCAAGGAGATAAATTGAATGGTATCGCCCCGGTCAGGGTTGATGAGGTTTGTAGCAACTGAAAGAAGCTAGAAGCCCACAACCTACGACGGGTATCTTAGTGCCTTCTAATGCGGGATTATAAAAGTTTGGGAATTAGTCCTATTTTTCTCGTTGAATCCTCTTTTTTCTCTTTTCTTCATACATAAGATTATCACCTCTTTTTAATAGTTCATCAAGAGTACAAGGGTTATTATTATCATACTTAGCTACGCCAATACTAGTAGATAACTCATACAGTCTAGAACTCTGTAAATTGTATTCTTTTAAGTTTTCCGACAACCGCGCAACTAAAGTTGTTTCAACAGTTCCCTCAGTATCTAAAGCTAATCCTATAAACTCGTCACCACCAATTCGGCAAATGATATCAGCACTTCGAAATGTATTTATTAATATTCCAGCAAAGTCAATCAACGCACGATCTCCTTCAAGATGTCCAAATGTATCATTTATCCATTTCATCTTATCCATATCTGCATACATCAAAATTAATTTCTGATCTAAACGATCTGCAGTTTTTATTTGCTGTGTAGCTAGAGTAATAAAACCACGTCGATTATATAATCCAGTTAATTCATCAACCAATGCTAATTCACGCAGTTCTTCTTCCCCATGTTTTCTTTGAGTAATATCTGTAATTATGCCATCAATATAAATTTGACCATCATTATCTTTTTTTCTAATGGCAGTATGTGAAGCCCAAAATACTTTTCCTTTCAAGGTGATCATTTCTAACTCTTCATCTTCAATTAATCCCTCTTGAAGTATTTTATCATTGAGCTGCTTTATTCCTTCATAATTTAGATAATACTTGCTTATGGGTTGTTTAATAAATTCATCTTTAGACTTTGCTTCAAACATTTTCACAAGAGCAGGATTAGCTTCCAAATAAACCCCATTTATGCAATCTGATCGTCTAGACACGCCTACAGATAAATTGTTCACTAGGTCGGCATATTTTTGATAAGTATCATTTAATTGCTTAGTTCTTTCTGTTACTTTTTTTTCAAGTTCAGAATAAAGCATAGAGTTTTCCAATGAAATAGCTGCCTGTGAAGCAAATATATTCAGTACCTGAATTCGTTCTTTCGTAAAAGCTTCTGTTAATACGTGATTTTCAAGATAGATAATTCCTTTTAATAAATTTTGAGATAAGATGGGAAAACACATAAAAGATAAAGCATCATCATTTTCCAAATAAAAATTGTCTGATGAAAACTGACTTTTATTAACATTACCAATAATCAACGGTTCTTTTGTCCTAATCACGTAACTAATCACTGATAAAGGAAGTAATTTGTTTGTATCAGCACTTCCAAAATCAACCTCTTTCTCTACAAAAATACTTTCTGCTACACCTTTTACAATCACAAACGCAGATAAAATCCATCTAATATCGTCCTTTAAAAAAATGTACCCTTTATTACTTCCCGAATTTTCAAGAATAATTTTCATAAGTATTTCCAGCAGTCTATTTCTTTCTATAACTCCTGAAATAGCTTGAGTAGCCTTAATTACGGCGTTTAGATCAAAATCAGCAGCATTGGTCAAACTTCTTCTGTTTGAAGAATACTGTCCTAGCTTCAAACTGTCTATTGCATTAAATATAATATCAATGTATCTTTCTTCCATTTGTTTCGTTTTGCCTGTCGCCTCCCATGATAAAAAACCCGAATAAGACTCTTTTAAATAAAAACGTCCAATCCTTTCAATTCCTAATCTCAGATACTGAACCCCTGCAAGTTCACAAGCCAAGGCATAGTGATACGGCCTTTTATTTTCTTTTGCACCTAGTATAGCTTTTTCATATAATCTGAAGGCTTCATCATACTTCCCTTCAACTATCTTCATTTCAGCATCTATAAGATCATAAAAGTGTTGAAAATTAAAAGGAGCATCCTTTGCCCTCTGATATAACCATTCCTGATTTTCTCTTAATACGTTTAGTAATCGATCTATCTCCTGTGAACATTCGATTTTATCAATGGTTTTACAAATAGCAAGGGAATATAAAAAATTATGTAGTGCAACAGTATAAAATCCACTCATATGTGCAATATATGGAATTACCTTTTCAGCAAGTGTGTAAGCCTTACTAAAATTACCGAACAAAACTGCTACTAGTGTTCCGTATATACAGTAATAACATACTGCCATAGCATTGTGTTGAATTTCTTTTACATGTTTTTCTTCATTAAAAACTTCATCATCAAAGCTTCCATATGTTAAGGTTTCTCCTTGTAACGCTTTTACCAGTTGATTAAAAACCACAAATGATTCCAAGGAAAATAAATTATTCATCTTTTTTGCAAATGATAAAGCTACCGCTACTTCATCCTGCATCTCTGAAATAGAATTGCAGGATTCTAAAATAGCCACCTGAGAAGTAAAAAAGCTGAAACAAGAAAATTCAAACTCACCATTTTTCAGGTTACCTTTATAAGCTTCATGAGCATAGAAAACACCATTTTCCAAAGGTTCATACCAATGACACGTAAACAGGCCATATGTGTGATAAATTCTATATAATTCATTAGTAAAACCTCTGGTTTTTGCGATGCTAATTGTTGTCTTAGCAAGCTTATATCCTTGATCATAATTATTTCGAAGATTGATTAATGCCAAGATCAGAGCAGCCGACCCTCCCAAAGACATTGGTGTAATACCTCTTTCCATCATCCGGTTAGTATTTACCAAAGTAGCCCAAAACGAAGCCAAAGGATTGAAAAACAAACCTGCTGCTGCTATCCTATTTAAGATTTTAGCAACGGCTATGTCTTTTTTATCACTTAAATTTTCCTTTTCTTCCAGTCTTTCAATACTGCCTTTTCTTACATGTTCATAATACTTTTCAATTTCTAATTGAACAGTCTTTAGTAATTCAACTTTTGGATATTCTATTCCCAGTCTTTCAAGAAGAGATGTTCCCATGAAAAAAGCTTCCTCGAATCGTCCCCGATTGGAGAGACTTACCAGTTGTAAACAGCACGAATCTACCAATTCCAAAGGTTCCTTTACAAGTTCTTCAATAACAATATGAATTTTGTCCAATTCGTCGAATAATGCCAAACTAAAAAGCACTAAATGATATTCAATGTTTACCCGCAGTAAAAATGATCTTTCTTTATTAATGGTTTGAGGAATAATCTCGAGTATTAGCTCCAAATACTCCTTAGCAGTTGCAAACGCAGATGAGAAAATTGCTTTACGGGCTGCCTTAAAAAATATTTCAATTGCTCTTTCCATTTCTTGAGATTTTTTTAGGCAATCTATTCCCTTTGAATAATGCTCTGCAATAACATAAAGGTAGTCTGATCCTTCATATCCTTCGACAGTTTCATAGTATCTGGCTATTCTTATGTGGTTTTCTTTTCGAACACATTCTGTTAGAATCTGATACCCTGCTTGTTGAAACTTGTCATGACAGAATTTAAATTGCAGTTCACCATTTTCTTTGCTAGAAACGTATATCATATCTTCATTGATAGTTGGTTTTAGCTCTTCTATGATGCTTGGCATATCTTTTCCAGATAACGCCGATAATACCTTGATATCAAAATGATTCCCTATACAGGCTGCTGTTGTAATCAACTTTTTCACAGATAAAGGTAGTAGTTCAATTTTTCCAATGAGATAATCAGCCACGTTTTCCGAGGCTCTACTCTTTTTTATTTCATCTCCATTCCACTTCCATCTCATTTCATCCTGATCATAATAAAACAATTTATCTTCATTACATTGTTTAAGAAACTCGATGGTATAAAATGGATTTCCAGAAGTCTTCTCATAAACAGCTTGGGCAAGCCCCGTAATTTCTTTTTCTGGGTGACTCACAATACTAGCGATCATCTGTTTAATTGATCCTAAATCAAGACTTTCCAGTTGAATAACCTCAACACTGCCGTTATTCCGATTGATTTTCTCAATGCTTCTCATAAGAGGGTGGGATATATCCACCTCGTTGTTCCGATAGGTACCGATAAATAAAAAGCTATTTATATCTGGATCCAGATGTATGTTTATAAACAACTCTAGAGAAGCCATATCCGCCCACTGCAAATCATCCATAAACAATACTAAGGGATTTTTCTGTGATGCGACAGCAACAATCCAGTTTTTTAAGGCGAGTTTGAACATGGTCTGTTCTTCGATAATGGAAGTTGACTTGATTATTGGTTGTTCTCCAATAATCAGTTCGAGTAGCGGAACATCTTCCGTAATTAGCTTGCTACTGGATCCCATTATATCCAGTATTCTTTTTTTCCAATAATTCATTACTGTTTCAGGTTCAGATAGAATATATCTACAGAATTGTTCAATAGCTTGAAAATAAGCTGAATATGGCGCGTTTTTATTATATTGGTCGTATTTGCCCCATAGAAACATACCCTGCTCTTTAATTACGAACTTCTGGATTTCCCTTACAAGTGAGGTCTTACCGATCCCCGAATAGCCACCTATAACAAAACTTTCGACTTTTCCTTTTTTTACATTTTGAAATGAAGTTAGCAGTTTTCTTATTTCCTTATCTCTCCCATATATTTTTTTTATGATTTCAAATTTATCATGGGTATCGCCAAGCCCTAGCTCAAATTTTTCTATTATTTCATTTTTCTTGAGCTGTTTTAGGCATTCTTGCAAATCAAAAATTATTCCTGTAGCACTTCTATATCTTTCATCAGGCATTTTTTCCATAAGTTTTGAGATGATTCCAGACACTGCTTTCGGAATTAGGGGATCAACTTCATTAGCAGTAATAGGTATTCCTGCCATCTGAAAATGAACAAGTTCAGCAGGGTCGTGCGATATAAAAGGTAGCCTGCCACAAATCAGTTGATATAAGGTTACACCAAAAGAATAAAAATCTGTCCTATAATCAATTAAACGGTTCATCCTTCCCGTCTGTTCAGGAGAAATATATGCCAATGTACCTTCCAGTTTGTTTGGATTCAATGGTTGCATTTCCTCAAAGGAAAACTCAGAAGAAATATCGAAATCAATAAGCTTCAATATTTTTTTTTCAGGATTATACACAATATTTGTCGGGTTAATATCTCTATGAACAACTCCGTTTTTATGAAGATATTCAAGACATTTTGCTGTTTTTATAGCGATTTCTAAAAACTCTTTCATATTTAGTTTAGTGGTTTGACAATACTGCAACAAAGAAACTGCTCCAAAATCTTCACTTACTAAGTAATACTGAGAATCAAAATATAACAGTTCATAAGCCTTAATTACATATTCGCCCTGTAGTTTATGTATTAACCTGTATTCATTTTTAAGTTTGGAATGGCTAATAAAATCATATAACTCACTATCTATTGTTTTAATAATAACATTTTCTTTTGATTCAAGATTAAAAGCTTTATATACACTTCTACTAGATGAACAATATATTGTTTCTAGTATTTTATATTTTTCTATAATATTGAGCATTTTGTCTCCCCTTTTCCTCATGCATCTATTATAGTTACGTCAAACTTAACAACTTTAAAATATCATAAAACCTTTATTCTAATTTCTTTAGTTTCGTACATTGTGTCTTTAATATAAAAATATAAAACTCGTATCTAAATTTCTAAAAGTTGTTTGTGTATAAATGATTTCTTTATACATAATAAATCGGTTACATTACTTGTTTATTAAGTGATAATAATTGATTATCGGCAATTTCAAATACTTAGGACAGCAGGATGTGTGAAAGTAAACAAAATGCCCCTATAATAATACAAAACAGTTTAAGTATGTCATATTATTAGTATAACTTACTACATATAGATGTGGATATTATGTCTAGATACAGAAATGTGAATTTAATAGAAAGCAAGTGGGCAAACCTAAAAAGAGCTACTGGAGAATCAAATACCCAATAGCTCAATTTCATTCAATATTTGTTAATCTGAATTAACACTTTTCAAGAAAGATCAATTATTCAATATCGTTTTTCTATTGTTATACAGCAGCTTTTTTGTCGCTCTTACTAAATACAAAGAACGATACGACCGCCAACGCCAGTAAAGCTATAGATGAGACAATCAATTTTCCTTCTATCGTCGGTTCAGACATGAAAATCGATGTTACACCATTAACGATATTCGGAGACAAGAAGATCGCGAAAGCTCCAACACCGTTCAAGATACCGAGCGCAATTGTAGTCATACTCGGAGAAACATTGTTTGAGACATTGTAGAAAAATGTCGGGATTGCGCATGTCAATCCAAAACCGCCTAGGATTGCTGCAATAAATACATTCGCAATACCACCGAAGATTACCATCTGGATCATGCCAATCGCCGTGATTACAAAAGAAAACGTAGCCAATTGAGATTTCATACCTTTGAACATTCTACCGTACAAGATACCAGCTATACCTCCCAGACCAGACATGGAAGTCTGAACGAGGCCAGCTGTAGTTATAGTACCAAGTCCATATGTAGTCATAAACAAAGAAAAATTCGCCGAAAAAGTGAACATGAATACTCCATAGATGATATCTATGATCAAAACGGTGATGACAAATGGACTAAATTTTCCTTTTCCCTGAGGCATCTCAGTATCTGTAGCAGCATTTGCAACTTCTTTAACCGGTTCTTTACTCGGAAGATTTGTCAAAACCACAATGAAGATCGGAACCGTAGCAAATGCGACCAAATATGCATAGATCCAATCAATTCCTGAGAGTAACGCTCCGATAAACGCGAGAAACATACCACCGAAGTTTACGAAAGAAGACTGAAGGCCCATCAACGACGCACGTTCCTGTCCTTCAAAATAATCTGCAGGAAGCGCCATGGTAAGTGTTGACAAGAGACCTTGTCCGACACCAAACAATGCACTGGCAGCCAATAAATAGCTAAAGTTTTCTTTGCCGAAGAATAAAGCAACAATGCCGGCTAATAATATAATTGCGATGCCAGTTAATATTGTGATTTTTTTAGAAATAATCTTTGCTATGGGCCCAGCAAGCATCGAGAAAACCACGTTTACCATAAAAGGTAATGTTAATACCATAATGAGGACATTGGGAGCAATACCAGAAAATAGTTCCCACGTAGAGATCGTTCCAAAAAGTGCATTGATGATGTTTGATGTCATTAGAAGCATAGCGGCAGCCATAATACCTGACTTGATTTGAAATTTGCTCTTATTCATAATAATTCATCCTTTCTTTAATAAATTATATTGTTAATATTGTTTTAGCCTACTTATTCATAATCAGTAGCTGTTAATTCTTCTGATACAATTTATATAGATTATTTGGTTCTAGTATATTCTATTTCACTATCACAGGCATGCTTAAAACATTTCTCTGCTCATTCGATCAATTTGCTTGTCTATTTCTTCATATACTCCAGGAAAATGGCTCATTGGTCCTCCATGAGTAATACATGGAATATAGTGTTCTTTTCCATTAGATTTACAAGCCTTCTCCACTTCATTGGCAATAATAGTTGGTGTCCAATTTGGAAAATCCAGCTCACCGCTATGTAATCCACCCATAAAAGAAATTTTCGAACCATAGTTATGAATTAACTCCGGAATATTGTTTGTCTTCATAGTACCTTGCCAAATATCGATTCCCATATCAATCATATAGGGTACAAGATTAGCCCCATAGGAATCACTATGGTGAACAATAATTTCCACGCCACTTGACTTATAGAACTCATAAATCTTTTTATATCGTGGAACAAGAAACTCATTAAACATTTCTGGTGACATGAAAGACGAAATTTGACTACCCCAATCGTCGTGGTGAAATAATGCGTCTGGCATCAGTTTGTCTACGATGATTTCTGCATTTTCTAATTCAAATGTAGTAATCACATCTAATAGTTGGTGCATTGCTTCCGGCTCCTCATAATATGCCATTAATGCATCTTCCATCCCCATCAAGTGATGTGTCATTTCAAAGATACCTGGAGCATAAACCGCAGCAACAAACTCATTTTCACGATCAATGGATTTGGCATGGGCAATTGCAGGCGCCCATTTTTCTTCAGACGTAGGCACAGTAGGTTTCTTTAAATGTTTCTCCCATTGAGCGATGTCTTTAATGACCTTGTGCTCGAAATCATGCATGGGAAATCCACCAATTTGTCCTTTTGGAAAATTCCATGTGACTCCCCAAAGATCTTGAGAAGGTTTTTCCCCTGGTTGCAATGGTATTCCTTCCATAGCAAATGCCGCTTCCATGATCAAGTTTAAAAATTCATACTGCTTTACAAAACGGTCTGGTTTGCCACCACGAAGTGTTTCTAGTAAATTTTCTCTTTTCGTTAACATGACGATCCCCCTTGAATCATATTAGACTCTGGTCTAAACTTAAGTCTAATATATTCCTTTATTAGTAATATGTCAATAGGCATATTATAAAATAGACATATTATAAAATATTTTAATAAAATCGAATGGGATCTGTCGTTGACATTTAGTAAAATAAGTGCTATATTCTAATTAGACTCGGGTCTATACTTTAGTATATTAATTCGGAGGTGATGTTTTGGAACGAATGGATGATAAATTATCCGTCAACAAGCAAAACTTAAAAGATGCATTGTCTTTTAAGGAACCAGACAAGGTACCTGTAGGTATTGAAGTAGCTATGTGGCCTTATACATACTCTAATACACGTTATGATCAGGTAAGAGATAATCCAAAAGTAGCAACGGAAACATATGTCAAATTTTTAGATGATATATCTATCGATTATATGTGGGGACCGACAGGAGTCACAAAACCGATTGATGCGTTTTTAAGCTTGGGATCTGATAGTTTTCTAATGGGTTCTGATGGAAACTCGATTGTACATGCACAAACAAATGAAATCCCTATGGAAGAATGGGAATACGAAGATTTTATCAAGGATCCGCGCTACTATTGGAGGGAGGTTTTGTTACGCAAGAGAATTCCTGCATTCCAACATGATTATGAAAAGGCCTATCAATCATTTTTAGAAGCACTTGTTGCATATCGTCCTGTATACGAAACAAATAAAAGAATTTCAGCTGAATTGACCCAACGTGGCATATACCCACTTTCAAGCAACGGACCTCATTACAGCGTTCCTCTTGATACTTTTTTTGATCAAGTAAGAGGAATGAAAAACACTTTATTAGATTTGAGAAGGCGCCCAGAAGTCGTCAAAAGAGCATGCGACAGAATTTTTGAAATCGACATGCAAAAGATGAAGGAAAAACCTTCTGATTATATTGGCAAAGACGACTTGTTTTGTGGAATTACAGTCTATCACAGCGCATGTTTTTTAAACGCGAAACAATTCGACGAAATGTTTATGTATTACCTCAAAAAAGGATTTATGGAGTTTTTTGAAGCAGGTGTACATATGTTTGTGAAAGGGGAAGGAAAATTTATTCATACCTTGAATCGATTTAGAGAATTACCCAGAGGCGCCATGGTAATTATGTTGGAAGAAGACGATCCTTTCGAATGTTACAAGGAAATTGGAGATTGGGCTACATTAGCAACGGGAATAAGTGCAGATCTACTTAAATACGGAACAAAACAACAATGTATTGATTATGTCAAAAAATGTTTTGACACCTTTGCTCCTGGAGGAGGGTTTATCTTTATGCAGGATCGACCGTTGATGGGTGTGAAAGACGCAAATATCGATAACCTGATTGCCGTGTATGAGTTTGCCAATGAATACGGTAAAAAATAAGTAGAAAGGCAGGAATATGATGAATAAGGAAAATAATTTTGATTTATCCGAGCTCTTTGAGCGCGCAAAAGAAGATTCCAGCTGGGAGAACTCAGAAGATACTCGAATCGAATTGGTAGAGGGTCTGGTTTTCGAACTATTTTTTTCAATCACCTAATAAATAGACTAATTCGCTCAAATCGAGAACATTGAAATAGCCTAAGTTAAAGGAACTTATAAAGCATAAGTGCGATCATGGCAAAAGGAGGAAGTTTAGAAAATGAAAGTGTCGAAGTTTGATGAAAAGGAATTAAATGTGGTTGGTGAGATGCCAAACTTGATGGGTGGAGAAGCTATTCCTATCTTCAGTACCCCTGTAAGTGGGAAAGAAGGTGCTCTAGCAACCTATCGCAAACGACCGATTTGGCAAGTGGTTCTTGGTGTTGGACATGAATTTCAAATGTTCAATCCAAATTTTATTCCAGATAATGTATCTCGCGCCTTCGTGTCCGATCATAGTTTCGTACCAGGTGTTAGCAATCTTTATGCAGGTAAGGACATGTTTGGCATCCAATGGTTATATGAAGAATCTGCAGGGGGTTCTATGGTGATACCTGGAAACCCACTTTTCACTGATATGAATGATTGGAAGGAAAAGGTTGTTTGGCCAGACATCAATGCCTGGGATTGGGAAGGTGAAAGAGAAAAAAACAATGGATATTTTGAAAAAGATAAGTTGGTCATAACATGGATTTTCACTGGTTTCTTCGAAAGATTGATCTCTTTCATGGATTTTGAAAATGCAGCAGTAGCTATGATAGATGAAGAACAGGAAGATGCCGTAAAAGAGTTTTTTGACCATTTGTCTGATTTATATATACAATTAATTGATAAGTATATAACGCACTTTCCAGAAATTGATGTCTTTTATATTCATGATGACTGGGGTGCACAAAAGGACACATTTTTTTCTCCCACTGCAGCAAAAGAACTCCTTGTTCCATATATGAAAAAGGTTACTGATTTTATCCATGAAAAAGGTAGATTCGCGGAACTTCATAGCTGTGGCATGAATGAGAAACAAATTGGAAATATTATAGATGCGGGGTGGGATGCATGGACGCCACAAACTATGAATGACACTCAAAAGCTATATGAAGAATATGGAGATCAAATCATAATTGGAGTATTGCCAGATTTATTTGATCCAAAAACAACATCTGAAGAAGAGCAACGAACGTATGCACGTGATTTTGCAAATAAATTTTGTCTAGCTGACAAACCATCCGCATTGAGTGTATATGCTCAGTTCAATGAAGAGATCCTGACAAAAGCGTATCGGGAAGAGCTTTACAAGCAATCCAGAATTAATTACGCCAAATCTTAAACCAGCTGAATTATGTTATATAAATTTTATAAGAATCAAAAATCAGCAATTCATTACCCATGTTTCAAAGTTGGGTATTGAATTGCTGTTTCAATTTCATCTTTAATCAACCACGAATCGTTGCAACCACTTTAAAACCATGAATAACAATATCCATTGTCTCGAATAATCTCAAAGATTCTTTCAATACATACTCCCGTCGTTTATGAGGAATAGCGAAAAGTTCAAAAAGATTTTTCAAGTAAAAATTTCTCGCCTCAATAAAATTATAGCGTTGAGTTTGATCATAAAAATAAATAGTCAATTGCTTATACAATGCTACATTCGCCACCCGAATTAGAGAAAACTCTTTGTCATCAATTTTCTTGTTAGTATTCTCAAGGCATACTTCATACACTCGGTCGTGTTCGTAAATAATATCATTACTATTCAATTCAGAAGAAAACCGACGCAACTTTGCATCTTGAAAATAAGTATACCAAAAAATAGTAATCTCTAAAGAAAATTTAACCAGAGAATCTTCTAATTCTAAAATTTGCGAAGATCTATAATGTTCTTCTACCGAGTCAAGAAATATACTAAAACCCAGATCTGCCTTATTTTCAAAGTGATGATAAAAGCTACCTTTATTTGTTCTTGATCGATCAATGATGTCTGTTACCTTTGTATCTACATATCCATTTTCATAAAATAAAATCTCTGCAGTATTATAAATTTTTTCTTTTGTTTCTACTCCCGCTTTATGTCGAGCCATAATATCGTTCCTCACATTTTAAGTTTATACAAGTATACTATACCACTACACAAAGAACAAGGGGAGAAACTCAAACGGGGGTGTAGAAGGTCGAATAAAAAGTATCACCTTACATACCTCACTCCCTAGTACAACTGTATGTTATAATACTTATACATCAAAAGAAAGGTAGTGATAATATTACTATTAAAATGATTATTTTTGATTTAGATGGTACTTTGGTAGATTCCTTAGAAGGGATTGCTTTTTCTATGAATCATGTCCTAGATACCAGTGGATTTGGTACTTTTCCTACTTTGGAGTATAAAAAATTTGTAGGTGAAGGGATAAAAAGGCTTGTATATAAAGCCTTACCAGAAACACACAAAGACGATGGTTCAGTAAATGAGTATTATGATTTTATGTGTAATATATATCGAGAGCATTATTCAGAAGGAATGGTTTTATATTCTGGTATAGAAGAATTATTAAACAAACTCACACATTTAGGATTGATCTTGGCTATAAATACTAACAAAAACCAAGATGTCACTGATATGATTGTTGCGAAGTACTTAAAATATTGGGATTTTATTAAAGTAATTGGTTCTAATTCGGGTTTTTATAAAAAACCGAATCCACTTGGTGCTCTTACACTAGCAAAACTTGCAAGGTTTGATCCCAAAGATTGTCTATATATAGGAGATTCAGAAGTAGATATCTTAACAGCTAAAAATGCAGGTATGACTTCCATAACGGTTACTTGGGGATTTCGATCTCATGCCGAATTATTAGTACACTCCCCTCAAAACATAGTACATTATCCTAATGAAATTTTAAAATACATATAAGGAGATCTATAAAACAAAAGCGTCCCAAGTGTTTTTAGCATCCTGACGGGACTTTTTGTATAGAATTTTAAATAATAAGTCCTGTCGTCTTAATATTTACTATTTGGTGTTAACCATAGTTAATGTTATTTTTTTCGTAATTCAATAGGTTTAGTTCCTCATCGGTTTGTCTAAAGAAGCTCCTAATGAGTACCACTTATATGGATCAGCAAAAAAGGAATATAGTAGTTCTTTAATTTCAGCATGTTCTACAATAAATCTAATCTCTCCCCATTTGATTTTATAACTACCATTAATAATTTCATATGTAATATCTTTTCCTCTGCCAGAGATAAGTTTTACTAATTTCATTTTAACCTTGTAACATTAGGTTCAATTTTCCTCCGACAAATTCCTTCAGTGATAACAACTATTCTCAATCATTAATTGTTAATAGTAAAATCTGATTTATTAGTTTGTAGATTCTATTATTACTATATAATATAAAATTGATAAAAATAATCAAGTGTAAGACTGTTAATAAAGTGAAACTTTATTCAATTTCCTTTTCTTTATCTTTATCCATTTCATTATAATGCTCTATTGTCTTATTGACATTTTCATTTACTCTTTCTTGCAATCCATCCTCATGGATATCTTTGTATAAAAAATTTCTTATATTTACAGTTTTTTCTCTATTTTCGTCCTCAGAAAATGGAGCTTCTAAAATGAGATCAATGGAATAGAAAGGAATCTCTTTTTGATCGAATAACTTTTTTACTTCAAGTAGTTTTTGAGTTAAAATTTCTTCATTTAATTTATCACTTGTAAGATAAATCACTATATGTCCGTTTTCTCTTGCCATTTTTTTAATATCGTAATCTTTATCGATTTCGAGTTCCTGGAAACCATCGCTTTTGTCGAATATCTCACCATAAGCAATATTGTTGTTAGAATAATTTTTTACCACAGTATCTACTAAATCATGATATAAAGTATTTACTCTTTCCCATGTGTTAAACTTTTCAATCACATCGGTTTTATAATTATCGTAAATAAATTTACCCATTCCTGTAAAATTAATTGAAAAATGTGTGTCTATGCTTGTTTTTGATTTAGCATATACATAATAGTTTCCATCCTTAAAATTGTAACTTGCTTTTTCTAGTTCGAGATCCAAATTAGAGTAATTATCTTCCACATACTTTTGAGCGGCTTGATTAACAAGAATTTTTGAAATAGGATTTCCTACAAATGCGTTTGCATTAATTAAGATCAAACCTATAAGTATCAATGCTATTAGTCCTGCAAGTATTTTCTTAACTTTCATTTTTTACCTCTTTTCCAAAAGCGATTTTTAATAATAAAGCTATAATTACTCCAACTGTACAAAGCCCTGCGTAGATACCCGACCAGTATACAGGCATGACAAACATTGAAATTATAAAGCCTTCCTCAAATATTCCTTGGAAAATATACTTTATAAAAAGCCCTACATATGAAAACACAAATAATGCGATAGGTATGTGATATGCTTTCTTATTTAAAGCAAAATATCCTATTGCTCCAATTGTAGGCATAATTAAAATGTTATAGAACATTCCCATAGTATCTGATAACGCAATCCCTAGCATAATACCAATTACTACAATCCCCATTGCGATGATAAATAACTGCTTTTTTATTTTAGATATAATACTTTCTTCATTCATTACGGGCGTCTCTGTTTCCAGTGACTCATAAAGATTACGGCAACTATCACAATGTTTAATATGTTCAGTCACTAATAAATGATTTCTTCATCTTCAACAAGCAATATTTTCATTAATACCACCTCTGTATATAAATCATCGTTTATACTATATCAATAAAAATGTTAGTTTTACGTTTGTTTTCTTTTAGTCGAGCGTCCGCAAGCTTTTCCCCGCAATAAGTATGGTCTAAATTGCAGATATGGCGGAAGCGGAGGGATTGGAACCCATGAGACCTTGCGGACTACCGTATTTCGAGTGCGGATCGTTATGACCACTGCGATACTCTTCCATTAAATTATTATTATTTTCGTTATCATAACAAAATACATAAATTTCTTTTGTTAGCGGTCTTCTTTGCAACCCTTTTTCTTTTTCCTGGATAGTGCTAGGCTTCCAAAACCGCTAATAATGGCCATGTAAAAGCCAAAGTCATACCAAAACCCATTATTGTAAACCTCATAAATGCCAATATTCTTGTTGAAAATAGAATATATTAGAGAAAATGGTGCGATCCATCCATGCCACACACCAGAAAAAAATCCTGCCGTATTGATTTGTGAATTATTTCCATCTCCTGGGACACAGCCGCTTATGATTACCAAAATTACTACCATAATAACACTAAGTACCAAAATTTTTCTACTTTTCATTGATTCACCTCAATTCATTTGACTACATAATTATACCACATAGAGAAATCATAAAATTTTTTCTCATAAATCCAAATTAACCATTTTGCTATTTAATAGGAAAGTCTTAAGTTTCCATGAGATTTGTAAATGAAACTTGTCAAGGAGAAACTATCGGGACAGTTAGTTAGGAGGACAATCGGAAGTTTTGCGTAAAAAAGCTCGATACAAGTATTATGTTACTTAATATCGAGTAAGTAAATATCTTGCAGTAACACTGGGGGCAGGTAATTGAAGTCTGTTTTATTAATCTTCAATAAAATAAACAGGTTGACTTTCCTCTACATATTATGCCATAATTTCATTGTTCCATCGGAGGGCAAATCATTCACAAAAAATGATAAGTCGGATAAGGTGGCAGGCTGGAACGCTTGCTATCTTATCTGGCTTTTTTATTTTAACAGGAGGAAAATATGGACTTATTGAATGATAATTTAAAAAAGATTTATTTGAAGTATTTATACGCTTCTTTTGGAAGTGCGCTGATTACATCCATATATGGATTGGTCGATATGGTATATACAGCTTTGGACTGCTTTCAGGCATAGGCGGCTCGGTATTGTTTAGTTCCAATCGGGGAAAAAACAGCCTGATTACCATTGCAAAAAGCTTTTCAATTCCTTATGATCAGCTTCCCAGTGCAAAAATCCATCAAGCACAGTATTCCGTAATTCAAGACATGGCGGCACAGGGAGATCGTGTCATTGTGGGAAGATGCTCGGATTATATCTTGCGTGAGCTTCACCCCATCAATATTTTTATCTATGCGGATATAAAAACCAAAATAGCACGGTGTCGGTCTCGCACTGGCAGCAACGAGGATCTTTCGGAGAATGAACTAAAAAAGCGCATAAGAAACATTGATAAAAGCCGCTCTAAATAATAGGCCATCATTTATTTCTGGCATAATACTAGGCTTTCTTGAGACATAAGAACAATGGGAGCTTTGAAATAATAACCAATTTCTGATTGAATTATAATCTTAAAATAAGATATTAGAATAAATTTTTCAGTAATTTATTCTTGACAACATGGGATAATTAAAATAGATTAAGAATAAGTTATGTGTATACACACCTATAATTACCATAGAAGAGATTTACCAAAGAATATTCTACAATACAGATCTAACTATACTAGGCATTGCCACACCTCTAGATTAATAGAGCGTAGGACATTGACAGATTTTTATGAAATGACGTAATATCCAACTTGTGAAATCAGTTAGTATGAGAATGATATAAAATAGTGTACTAAATAATAGTGGAGGTATTTAAGATGGAAACTAATTACCGAATTGCTTATGATCGCTGGTGGCAAGATTTAAAAAGAAAGGAACCAGAAGAAATCACAACACAACTTGCTGTTAAGTACTGTAGTAGCACCTGTCAATTCGTGGTAAAATTTTTTAACTCAGAGTATATCTTAGACTGCAATAATGAAACGATTTACAGAAAAGACGATGGACAAGTTCCAGAAATAATAGTTTCTATAATAATACTTAATTATCTAACTTACGCACAACCACCACAAGAAACCACTAACAAATGGATCAGTCTTAAAGAGCTTTCCAGTGGTGGAAATTTGTTTTATCCAGCCTTTTATAAAAGCTCAATTGTAGATCTTATTAAGGCCTTTGGACATAACTCTCACCAATTATTAGCTTGTGCAGCCGCTTTAGGAGGGCAACCAGCATCCTTCGGTGATGCATCAGTTATTTTCCAGGCCTTTCCCGAAATACCTTTATGTGTGATTGTTTGGGAAGGAGACGATGATATGGCGCCTAATGCCACCATGCTATTTGATCTATCTAGTGAACCACTATTACACATTGAGAGCACTATCGGCCTTGGTTCCTATCTTGCTAGTGAATTAAAGAAGCAGGTAATTGCTTAATCAATACGGAAAACAAAACCTTATTATTAAAAATTTCAAAGAAACAACTAGTCTTTTATTCACCTTTTCGATATGTCTAATAGAATAAAAAGCAATTAGTTACCTTGATATAAAAATATAAGATTTTGAGCAATATTTGAATGACATAATATTGCCTACTTGCTTAGTATGTAGTTTCGTTTGTGAAAAACCCTGCAATAAAAAATACTAATTCTTAAGTTATAAAAAGACACAACACCTCAAATATATGAGATGTTGTGTCTTTATACAAATTTATTGGACCTTCTTTGTTTTTTCATGATTGATAGTACTTTTAAAAAGTTTAACTTTGTCCTTATACTCTTGAGAGTACATTCTAACCACCCACCTTATTGTAAATTTTAAATGTATATAAAACTTACCATGTTCAGATTATCATGTATACGATACCATATTAATCAAAACTAATTATGTTTAGTTTTGATTCTGATTGATTTCTAATAATGTTTTATTAAACCATTTTTGATTATGTCCAAAATATTAAAAACCAGGTATAATTAAACCTCATATACTTTAAGGAATGAGGTGATCACAATAAGAAAGGTGAATTTAAACATGACAGAAAAAAACAAGTACGAAATCATAAAGAAACTAGTAGATACGAATGAGTGCAGGATTGTGAAAAAATAAGGAATGACCCATAGAAAAATTATGGATGCAAAAACGAAGAATAATCTATATAGAAGTGCCGAAAAATTATTTGAATTAATTGTAGGGAAACTTTAAGATTCTTTTAAGAAAGATGTAAAACAACCCTTTCTATTGTATGATATTCTAATATTGCAAACTAATATCATTTTTAATTTAGAAAAAAAACAATTGCTATTTATGGAGGCAGCATATGAGGAGAGTTTATAAAACCGTAAAGATAATTTTAATTGTTATCTTATTAGTATTTGGACTTCTTTTAATGAAAGAAAAATTAGATGTAAATACTAATTTACTGAGAGACGAATATGATAGTAAATATATATATATCGTAAACCGAAATTCTAAAAGTGAAATCATACAGAAAAATCATAAGTCCAAGACCTATCCAGCATCCTTGACTAAAATTATGACGACTATAGTTGCGTTAGAACACATAGAAGATTTGTCTGCTATTGCTCCGATAGATATAGATACTTATAAAGAAATGGTTAATAATAATTCTTCAATGGCAGGGTTCTTTGGTAAAGAGCAAACCACGTATAGAGACTTACTTTATGGGACCATTTTAAACTCAGGGGGTGAGGCTGCAAATTCATTAGCTATAAATATAGCAGGAAGTGTAGAAACTTTTGTTGAACTTATGAATAGTAAGGCTTCTGAACTCGGATTAGATGATACGCGTTTTGTTAATCCAGAAGGTCTTCATGATAAAAACCAATATACTACTGCCTATGATATGGCAAAACTTCTAGATTATGCTTTAGACAATGGACATTTTCGTGCAATATTTACTAAGGAAACCTTTAACACCACTTCTACGCTAGATCACCCTAATGGTATTATTTTAAAATCTACAGTGCTTACAAAACTTCATGAGGTACCTCAAAATGGATTTAATATTATTGGCGGAAAATCTGGTACGACATATGAAGCGGGAGAATGTTGGGCAACTCTGGCTATAAAAGATGATGTGGAATATATAGCAGTAGTCATGGGAGCAAAATTAAAAGATATTAGTAATCCTGACAATAAGCATATAAAAGATACTATTAAAATTTATGAAGATTTAAAATAATTTATCTATTTTACCTTCGAGATGATACTTAGGTGTATTTTATATCCAAAAGCATTATCTCCATCATTAGTTATATAAATTGCTCTTTTAAAAACGAATGATACTATAATATAATTTAACACAATGAAAAGACTATGCCCTCATAGAAAGCTTTTACTATGGACAGTTTGTAATAGGGAAACTTAACCTGATAGGATAACAATGGCGGTTCACTTGAAATCATATCTATCTTCAGCTATAATAACAATATAATTAATGACATTAATTAGTGAATTAAGGTTTGTCCCGCATTAACAGGCACTAAGACTCCTACTTCAAGATTTCAAGATAGGAGATCATGTGCCTGTAAAAGCCCGATTTGTTCGACTACGGATGAATAAACCCCCTATTTAATAAAGTTTCACTTTGTTTTTGTTCCACGGTATATGAAGGAGTGCAGGATTGTGAAAAAAGAAGGAATGACCAATAGAAAAATAATGGGTGCAAAAACGAAGAATAATCTATATAGAAGTGCCGAAAAATTATTTGAATTATATGACTTTAATAATGTAAGTGTTAATGATATTACAAAATCAGCAGGAGTGTCAAAGGCCACATTTTATGTGCATTTCGAGTCAAAAGATGAGTTGATTACTTCCTTAATTGCCGATTATGTTAAAACAACTGACCTGAAATATCAGTCCTATATGGATTCCTTACCAAAAGATATGCCGTCATTAGAACGAATGCTTCTCTTAATTGAAAAAATCTCCAATGTTCTTGTAGACAATATTGGACATGCTCGTATGTGTGCTGTTTATAAAATACAGCTCACAAGGTCAGTAAACATGGAAAATATTAAAGACTATGGCAGGGAACTTTATAAAATATTTGCTGCTGAGTTGAACGAAGGGATACAAAATGGAGAATTTAAAACAGATTTGTCCCTTGAACAACTGACTCGACATCTTGTCATGGCTATCAGAGGAATTTGCTATGAATGGTGCATACGTTATCCCGATTTTGATTTAAAGGGACAAGCATTAACCCACTTTTCTATGCTACTGGCTAGTATTGGAGATAACAAATAGTTTTTTTCCATTTTTCTTTAAACTAACTTAAAAACCAGCAGAATTCATATAAGTTCTGCTGGTTTTATATATTAACTACACATTTGCCGATTATGTATTTGCTTTTTATTCATTAGTATATCCAAGAAAAATAAACTCTCCTCCTGCCTTGTAATTGAGTTCAGCCCGAGTTTTTGATTCTTTATTATTTACCAATCCTACTTCATATCCGCTAGGCATATCTGCATTCTCTCCATAGTAAATATTAATCCCTGTAATAGGTTTTCCAATGCTTTTTTGTTTTGTTGTCCACATATAAATATATGCTCCGCTAGCTCCCTTGTTCAGGTCATGATCATTTTTAGTATAGAACTGGGGTATATCTTTAAAACTATCGTATGTAAATCGAATATCCCGCAGTGCTTTATCCGGATCTGTAGTTGTATTGTACCAGAGATAGATATAATCTCCTCCTGCATCCTTGTTGAGATCCTTATCAATCATAGTATATCCCGGATATGAACTACCATCTGTGGCAACATTCTTATTTTTGTCGGATATTATGATAACAGATTCTATATAAGTTTTGCCTGAAGGTTTCTCTGGGATTTTCGACAACTCATCAAGAAAACTTTTAACGTCGCCGCCCATTTTTTTAAAAGCCTTTTCCAGTGCTGTTGCACGGTCAGCATTGTCGGTAAGCTCCCAAATAGGTGTAAGTGAGTTTATATTGCTGATCCCATAAATTGTAGGGGTAGTATCTTTTAGTGAAGCCACCCAAGTAGGGAAATTTTTCAAAAGATTTGGCATCGTGGAAGCATCAATATCTGCACCACCGGTCAACATTGACTGGAAATACGTGTTTGATAGAAATTCAGTAGCTTCTTTCTTTTGATCATCGCTAGCCGAGCCTGATATATAACTATAAGTTGTATCTACCTTTGCGAGGATTTCTGACTTTTTTTGCGATGATGAAGAGGTATATGTATAGTTATATGTACAACGTGCGCCCATTAATGCTTCTGTAAGAAGATGAGTACCATATTTTTCAAACAGTTTTTTCGGTTCCATATTGCTATTTAAGTCTTTTTTGAAAGTATCGTCAAGGATTGTTTTAAGATTGACACTATTGTTTATGAAATCGCTGGATTTTATATATCCACTCATAGATTTTATAAAATAAGTGTTTTCTTTCTTAGTTTGGTTTAAATCGTATTCACCGGATACACTTCCGGAAAACATCGGATAGTCTGCACTTAAATTAAGTTTTACAGACAATTGCTTGCTGTATTCACTTACACTTGAGCCTATGATGTTAGCTGAGCTTTTAGCATTGGGGATGCGGGTCTTGAGCTGCTTTTGAACTTCTTCTTCTTTGAGAATAGGGTTGCTCAATGAAAAGCTGAGGGGATCTATATATGTGTTATTTAACACATCGTAACCAAATCCCACATAGGTATTATTACCCTCCGTCAAAAGTTCACTACTCTGATGGACATTATCGTATGATATAGGCGCAATCTCGTCATTTTCAGTAATAGGAATTGGGCTTGTTATTAAATTTTCTGAACTTAATTTCTCTTGCTCTTGATTATTGCATCCCGACAATACAAATATAAACGTGATTACTAACAACCATATAGTAACTTTTTTCATAATTATTCATCTCCTAAGTATTTTTATTTTTTCTATAAATCATCATGACCTCGGTCATCGAATACAATTATTATATGTTCTTTCCCTTTAAAAATCAATCTATATCTCTAGGGTACCCATATATGGTGCGCCATGAAGAAGTATACCAAGTAAGGCATTTGCAGAAATCTTATAATCGATACAAAAAGTTACATTGCCAATGTATCCCTTAAGATTACTGCTTTTCCATACTTCGTTTCTGTTACATCCGTAAGCCACTTTTCTCCAAAGTTATACCATAAATTTACGATTCAATAAATTCTCAGAGGTAACCTGTTTTGTGTACTTCACATAGTATTTTTTCTTTCTCCGGCATACAGATTAAGATTTATTATCTGAATAAGTCTGTAAATACGTTTTTCATTGATCTGAAAATCATTTTCTCTGTTCAGCTTGCCTATATCCCAGAATTCAACCTTTTTCTTCATATGCTTTTTTTATTAGTGGAATAAGTTTTTGATTAAACTCCTGAGTGTATTGTATAGATTTATATTAAATAAGAGTAATATAATAAAAAATTATAGAGATAAAAATATTTATTGAATAAGCAAACATACTATGATATTCTATGCATAGATAATCTATGCAAGAGGTGATAATATGAGTTTAAATCAAGAATTAACTAAGGGAAGTTCGCTAATATTAATATTAAAGATGCTAGAAAAAGAACCTATGTACGGCTATCAGATGATCAAAACAATTGATCAAAAGTCTAATAATCTTTTTCAATGGAAAGAAGGAAGCTTGTATCCAATTCTAATTAGCATGGAAAAAAGAGAGTTGATTAAATCTTATTGGAAAGAAGATAAAAGAAGGCGAAAATACTATGAAATAACAAAAAAAGGTTTAATGGAAATAAGGAAGTTAGAAAAAGAGTGGATAATTTTCAGCAATTCAATGAATAGCCTTCTCGGAGGTACATTATGAGAGACCAAATCGATGATTATATAAATAGTATATTAATAAGCGTGTTAAATACAAATGTCCACCAAAATATAACTGATGAATTAAATGATCACATACTATCACTAATAGAAGAAAAGATTGAAATGGGAATGGAAGAAGAAGAGGCATTAAGTGAATCTTTAAAGTCCATTGGAGACCCTAAATTTTTATCAAGAAAATACAATTCAGTCTATAGTATAAGTAGATTGCCTTTAATTTTATGGAGCGTAATGAATATCTTATTATTGTCATTTATCTTCTTTATTATCTTAAATCAACTAAGAATATTTAATACAATTGACCATCTTTTATTTATAGTAACTATACTAATATGTATTATATCGCTAGTACTAAATATAAAATATGTAACTACGTTAAATATTTTAATGAAAGATAATTTAATTTTTGTTCAGCACAAATATAAGAGGAGTAGTTCTTATATAGAGAATAAGACAAATAAACTATTTATAGTAGGCTATACTATATTGGTATTACTCATATTTAGTGCTGTTTTTGTTCGAATAATACTTGAAGGATTTAATCAATATCTTGTCGATGGGAATTATAGTATACTAATGTTATTAGTTATGCATTCTAATTATCTATTAGGTATCATCGTTTATTTTAAATACCCTAAATTGATTATTACAGATAGAGGATTGTATATCTTTACTGATATACCGAAACTAATTCGATGGGATGATTTTAATCAATATAAATGGATTAAAGACTCTGGTGCTTATCGTTTGGATTTGAGCAATAATAAAAGATATAAAAAAATTTATGGTAGGTTTATTGATGTTGATAAAATTGTAATAGATAATATTTTAAAAAACAAAAAGAATTAAGTCTGGATTTTCATATCAAAGACAATTTATTATAGAGTAAAACCCGCTTTAAAACTCGTATTATTTTTACGAGTTTTTTTAATATTGTAGCGTCAAAAAAGCATTCATTGATTACAACTCCGAGTTTTGCCGCCTCTTTCACCCGGCTGAGAAAACGCTAGGGACGGTAGGCTGTGAACTGCTCGCTGTCAAGTAGACAAGTGAAAAAACAAAAAACGTCTCTTATATCTCCAACTACTCTTAATATAATTGGAGACAATTCATGCTACTATATCTTTTAGATAATTCCTGAATTCTATCGGTGTCATACAGTTAAGTCGCTTTTGATAACGACCATTGTTATAGTAATCTATGTAATCAATAATTGCTTGTTCGAGTTCATTGTATGAATTGAATTTTTTTAGATAATACATCTCAGATTTTAGCATCCCCCAGAATGCTTCCACTGGGCCGTTATCGATGCATCTTGATACTCTAGACATACTTTGTGTCATTCCTGCTTTATCTAGCTTTTTCTTAAATGCTTTTGTAGTATACTCGACTAAAGAAAAGAGATTGCTCCCTTTCCCTCGTCTAAGAACCGTACGTGAGAGTTTCCCGCTCATACGGCTCAAGCATCCCTTAACCTTTTCAGGTGGCAGCGAGTGAATGAAGTTTCTTTTTTCTTTGGATGAAGTATTCTTTATCCAAAAAAGGATTTTTCGAAATTTGCAAATTTAGGTGTCTAACGATATGAATTCTCCTAAGATTTATTAGAATGTATTCATCCGTCATAAACATCCATGGTTTCCCATTGTATTCATGCCAATAGCGGTTTAGTCGCCACCACTTATTCTTGTTGGGGTGACGGTGATTAGCCCATCTTTGCAGTAGTAAATATAGCGTATTGTTTACATATGAGAATGCTTGACTAGCCACAACGTGTTTGTGATAGTTTGACCATCCTCTGATGACTTGGTTTAATCTGCGGATTAAGTCTGATTGTGTCATTGCTTTTCCGTCTTTTAGAATAATGGTTGAGCATTTTCTGATAACGCTTTTAATGGAACCATAGGCGTTATAGCAACAATAACTGGATAACTTCGGTGCCTGACACCAATACATAAGATTAGCGTGAAACAAGGTGCTTGGTGTATGGTTCTAGCAAAAACAAAAGTTGCTCAGTAATTTCCTGCACATTGCAGGGCATAGAATTATTGATCCACCATTCCAATACTCCAATAAACCCAGAAGTCAAAAAATGAGTGGTTACAGCATTTGAGAATGCATTGTTTTCTGGCTTTATACCGATAACCTCAGTTACTGTTTGCGCAATGATGGCATATAAGCGGCTACGGAAAAATCCAAATCCCTCATTGCTAAGAAGCAACTTGTATATTGTAAAATTTTTCTCCAAATATTCAAATACGCTTTGAAATGCGCTTGCGTCTAAATTGGTGTCAGCACTATTGGCACAGTGAGATAGTAACAGCTCAACATATGTTTCAATGCACTTATCTAGCAAGTCTAATTTATCCACGTAATGTAGATAAACAGTCCCTCGGTTTATGTTTGCGCGTTTGGCAATGTCATTGATGGTTATTTTCTCAAACCCTTTTTCAGCCAAAAGGTCGATGAAGGTATTCATAATCAACTGCCTAGTTTTTTTTATTCTTCTATCCACAAAGTTTTCCCCCAAATATTCAACAAATTAGCGCAATGTGTTGAGTTCTCAACAGTTGGACCAAATGTAACCATTGAAACTCTCTCCTCAAATCAGTATGATAAGAATATCAAACACTTGTTGAAAAGTCAACACGTGTTCATTCAGGAGGATGATTTATGAAAATACTATTTTTGGGTCGTGGTACTATAGGAACACAGTACGCTTGGGCGTTTGAAAATGCAGGCCATACCGTTGAGTTTTATGTTCGTGAAGGTAGGAAGGTGCAATATGGCTCACATGTAAACTTAGAAATATGGGATGCAAGGCGAAGCAAAAAAGACCGACTAGTCAAGGAAAAATGGCCTATTGTTACACATGAGGAAATAAAGGAAAATCACGACTATGACCTCATTTTTATGAGTGTCAACCCCGAGCAAGTATCAAGTGTGGTAAAGTACCTTGCACCACGAGTTGGAAATGCAACAGTTCTATTTTTCAATAACTTTTGGCAAGACCCTAAAGCAGCTGTTCAGCCGATTCCACACAGTCAAATTGTTTGTGGCTTCCCTGGTGCTGGCGGTGGATTTGAAGGAAACACACTTTACGGTGGGCTTTACAAGACAGTTCAGTTTGGAACATTTGAATCCGTGCCTACCAAAAGAGATTTAGAGGTTCGTAAACTTTTTGTTGGGGCAGGCTTTAAGATAATGGTTCAAAAGGATCTTCAAAGTTGGCTCTGGAATCACTTCGCTTTAAACGTTGCAATGGAAGTCGAAGTATTAAAAAGTGGCAGTTTTGAAAAAGTAATTTCTTCACCCGAAGCGCTCATTGGAATAGGTCGTAATATAAGAGAAATTATCCCTGTCTTGAAAGCAAAAGGCTCAAAACTTGATGTTATGACAAAAGTGATGAGTGGCCTGCCACCGAAAGTCGTTGGATTTCTTATGAGTAACGTTATTTTTTCACCTAAAAGCATGACCTATGCACTTCTGTCGCATAACCACACTAAAGTTGGTTATGCCGTACAGGAAGTTATATCAGATGCCAGAAAGCACGGCATAAAGGCACCACGGCTTTACGATGTGGAAAGTCTAATAACGGAATAGTGAACAAATCCAAGTAAAACGGACAATGACGAAAGAGACCTCCTATCGTAACAATACCGTCCCGGGTGTTTCCCCTATCGAACAAAAGATGTTCGTGAACTGATGGAAGAGAGAAAGTAAAAAAGATAGTAAATTGTAATTTTTCTACAAGTACTATCAAATATTTATGCATTTCCATGTTGGAACTTTAATGCATTTTGATATTGACATTAACACCAATAGTCTGTAAATTCGGTAATTACTTTTCCCATGACTTTAGCAAGACAGCTGTTGGTATCCAAAACTGATAGACAATCGTGCTCGTGGGTCGGTATCCACAAGCAGGACTTTTTTGTATAAAGAAAAACGGTGGCTTTGATTTATAATTCAAAACCGCCGTTAGGCTACTGTATTTTGTTTAGGCGCATAAATATTCAGTGCCACAATAACGTTTTTTTATTTACCGTTGTGACTGAAAACTAAATTAATTATTCTATCAGAACAACCTTTTTCCATCTGAAATATTGATACCAAGCTCTTTTGCCATACCAGTTTGCTTAAATGGGTTTATTTTTTCCACTACGCTGTCACGTTTGAAAAGCGAGCCTGTATTTTTAAACCAAAATGTTACATTTGCTTTTACGCACTGTTCACGGATATTAAGCACCCAATCATAATCACATTCACGAGCTTCTCGCCCTGTTTCGCCGCCGATTGTAACATGGTCTACGCCATGAAGATACGGTGTTAAATCTATCGCTTCTAAAAGTGGAGCGCAGGCGATAAAACGCCGCTTGATCGGATAAGATAAAAATAATGGAAGCCTATAATTAGCTAATTTTTGATTTTCGACAGTACACCCAATATTTACATTGTCATATCCTGTTCCCCAATCTGATGGGAGGGATACAAGGAAACGATCAATTCGCTTGGTCAAAATCAAAAAATCGATGTCGGTTCTTTCCTTGATGATAGACCAAACCTCTTTGCGCCATTCATCCGCTTCTGGAAGGAAAAAGTCGGTTGCAAAACAGGTCGCAAGAATTTTGTTACCTTTAATGTTGTACTCGCCTTTTGCATTCGTCCTTATAGGCCAATCGAATTTATCTGTTTTTTGTATGGTGCTTTGACCATAGCGTTTCGCATGTGGCCCATAAAAATAGCAATTTGTGCATCCATCACTTGCTTTGTAGCAACCTGTCCACGGCTCCCAATTCATAGGCTTCCTCCTCATTTTGCTGGGTTTTGATGTCACAATAAGATCAATACCCATTTTGTTATAATAAGCATACTATATATTCAAATTAAAATAGCGGATTTGGTTTACCAAAGCCGTTATTTGTCATATATCAAAGCACGACGCATACTGTTTTACGACTCCAATGGGGAACATTGTGCGCTTGGCAACTTTTTCCGCCGACATGCCCTGATTCAAAAAGCGTTTGATAACAGTATTCATATCCTCTGCAATCTCAACAATATGATTGTCCGGGTCGTATACTCGAATATCACGCTGCCCCCACGGGTACTCTTTTATTTCATGTAACCATTGTAAGCCGGATATGCATTTCATTTCGGCATACACTTTGTCTAAATCTTCTACTTCAAAGTAGAGCTGAAAATTGTGAGACTGTTCTTTCACACTATCAACTGTTATACCTACGAGTTCGGCATATCCCTGTTGCAGAGAAAAGCCCTCAAATGTTACATGTACGCCAATATCCATTACAACGTTTTGATGAAGCACCTTTTCATAAAAATACTTAGAAGCGGATATATCCTTAACCGCTAAAAGACAACCTTCATATTTCATTTCTCATTCCTCCTTTGAGGAAATTGTATTATATATCTCCGTTCCGTCATAGTAAAAATCCGACATTGTTTTCAGATACTTTTGAGGGGTAACACCACTAATAGCCTTGAAATCTTTATCAAAATGGGCTTGGTCGAAATATCCGGCTTGTTGCGACAATGCCGCAAAAAAGCAAGGCGATTTTTGAATGTGCTTTAACACATAATTAAAGCGGATTAAGCGCACAAAGTCCTTAACATTCATTCCTATTTGTGCAAGAAACAAACGGTTTAGCTGCCGCTCACTATAATGGGATTGTCTGGCAACTTCTTTCACTTGTATTCGTCCATAATTATCAGAAATCATTTCAGTTGCCAACAACAATGAGTCCGAAACAACTTGCTTTTCCATGCGTTTATGTAAAATTTGCTCACATTTATTTATCAAACTTATTATCGTTTTTGATGATACAAAAGCCTGATGTAGAGAATGAAATAGCTCATTGTCAATATCAGCAAGCGAAAGTCGTTTATCTGCAAACTCCGCTTGGCTTTGACGGGTGATTTGATACAAACCATAGGGCGAAAGCTGGATAAGTAGCAGGACATGATAACTATTTGGTTCCATTCCTAACAAAACAGGGGTTAAAGATGCTCCCCACAGCTCAGCAATGACTGCGTTTCCGTCAAAAGCAAGCGACAATGTTCCGCAAGCGTTAGGCATAAGAGTATATTGTGCCATAAACGTATCACTCGCCGGAAATACGATATTGTAATAGGAAATATATTTTCTCAGTCCCACATGTGAGGGAAAAATATTGAATTGCTTATCTTCTTTTATAATCAAATTGTTCCCTCCTTGCTTTTCCAAGTAAATGAAACATTAAATCTAATCCACCCCCACTACCTGAAGTACTCATTTTTTGTCAATCTTACCCCTTAAGATTTTTACTAACTAAATAAACAGTATTTAAACTTGTTTCTGTAATTTGCGCAATTTTTCGATATGACAACTTTGATTGTTTTAGTAACCTACTAATCAATTCTTCTTTATCCTTAAGTTGACGTTTATCATGAATACCTTTTTCAATAAAGTGTGCTTCAATAATTTCTATCGCTCTGTTTTCCTTCTTTTCTTCTAATTCTTCTCTCAGTTCAAGATACTCTCTTTGATCTTCTATATCATGAAATTTTCTAAACTCATCATCACTATTAAACCTATCTAAAATAAGCTCTTTCTCTTCTTCATCAACAAGAAAATTATTGCCTTCTAAGTATTCTGCCATACTACACCACGGATAATCTTGTATCTTTTGAACCATTCCCGCTTTCACAGGATTATTAGATTATTATGTGCATACCTAAAGGCACCGAATAAATATTTCTCATCTGTAATATTTCTTCTTCATTACCTCAATAAGAGTTTGCTTATCTGTATGAATAATTAAATGTAAGTGGTTTCCCATTACACAATAGGCTACTACTTTAAATGGTTCTTCTTGCATTTTTTCTTCAATAATCTTCAATATCATATCTCTTTGAAACTTATCATTAAAGATGTACTCCTTATTTACTCCACGTGTCATAATATGATAATGCCCTGTCTTACTCTCTTTTCAGGCTTGTCTTGGCATATTAATCACCTCTATACCATTTTATACCATATAGTTGTCAAATAAAAGCATGTCCTATATTTTAATTTACTATATAGTCAATCGATACAAAAAGTCCTGTCCCGGATGTTTCCTGATGTTCAGTTTAAAATTCCTCAATTATGTTTTGAGCTTTGGTTCGGATAACAATAGAATACCTCCTATAAATATGTCAAGATACAATTAAAGGGACGACATCATACTATTCGACATTACGACGAATTATTTTTATATGATAGGTAGTTTAACTGGAAATTTGTACAAAATTCTTTTATAATTACACTATCAATCAAATGAGGTCATACGATGAAAATAAATAATAAATTTAGTCTATATAGAGTGATAAGAATTACCATTGGCTGTTGTCTTGCCATTACATTAGCTATGATTTTTAATTTGCAAAATAGTGTCTCTGCAGGTATTATTACTCTGCTGAGCATACAGAACACAAAAAAAGAAACCATTAGCCTAGCACTACAACGTTTTGTTGCCTTTGTGGTAGCCGTTATAATTGCCTATGCTTGTTTTGGGTTAATTGGGTACAATATCTGGTCATTTGGTATGTATTTATTCATATTCATTAGTTTTTGCTATTTTTTTAGTCTAGAATCTGTAATTGCCATATGTTCTGTGCTGATTACCCATTTTTGGATTGGAGAAACTATGCATCTGTCATTAGTACTTAATGGGTTTTCACTTCTAATCATTGGAGCAGGGATTGGGGTAATCTTAAACTTATTTCTTTCTAGAAAAATTGCTGAGATTACCCATGTACAAGCACAAATAGAACAAATCATGCGAGAAATAATTAATAAGATGGCAGTAATACTTGATAGTAGTCTATCTGCAGAAATCATTGAAGTGGATATGTACAATCTTGAAAAGGCGCTTGACATAGCACTTTCTAAAGCCTACGATACAGTAAATAACACCCTAACAAGTGACCTAAGTTACTACGTACAGTATGTTACATTGAGGCGTAGCCAATATATTATCCTACACAGAATAAGAGAAAACCTCCCGAAAATCACGTGGGTACCGGAACAGGCCCACACTCTTGCACGGCAATTTAGACTTATTGCTGAATCCTTTCACGAATATAACAATGCCTTAGATTTGCTCAAAGATTATGAACAAACAAAATACATTATCCGTAAAGATAATCTGCCCAAGACTCGTGAGGAATTTGAGACCCGGGCAATTTTATTTCAAATTTTCAATGATATAGAACATTTCTTATTATTGAAAAAAGATTTTTCTCAAGCCCTTACTGAGGAACAAAAAGAAATATTTTGGTCAAATTAGAAACTAAACTTACCACTATCGTGTATAATCACAAATTAGTAAAAAAACCAAGTATCTATTGTGAAATGCAGAGCCATTCTATATAAGAAGATAGAAACTTCTTGCTGTAAAGCAAAAAAACATCCAGATTTAACCCGAATGCCTTTTTGTACTCATTATATTAAATTACGATATTCTTGTCTTCCATCCACAATAGCATATATGATAACTAACTTATCTTTCTCAATTATCTTATAAAACACAAGATGCCTTTCTACAATTACCACTCTATATCCTTGCTTTTTTAAAGTCGAATATCTAGGAATACTTCCAGACTCCGGAAACTCCTGGAGGCGATTAATAGCAGTTTCTATCTTGTCCAGATATCCTAATGCAATATCAATATTACCAGAATCATCTGCAATATAAAAAACGATTTCACGGAGCTGTTCCTCTGCTTTATCCGTTCGTAACATTTTATATTTCATCCATTCTTCCTTTCAAGTAAAGATGCCCGAAGATTATCAATCGAATCCTGCATTGGTGCTACGCGTCCATTTTTCACGTCATCTTCAGCTTCTGCAAGTGTTCTAAGTAGTTCCAGTTCAGATTTCATCTGATAATAATCCTGTAAACCAAGAACTGCTGTATCACCTCGTCCATTTACAGTAATAATAACTGCATTCCTAGACTCCTTGCATTGCTTGGAAATTTCATTATAATGATTTCTTAAATCCGCTGATGGTCTAATTGCTGGTTCCATAGTATCACCTCTTCCGGTCCATTATATAGTCATATAATATCATCATATGACTATATAATCAACAAACTACTTCGGATATATACTTTTGATTGGTTATCATATTATAGTTCATTTGGTTGTCATGGTAAATACTCTCTTTGACATACAGGATTAGAGAGAGTCAATAATGACCAAAAGTGTATCCTATAGTGTTTCTCTTCATCGAATAAACTCAGTGATATCCTCATACACTTGAGTTTTTCCTATTTCATTTAGTGTTTCATGACGATATCCCTTGTATACTTTGAGAATCACATTACCTTTTCTAAGAACATTGTTTAATCTTTCTTGTAACAATATAGAGGCTTTTCCAAAATCTCCAACTGGATCTTCATCACCAGTTAATATTAGAATCTTCTTTGTAGAATCGATCCTGAGTATATTCTCTGTTTCATTACAATAACTAATACCTTTGAATAAATCTCTAAAGAAGCTACCTGTACAAACAAATCCACAATAAGGATCAACTATATACTCTTTAACTATCTCTTTATCATAGGTGAGCCAATCAAAAGGTGTCAATGGGTTCTTTATCGAAGATGAGTATTTGCCAAATACTAAACCATCTAGCAGAGCAGATGGCTTTTCCCCACCGCCCAAAAAAATAATGATTTCTGTTATTATTTGAGCAAGCTTTAGCATTGCAACTGACGGTGCAGCAGGCGTTCCCGAAAGTACTACCTTTTCTATCCGTTGATCATAAAACTTTATAAGATAGCTACGCAAGAGCAGAGAACCCATACTATGGCCTAAAAGCACAATGTTTTTTGAGATTGATTTGTCAAATACATGATCTATAAATAATTTTATGTCGTTTACTACGATCTGCCACCCCTCTTTATCTGCAAAATAACCTGGCAGTAATTCTATACTTTTTCCATGTCCTCTAAAATCCAAAGCAAATACATCATATCCTTTATTATTAAGGAACATAGCAAAATTATCATATCTCCTGCTATGCTCTGCCATCCCATGAAAAATAATTATTGTACCTATAGATTTTTTTTTAATCCATTGACAGTACTTTAAGTTTTTTCCATCAAAACTTGTAAAATTCCGTTCTACTATACTCATAAATAACACCTCGATAAAAGGATTATTCGGACATTTTCAATTTGAACTTCTATATGTAATTATTATATATATACTAATAAATCACAATAATTTATTGATTCTTCTATTGAAATAAAAATTGCAATATTACATGATGCTTATGGTATGGTATTTTCTTGATCCATTCAGTAAATGCTTAGCGGTGTTTGTGTTCATGTTCTACCTTTTGAATATACTTTTACTGTTTACTTCTATTTCTTTCGATGTAACATGTATTATCAATTCTTCAATCGCAGAAACGCTTGCGATAGCACAAACAAAATATATAAGAGGGTTTTCTAATGGAGATCCAATAACCATAGGGATAAAAAACAAGAGTAGTCCTGTTATCTTATTGCTTATTGTATGTAACATTGCAAATATATTATATTTGATAAACACAATAATTAACGATAACACGCGAATTGATAGGATTGCCAACAACCAAATAATGAGTGTATGTGTAAAGGTAATTACCGGTGCAAATATATATAGCACAACTGCAAACATAATCATATCTCCTACAGTATCTAGCTTTGCTCCTAGTAAGCTTTGGGTTTTTGTTTTTCTTGCAATATACCCATCAAGAAGATCGCTAATACCACACATGAGATATACATATATAAACTGCCAGCTATGCCAATCAATAAATAATAAGGATAAAGAAATCAAAATCCTTGATATGGATATTACATTGGCCACAAATTTCACCTCAGCTTGTTAATAAGTTTAATTTTAAATGTCAGTCATATAAATATTTTATAACTTTACTTTTTCCTTAATTCCTTAATAAAATTTCTTGTAATCTGCGCAGTAAGACCCCAGATTATGTAATTACTGTACTCATAAAAATACACTGGGTATGTCATTGTCCTTCTTTGATAATTGGCACTGTTTTGAATTTTGTGAAAAGGAAATGACTCATCTACATTTACTTTATAGGACATATCGTATACTTCTGGCTTATTGTTGATAAAAAAATCGATAGGTACAGTAAAAATCTCTGATACTTCATCACTGCTAAATTTTATATCTTCAAACTTTACATTTCTCAAATATCCTAAAAATGGATAGATCATGTCATTGGTATTATTTAATAAATAATCTAGTTCTCCTATCATATCAATTGAATCTGTTTGGATGCCCATCTCTTCTTTTGTCTCTCTTAAAGCTGCTTGACATGATGTTTCACCTTCTTCTATTTTTCCACCAGGAAAAGATATTTCGCCAGGCTGCCTACGCATTGTAAAAGACCTCACCTGATATAATAAATGAGGTTTATTGTCTACTTCAATGATAGGAACTAAAACTCCATAATATTGTTTAATATCTAATGACTTGCTTTTTCTTCCCTCAAATATATTTTTTATATCCTCAAAATTCATAATTCCTCCATATTACAATGATTTTACCTTGTAGGGACGAGACTATACCAGTGTTTCTTAAACAGGAAGTCCAATCCCCTCAGGTCGTACAATTTTGCGTGATAATACCGTATCTTACTCTCTTTGCGAGCTTGTCTTGGCATATAAATCAGCTCTATACCATTTTATACCACATACTTATCAATTAAAAGTATGTCCTATAATTTTTATATATTATGTGGAAACTGACAGTTTTTCATCATATGAATAAATCTCTTTAGTCTATATAGAAAGTCCCATCACCTCAGTTTTAGTCAGTATAAATTGTAGGGAAGACAACTATAGTTGCGTTAGAACATATATAGAAACAGTAGGGACGGCAGGATGTGTGAAATCACCCATACATCTGCATAAAATCTAACCTAATTAACAAAAATAACCCTTGTTTTACCATTAGTTTGACTATTATTTCTATACCAGGAAAAACAACACAAAATAAGAGACTTGAAGTATCCCACTAACTCCTTAGCTCCAATAATATTTATCACTCTTTTTATGTTATACCCCAAAAAGTGCATAAAGGACTCAGCTTTCACTTTTTCATTACCTCGTAATAGAAAATATGAAAACCCTTGTCCTCGTTTTATCGTTCCAAAGACATGTTCTACTATCATTTGTCTTTGGCGATATAAATCTTTATTTTCTGCGTATCTTTTGTCTGCTCTCTCAAATACTTCTTCAAATTCTCCCCGCGTTACCTTGCGACCTCGTTCTGATTTTGCACAAAAAACCTATCTTTGATTGTTTAAATCAAAGACAGGTTCAATATAAAGATTATAGACTGTGTTCAGCACGGGAGATTATGTCTTCCTGCATTGCCGGAGTCATATCTACGAAATATGCACTGAATCCAGCGATACGAACAACGAGGTTATGATACTCATCGGGTTTTGCCTGTGCTTTTCTCAGTGTAGCAGCGTCTACTACATTGTACTGTACTTCCATACCGCCCTGTTCAAAGTATACCTTGGTTGTATCTTCGAGCTTGGTAATGCCATCATCGCTTTTCAGCGCTGTCGGGTGGATTTTTAGATTGAGAGCCATACCGTCCATGTAACGTGAATGATCAAAGCTGGTGGATGAAATAAATACAGCGGTTGGTCCGTTGACATCTCTGCCCTGTGCAGGACTGGATGCGTCTGCAATAGGCGTGCCTGTCTTGCGTCCGTCCGGTGTTGCCCAGGTAATCTCACCCTGTACTACATGGTCTGAGGCACCGAATGTGCCGCACTTATATACCTTGCAGCGGTGTGTTGAGAACGCTCTGGTAATGTTATAATACAGATCAATAGCATACTTCATTTCAGCGTCAGCATAAGGATCTGCGTTGCCGTAATGAGGAACTTCGTTGAGGATTCTCTGACGCAGCAGCTCATAGCCCTCCCAGTTCGCAAGGATTGCGTCCAGATATTCTTTTCCGGAAATAAGCTTCTTATCAAATACCATGTATTTAAGCGAAGTCAGGCTGTCGGCAGTAGTTGCAAGTCCGGTTGCTGTGCCGCCGTAAGAATTGTACTTTGCGCCTCCTTCAGATACGTCCTTACCGCTTTCCATGCAGCCCGTGGTCGAAATGGAGAGGTTCGGGAACGGGAATAGTCTCGGATATTCATGCTCTGTGTAATTGTTAAGTGTTGCAGACCATGTAAGCATCCATGTTGCAATCTTTTCAAACGCAGCACGGACTTCATCCATGGATTTCATGTCAGTCAGGTATCCGGAACGTAGTTTCTCAGGCACCTGAGCTCCGTTCATGGGGTTAATGCCGTTGTTAAGCGCCATATCCAATGCAATAGCCCAGTATATACCGCTGTGAGACATAGATGATCCGTTAGGAGCCGGATAATCACATCCTGAACCGGTGATTTCTTGGCAGCCGATAAACGCAAAGTTTCTTGCATCCTCCAAAGAGAATCCGAGCTCACGTACAATTGCGGGTACGATTACTTCATCATTCTGAAGCAGCGGCAGACCGCCTACACGCATGGAAGTTGCCATTGCGCAATCCCAAAGTTCCTTTGGTGTATTCTTATTTATACGCAGTGATACTGTCGGCTCATGCAGTTCAAGGCGTGAAATAGCTTCCAGAACCATATAAGAAACGGGGTTTGTTGCGTCCTCGCCGGTCTCGGGGATGAGGCCGCCGATGGTGGTATGCTGACCAAGGTGTCCTATACCTACGGTCTGCTGCATCTTGCCGAAGCCGCCTCCATAAAGAGTGTTGATTTTGAGGAAGAATGCATCGACAAGTTCCTGTGCCCCGTCCATTGTGATTCTGCCTTCTTCAAGGTCTTTTTTTAGGTACGGCCATATGTACTGGTCAAATCTGCCCATACTTGTTACGCCGGGATCGTTATCAACCTTGAGGAAAACATTATACATCATTACCTGCTGGCAAGCTTCCCAGTAGGTGCGTGCCGGCTTCTCTGCGATCCAATCAAGGCCCTCAGCCATCTTTTCAAGTTCAGCTTTTCTCTCGGCAGTCGGCACTGTCTTTGCCTTTTCTCTTGCGCAATCAGCATAACGGCGGGTCATGGTGGTTGCACCGTCACAGGCAACAGTAGCAGCCTTATAGAACATATACTTGCCCATATTGTCGCCCTGAACATTGCCTTCATGCTCATCAATCCAATCCTGAGCATGCTTGCGGATATCAGCATAGCCTCTCTTGAGGATATTTTGGAAGCCGGGGGTCAGATGACCCGGAGGCAGCATTGTTGGGAAGCCGCCGACTTTTCCATAGTCCGAAGCCTGCAGCTTGAAAAAGTCCAGTGCTCCGTCCGGCAACCATTCTTCAGGCATAATGTTACCGTTTGCAGCCATCTGCTGTGCTAGAATATCACGCAGCTCTTTCAGATCTGCCGGGGAGATAGCCAGCTTCTGATGAGAGTAAAGAGGGTCATCATCGGGAGCGTGATGTAAGCCGTCAGCCTCAATGGGCCAGGTGTTTTCAATATCTGCCATAACCCACATTGTGCCGTTGGCAGCGCCCCAGCTTTTGTTTCCAAGGTCTCCTGCAAAATATTCGTCTTCTCTGATGTCAATAGGCATTTTGGAAATGATATAGAGCGATTCGTAAGGCTTTTCAAGCATTGGCGGGAAATTACGATATTTACGCGTTGCTTCCAGCTTTAAACGAGCCTTTTCTGCATCCGCAACAATAACTCTGTCACGAACCTTGTCGCGCATTCTTTCAATGCGTTCCGTGCGTGGTTTAAAAGTATACATAGAATTCTTCCTTTCTCTTTGATTCTTAATTTTTTTTATTTGTTCTCTGATAACGTAAAACAATGTGTCAATAGATCTTAACTTTATTCTATCAGAATTACTTGAAGCGGTCATTTTCAATTTCTACGGAGATCGTGTCAACTTACTATAGAAAAAAAATAAAAATACTTTTCCATAGCACTGACACTGAGATTATTGTCTAGCCTTTAAACAGTTTCAAATAATGATACTACGAAAACCACTTATAAATTGTAGAAACATGGCGGACGGGACGAAACCAGTGAAAAACTAGCTATTCTCAGTCATATTTAGGTCAAAATTTTGAGATGAACCAGTTTTATAAGGCCAATATAGCAAAATTTAAAAATATCCGTTAATAAAGGATACTATTGCTGCTATCCTCTTTATATTTACCGATTGCCACTAGCTTTGATTGCGTCGATACCCCTAATAGACTATATCCTCTTGCTCGATGCAGTCCATGAAACCTTTTGAGCTCAGCATTTTTACCTTCAATTGAAGCTCTATTTTTATATTTTTCCTTAAACTCTTCTGTCTTTTGATATTGGTTAATCTCATGACAAACAGTAGGGACTTTTTGTTATAAATTCAACTATTTTTTTACTACCATTAAATCCATAACTATTTAAAGATATAAATTTTATAGTTTATTCAAACTAATTACCGACAAATACTTTGGGTGTCTGTTCCTAATTATGTTAGGTACCCGCCCTACTGTTTTTGGTTATATAACCATCCTTAACTTATTGAACAAATTGCTCTAAAGAAAACAGAATGAACTGCTCCCTAGTGTTTCTCCCTTTATGCAAATGCATTGTTCTCAGATGCCATACGCCCCGTGACTCAGAGTGCGACAGGACGTCGCACCTTTAAACTGATTATTTGAACTATACAGCACATTAAATAATGCGACTTAAGCCTAATAAGATACAGCTCATTTTTCGTACCTCTAACCAGCAGAAACATTGTATCCACGAGAAATGTACCCTTCTAATATTTGCTCCTTTGGCATAGATAGTCTATGATCAAATCTTTTATAATTGGGAGCGATAGTAAGTTTAATATTATTGAACTTTATTGGTAAACCTGCACTATTATAAAAACTTTGTCCTGTTTGCAGTTGAAAATGTAAATGTGGCTCTGTTGAGTTTCCTGTATTTCCACACTTTGCAATAATATCCCCCCTTGAAATACTATCTCCAACCTTTACAGTTATGCTATCCTTTTTCAAGTGAGCAAAGGTACTGTATTCCTTTTCAGAGTGTTTAATAACAATGTAGTTTCCAGCAATATGAGGTGATTTTGAAAAAAACTTCCCCTTTTTAAATATCAAACTGTCTTTTGCAACATTTAATATTTCAACTACTATACCATCGGCTGGAGCTAAAATATTTTTATCATAACAGTAATAACTTTCACATTGATTAAATTCATTTCGATAAGATTTTCCTTCTTCATCTAAGATAATAAAATCATAGGCATATCGCTGGGTTGGAATATCCCAAGAATGCGAGAATTCTTTCGTATAGCAACCATTTACTACTACCCACTGTCCTTCAAAAGGTAATGTATATTCAATTTCACTTTTGTAGTTAAATACAGAGGGCACTTCATTTCCAAACTTTCTCTTTACTTTAAATATACCAATAATTTGCAAAACTGAGCATTTAAAAACTGAGAAATTTAAGGCTATTTCTATAAATGCAAATAGTCCAAATAGGCAAAGCAGTTTGAATATCATTAAATCACTAAAAAAAGTTACTACTAAACTAACTACACCTATATATTTTGCCGTTTTAGAAAACTCATATAAATAGTACATAATAACCCCTTTCTGTATTTACCAAATATAAATAATCTTCACTTCACATTTATCTGCAAATGTGAATTAGCAAAGCTTTTAGAGTGCACTTATACAATCCGCGGCAGGACGCCGCGGTCTTTGCGTGTATAGAAACGGTAGTAGAAACGGTAGGGACGGGACGAGACCAGTGAAAAACAAGCTTTTCTCAACAAATTTAGACTGAAATTTTGAGGTAAACAAATTTTATGCTGATACTATTCAAAAAATCGGTTAAATCAGAGGATACTTTTGCTGCTATCCTCTTTATGTTTACCGCAATTGCCGCTAGTTTCGATTGTGTTGATACACCTAATAGACCATACCCTCTTGCTCGATGCAGTCCATGAAATCTTTTGAGTTCAGCATTTTTACCTTCAATAGAAGCTCTTTTT
>NZ_WHNX01000019.1 GCF_009362815.1 Alkalibaculum sporogenes | reverse complement strand
ACTGGACCTATTGGGCCTGCTGGTGATACTGGACCTATTGGGCCTACTGGTGACACTGGACCTATTGGGCCTGCTGGTGATACTGGACCTATTGGGCCTACTGGTGATACTGGCCCTATTGGGCCTACTGGTGATACTGGCCCTACTGGACCTGCTGGTTTACAAGGATTAGCAGAGTATGCCTATATTTATAATACCGATGCTGGCGTAATTGCATTAGAAGAAGATATTCCCTTTAGTAATAATGGTATAATCACACCAGGTATCATTCACGCACCTGGTACAACTACTATCTCCCTTGTAAATGCAGGAGACTATGCAGTTTGGTTTAATGTAGCGGGTGTTGAACCAAATCAGTTTACTCTGTTCCAAAATGGTGCTCCCGTTGATGGTGCTATATATGGTTCAGGAGCGGGTACTCAACCTAATCCAGGTATGGTAATTATCACAGCAGCTGCAGGTGATGTATTGACTTTAAGAAACCATACAAGTAGTGCTGCAGTTACTTTACAAACCTTAGCAGGAGGAACTCAACTCAATTCTAATGCCTCTATATTGATTCAAATGATAAGTTAGTTTCGCGAGTTAGTCAAACTTTCCTATCTAAAAGTACCCTATATAGCACTTTGCTGTCTTCTATAGGGTACTTATACTAATATTTTTAGTTTTACTGATATAAATTAAACTATTTTCCTTTCAAAATACACTTAAATTGCATTTAATGGATAGTAACTGTTAAACCAAAATCTTCAAGAATTTCTTTTAATTTCTGAATCTTCTCATCTGATGGTGGCTCTGCTTCTAATACTTTAACATCGTCAAATATCCTCTGATATTTTGTAATTCCCAAATTATGGTAAGGCAATAGTTGAACTAGGACAACAGCTTCTCCTAATGATTTACAAAATTCCCCTGTTTGCCTAATATTATCTTGTGAATCATTGAAGTGTGGAATTACTGGAATACGTACCTGAATTTTTCCACCTGCTTTTGCTATACGTTTTGCATTTTCTAGTATCTTCTCATTTGCTACTCCAACTACCTGCTTATGTTGGACACTATCCATATGCTTTAAGTCATAAAGAAATAAATCTGTATAGGGCAATACAGCATCAATATTCTTACCATCAGTAAATCCTGTGGTATCAAGAGCAGTATGTATTTCTATCTCTTTGAGGCTCTTAAGCACTTCAAATACAAACTGTGGTTGAGAGAGTGCTTCTCCACCAGAAATCGTAACACCACCACCTGACTGTTCATAGAAAGGTGTATCTTTAGAAACTCGATCTACTAAATCATTTACTGTGTATTCTTCACCACACATACTTAATCCGCCTGGATAACAAACTTCAGTGCAGCTTCCACAATTATCACATATTTTTCTATTAATATGAACATACTGGATATCCTCATCAGTTCCACTTTTTTTCGTTACTTCTCCCGGTGTAATAGCTCCCTTTTCACACACATTTAAACACTTACCACATTGTTCTATTCCTATGCACCTCATTGACATCCAACTTAATTGTGAGCCAAAAGCCTGTGACTCTGGGCTATGGCACCAAGGACAACTAAGAGGACATCCCTTCAAAAATACTGTGGTTCTTATACCTGGTCCATCTTGAATAGAAAATCCTTGAATATCGTATACTTTGCCTTTTAAATTTATCCCACTCATAGCAATACTCCTATAAATTTATTTATAATGTTAATTCCGTACGTTGAATCAGATCATCTTGGCAATTTTTAAAAAGTTCCACAAAATATGCACTATAACCTGCAACGCGAACTACCAAATCCTTATATTCTTCTGGATTTTCTTGTGCCTTACGTAGAGTTTCTCCACTAACTACATTGAGCTGCATCTCCATACCGCCCATACTAAAATAAGTTTTCATCAACGCTTCAAGCTTAGCCATTCCAGTTTCATTGCTGAGTGCTGTAGGGTGAAATTTCATATTTAATAGTGTACCATTTGAATATTTTTCTTGTGGAATATTTGCAAGAGATTTTAGTAAAGCAGTAGGTCCATTTTTATCCAATTGTTGTACAGGAGAAATACCATCAGATAAAGGTTCATGCTTTCTTCGTCCATCAGGTGTCGCAGGTGTAAGTAGTCCCCATAAGACATTTGTTGCTACTGGATATAATCCCGGTGCAAATTTGCATCCCCGAATGTTAGTAAATGAAGAAACTATATCTGCAAATAGATTTAAAAGCCACTTAGCCCACTCGTCGCAGTATTCATTATCATTACCATAGTGTGGAACCTTGTTCAATATGAACTGATGCAAATCTTCTTTTCCTTCCCAGTTGTTCATAACAGCCTCATACAATTCTTTCGCAGTACATAGCTTATGGTCATATACCATATATTTAATTACAGCCAAGCAATCAATTGCATTTCCAATACCAACACCAGGCACTCCACAACTATTGTTCTTTGCGCCACCATTCATTACATCTTTCCCAGACTCCATACATCCATCCATCATACAAGAAATAAGTGGTTGAGCCATATGCTCTGCAGCAACTACCTCAAACATATTAACCATTGTCATCTGCCACTCTAAAAAGTATTTATATTGTGTTGTAACAGCTTCTAGAACATCATCAAATGTATCCATCTCATAAAGATAACCTGTGTGAGCTCCAGTTCTTTTATCACTTTTGTTTCCATAACGGTCAGTCATAGGATTATTACCATCGTTAATAGCATGGATAATAGCCATAGGCATATTCCAGTAAGCCTCTCCACCTGAACCACCACAAGCTGGCCACTCATCCCCAGTACCACCAGGTTCAACACATCCTATCAAACAATAATTTCTTGCACTCTCAAGGTTCATCCGTCCATTCTTCATTAGTGCAGGGATAATGACATCATCATTTTCAAAAGTGGGTACACCACCACATATTTTGGTAGTTTCTAAAGCCGCTTCCCATAATTCTTTTGGTGTATTTTTATTGATACGCAATGCCATTGGTGGATCGTGTAGAATCAAACGCCCTGCTGTCTGAAGCATCATATATGTAACTGCATTAGTTGCATCATTATTTTCCTTGTCAACACCACCTAGTGTCATCAGCTGACCGACTGTATATCCAGTAACTGTAAGTGTTGTTCCACTAAACCATATCTTATTCATCTCTGCTACTTTTAAAGCAAATAAATCAAAAATTTCTTGCGCCTTTTCAGGTGTGGTACGTCCAGCTTTCAGATCAGCTTCGTAGAAACTTCCTAGGTATTGGTCAACACGTCCAAAGCTAATCCCATGCATATTATTATGTAAGCACATTCCAATTTGATACAAGAACATTACCTGAATAGCTTCATAGAAAGTACGAGCAGGATTTTCCATAATCCAGTTTAAGGAGTCTGCCATCATTTCTAACTCTGCTTTTCTTTCAGAATTCGTGCATTCTGCAGCTTGTCGTGCTGCTTCTGCAGCATATCGTTTTGATAAAACAATCATACCATCTGAAACGATTACAACTGAACGATAAAAGTTGTATTGTTTAATCGTATCAGTTTCCATATGTCCTTCCATTTCAGCCATCTTAGCTTGAGCCTCTGCTTTTACCGCACCAAATCCTTTACGAATTGCTTTATCATAATTCGAACAGAAATGGCCTACAGGTGCAGCACAAATGCCCTCACTATTATAAACAGTAACCTGATTGCCAACTGCAGAAAAATATCCCTCTGGAATATACTGGTCAACCATAGCACTTAAAGAATTCTTCTTCCAATATGGTATAACGCTTTTTATGTATTCCCAGTCTTCTTCATCAATAATATATGGATCAAGTTCTCTATTAAATAACTTTCCATTGTCATAATCAGCTTGCATCCACGTAATATCATTTTCTGGAAATAAAGCAGAACCACGATATGTAGAAGCCATACTACCTACGACAACTTCATCTTCACTGATAAGAATTGGCGTCTTTTCTGCGATTTCTTTAAACACCATAGCTCTCTTCAAAATACCTGTAATATTAGGATTATTTTGATAAAAATCTGTGACTATTTTTAACCTTGAAGTGCACACTTTTGGTATTGTATTACGATATTTATCTCGCATTTTTAAAACTTTTATTGGTACAGGCTTTAATTTATACATACTACTCATTCCTTTCATATACATTTACTGTAAATACTTAAGTATCAGTCCTATTATACAGTAGCTTATAATAAAATATAATGTTAAAAATAGACGTGCTTTTCATAAAGATGTCCTTACCTCATGTTATGTAATAAGCATAATCATATTTTTAAAATGTATTTTATTAATTTAGGGCTTATTATTGTTTTTGTTCTTCTCTATGTATATGTCTAGCACTTTAATACCTCTTCTAGATAATTTGACAAAAATAATAAAAGCGTATATTGATATACTTAAAAAGAATAATATGATAAATATATTAATAATATTAGCACCGATCAAGATCATATCAATACCTCCTGGGTCATCTAATCTCATACTTTTCCTCCTTAAATTATATATATGACAGAGTATCATATACAACTTCCCTATATTAAGATGATATGATTAAAAATTTATAGTTTGAGTCTGTAAATCCACAATATACTTTTCACAAGTTCCATGAAAACGATTTATTACGAGGTGTTCGATATCCTCCATTGTTTTACATAATGATGATTTTTGTTTGTCATCAAACCCAACTATCTGGAAAAATACATTTTTACTATTTAACGTAGTCTTCCCTAGCTCACTCTGCCTCCACACCCATTTTCTAGTCTGAACTTTATTTCCGCTTGTAAATACTAGTTCCCCTTTTTCGACATTTTCATATTCTTCGGCACCAAATGGCAAAAATACATCTCCATCCCTACTGATTCTAACTTCTAGATCATCTTTAAGATCAATTAAATCGTGGGCTCCTAAAGAAATAACATTTTCAATTGATACAGCATTACATAAATCAACTAATGCATTAATTGTAGGCAGTTGGCTTCCTTTTAAAATTCTTTTAAACATAGCTTCAACAGATGCTGGAAATTTATTTGGGTTTATTCCTGCCTTTGTCATAACTTCTCTATATGAAGCAACATTTGTTAATTCTCGAACTTGTTCAGCCTTATATATTTCACGCATTTTATCTTCTGCATTTCTCAACCTTTGTTCATCTTTTAAAGTTGTCTGAGTGTTTCTAATATTTTTACCTATTATTATCCCAAATTTGATATTTTGATTAAGGTTAAAAACTGATTTTTCAATTGTGTATTTCATTAAATCTCCTCCATTTTTTATATCAACATCCTATGTTAATGTTAATGGACATATCATTTATTAATCGATTTTTGTCTTGATTTTTGTCTTGATTTTCCCTCATTATCATACTTATATTGGTTTTAAAATTGTAACTGTAGGTTCATCTAATATAATATCACTGGCAATATCATTGAAAATTTTTATATGTGGCGTATCCATATGTGCAGTTTGCTCCTCAATCGTATTCCAAGATTCTATAAACACCAATACCTTCTTATCACCTACATCTTCAAATAATTGATACGAAACACACCCCTTATCAAACTTAGAGGCATTTGCCAATTCGGACAATTTTTCTTTAGCTAGTTTAATTTTTCCCTCTTTAATTTTAAATCGTGCAATAATAGTAATCATTTTTTCCTCCTTATTATAGGTTTTATATAATTAATATTTGATCAAATTAATGTGTCATTTTTAAATATACTAGGGTAAAAGAAAAGAATAAAGTTATAGTTAAACATACGCCATTAAAACTTAACTCAAATTTATTTAATTTACTCATGAAATTACTCTTTTTTAACCATCCATGATATATGAGAACACCGAAAAAAAGAGTTATTATAAACATGATAACCTTTGAACCATATAATAAAGGATCAACCGGTATTTTTACATCAAATAATAATTCTATCAATTCTTCTCCAAATATTCCGCCTATAAAACATATAATACCTAGCGCCAATACAACAGAATTTCTAAAAATATCACTTTTGCATTTTTTGCCAGTGTCTACACCAAAAAACATTTGAGAATACTTTACAAATGATATAATAGTTCCTAAGTTAACTAGAATCAATCCATACTCAGCCCAACTACCACTTGTCCCATATGCTATCAAGTACTTTGAAACACTCCCATTAAAAAGAGGGGCTCCTGTTATTCCTAAAATAGCAAATATTGAGGCAATAGAAGCAAAAGGCATTCTCTTAAAAGCACCTTTTATCTTATATATATCTCTCGTTTTGTATTCATCTATAATCATTCCAGCAGTGAGAAAAAGTGCTGACTTAAAAAATGCATGATTTATAATATGATAAATCGCTCCCCAATTTGTCTCGATATGATTCATATTAAGGCCCATCATTATAAGCCCAATCTGTGAAACTGTGTGGTATGCTAAAATAAGTTTTATGTCTTTTTGTGCAATTGCGAGAATAAATCCTACTACTGCAGTAATAAATCCCATTACTAAGAAAAAATCTGTAGTATCTATCTGAGATGAAAATGCCTGCTGTACTCTTATAAATAAATATATTCCACTCTTCACATAGAGCCCTGAAAGCACTGCAGATATTACAGAAGGTGCACTAGGAGTTCCATGAGCTTTAGGTAGCCAACTAAACAATGGCATCAAAGCTGCTTTCAAACTTACAGCAGTTATTATAAAAGCATATGGAAGTATAATACTAGCTGGACTATCTAAGACCTTTATAGCTGATTCAATACCATATAAATCGATAACTCCTAATACTTTATATAATATACCTACCCCTAATAAGAAAAATGACATAGCAACAACATTTATAAGTAGATAAAGCATACCATCGTATATTGACTGACTGTCTTTTTTAAACATAATAAGCACACTAATTAGAACAGTAGCTACTTCGATTAACACGAATATATTAAACAAGTCATTTGATAAAAACAAAGTTATAATTAAACCTTCTAGTACAATAAATAGAAACATGAATAAGTTATCACAATACTTTTCTTTCACATTATACAAAACCATACCCAAAAATAAGATAACTGTTAATAGTACCATTACAGTCGCAAGTAAGTCTGCTCTCAATGTAATAGCTACATATCTTGGCCACTCACCTATGTTTTGTAATACTGTCCCATTGAACCTTACGTAAGCAAAGTTCACTGATGCTATGATTACCAAAACTAACTGTAGTATCACCATTATGTATTTAGATATTTTTGATGGCAGTATCGTATAAGAAGCTGAAACTGTAATTGGTAGCAAAATAAGCCATAATAAATTAATCATCTACTACATCCTTTTATTTAAATTCTGTAATTTACTTGTTTTTTATGGATCACTTTATTATTATGTCACATACTAACTACTTAGTATCCCATATAGTATTAATACAGCATACTACCTCATTTTGGTCATTTTTGATTTCATGGTAACCTGCTAATCTTTCGTCTAACTTTACAATGTCTGTGGTTACAGATATTTCATTATTTAATAGCACTTCTTTCTTAAATACAATATCAAATTCACACAATGTATAATCTCTTAGTGTCTCTTCTGGTGTAGCGTCTAAAGTCCATGCAATATATCTTGTGTTATTTACATGACCATTAAAGTCTATATCCGAACGCCCTGATTTGAAACTTCTTATTATTAAACTTTTCTGAGGTGTTACTAACTTATTAAATGGTACAACTATTTTTTTATTCTTATCAATACCATATGCTTGGTAAAATTGATCACCTATTTTTAACATCCTTTGTGTATCACCGTCAATGAGTAGCCACTGGGAATTAGCAGTAATTAAAATTTCTCCACTATTATTTGAGATGTTAAAATCTCTGTATGCAAATACTTTATTAAAGCCAACAGCATTTGTGGTAACACTAATCTTATCGTTGTATTTAGGATAACTATGTACCTTTACATGATATCTAGTTATAATCCAATTTAGCCTATGCTCCTTTATATATTCTAATCCAACACCTATTCTTTCACTCTGTTCCATTGCAATATCCTGTAAATATCTTAATAGAACTTCTGGTAGCAAATTATAAAAATTATCGACTTCATAACTATGTACTAAATAATCCTTTGTTGTAATAATTCCACTCATTATTGTCTTTCCTTTCTCTATTACATATATATATATATATATATAATAATACCATATTCTTACTAAAATAATTATGCTCAATGTAATTTTTAATATAATAACATCGTATACGTTTATATAATAGAAAAGGAATATAGATCATTTAATTAGACGATCTACATTCCTTCCACACTTATATTATAGCAAACCAATATTCATATCATTTACAAGTTTTTATTCTTAATGTATTCATGTTTTTATGGCAATAATTGCACCTTAACAGTTAATTTCTAACCAACTTAATAATGCATAATGTAATAATAATATCCACAATTAATTACCATGTTTTACGCTGATAAAACCTTGTTCAAAAATTCTATAGTTCTTGGATTTTTGGGATTTGTAAACATTTCTGATGGAGGAGCCTCCTCCATAATAATACCTTCATCCATAAACAAAACTCTATCAGCTGCGTCTTTAGCAAATCCCATCTCATGAGTTACAACAACCATTGTCATCCCCATTGATGCAAGTTCTTTCATTACTGATAAAACCTCTCCTACCATTTCTGGATCTAAAGCTGAAGTAGGTTCATCAAACAACATAATAGCTGGCTCCATTGCAAGTGCTCTAGCAATAGCCACACGTTGTTGTTGTCCACCTGAAAGTTGTCTAGGCATTACATCTGCCTTATCTAATAAACCAACTCGTTTTAAAAGTTCAAGAGCTTTATTTTCAGCTTGCTCTGTAGTTTTCAATTTTAATTCAAGAGGTGCCATCATAATATTTTTCTTAACACTAAGATGTGGAAATAAGTTAAATTGCTGAAACACCATTCCGATATTAGTTCTGATTTTATTAATGTTAGCATCCTTATTTGTTATTATCTTTCCATCGACAGAAATATCACCTTCTGTTGGTTCCTCTAGACGATTTAAACACCGTAAAAAAGTTGACTTCCCTGAACCACTAGGCCCTATAACACAGACAACTTCTCCTTTGAAAATTTCTATATTAATACCTTTTAGTACTTCTAATTTACCAAAGTATTTATGTAAGTTATCTACTTTTATTTGTGCTGTCATATTTGCACCTTCCTCTCCACAATCTTGGCTATTTGGGTCAGAATAGTAATTACGACTAAATAAAATATCGCTACCCAAGTATATGTAGCAAAAGCCTGCATTGATCGACCTACATAAATTTTTGCCTGGTACATAATATCAGCAAAACCTATTACGGAAATAATGGAAGAGTCTTTTAATGTAATAATAAACTGATTTACCAGTGAAGGTAAGCATATACGCATAGCTTGTGGCAAAATTACTTTCCTCATAGCTTGTCCTCTTGACAGACCTAGACTTCTAGCTGCTTCCATCTGACCTGAGTTTACGGCTAATATTGCACCTCTAAATATTTCTGACATGTACGCGCTAGCATTAAGCGTTAGAGTAATAAGACCAGCAGTAAAAGAAGTAAAACGTACATCAAAACCTAAAAACTGAAGAAGCTGGGGTATTGCAAAATAAAGATAAAAAACCTGTACCATCAATGGTGTTCCTCTGATAATTCCAACGTATATTTTAGAAATCCAACGAAGAGGTGTCTTTGATAATCCCATTAGAGACAAAACTAATCCCAACATAAATGCTATTAGAAGTGACAATATCGTCACTTCTAATGTTACCTGTACTCCTTTAAATAATAAAGGACTAACTTCGCTAAATACTTTACCTAAATTCATATTAATACCTCATTATTCAACGGAAATATACTTGTCAATAATTTCCTTATACTTTCCATTTTCTTTTATGTTCACAAGTCCTGTATTAAACATTTCTAATAATTCTGTATTTTTATCTTTAAGTACTGCAAAACCATATGACGAGCCCTTTTCCATTTCTGTTACCATCTTAAGCCCATTACCTTGAGATATGCCATATCCCATTACAGGATAATCTTCAAAACACGCAACAGAATTACCTGTAATTACATCTTCATACATGAATGGTGACTCATCAAAATAAACTAATTCAAAATCATATGTATCTTGTATTGATTCAGCAAATGTAGCTCCTTCTGTACCAACTTTTACAGCTACTTTTTTACCATCTAAATCTTCATATTTTTTAATAGCCTCATTTGAAGCACTTACAGCCATTACAACACCAGAATCATAATAAGGTGCAGAAAAATCATATACAAGCTCGCGCTTTTCTGTGATACTCATACCTGCAATTACTGCATCAGACTGATTTGATTCAAGAGCAGCTACTGCCGCATTAAAGCCAAGAGGATTAAGTTCATATTTAAATCCCTGATCTTCAGAAATTGCTTCTAAAATTTCAATATCAATTCCTACATAATTACCAGAACTATCTTGAAATTCAAATGGTGCAAATGTGGTGTCTGTTGCAATTTTATAAACAGTATCATCAGGTGAACTTCCTGAACATCCCGCTAACATAACAACAGCAATTATTAATGCCATAACTAAAATTTGTTTTCTTCTCATTAATTATTCCCCCTACAATTTAATTACATTACTATTTATTATACATTATCAAGAGAAAAATAAATATAAAAACATGTACAAATTGCAAATGAAATTGCATAAATACATGTATGGCTATAATTCTAATAATTTATATATTCCAAATACTAACAGAGTAATGATTATTTTATTATATTGTAAATTTTGCTATTATAATATTACTATATATTATAATACAGCATTAATATCAAGAGTTGTTTGCTTTATTTTTTGGTCATAAAGTGCAAGTATCCTAATTGATAAGGACATGTAGTCTCTAGTGTAGCTATCTTCAATATCACATCTCATTCCATCAATAATTTTATTAATACGGTAAACCAAGGTATTTCTGTGTATAAATAGCTCCTTTGATGTATTTAATAATGAACAGTTATTATTTAAATACGTAGCAATAGTTTTAATTGAATCTGATTTATTTATATGCATATCCATAATATCTGGATGACAAGCGCATACTTTTTCTTCTGCAACTCCAGAATCGATAATATAATCTATAGCATAATCATAAAATTCGTATAAATTTGATTTTTTATTGTATATTTTCCCATATTCAATTGCATATAGTGCTTGTAACCAGTACATCTTCAAATACTTTAAATTTATAAATGGCAAACTAATACTTGCAATCATCTTATTTTCAAGATCCAAAGAATGGATTTTGTTAAAAATTGGTGTTATAGCCTCATTAACTACTATCATCACTCTATTTTGAAATATTAAAGAAGGACACTCAGGAAGCAATTTATTGATATCCTGTTGAATTAGCAACAAGCTCTTTTCCATTGTATCTTCTGGCTTAAGTGTTAATACACATACTCTTAAGGGATCATTTTTATTCCAATAATGATATTTTAAAAACATTTCTATTTCGTCACTACTAACGGAATAGTTTTTTAAAATCTTAAATAAAGTGTCTTGCCCTTGTAAACCTTTTTCATTGGATTCTAATCTCATCATTATATGTGCAATAATTTTTGACAAGTGTTTTAGGATTTGCTCATCTCCTAAATTTATTCTTCTATCTCTTTGTACAACAATAAAACGCGCGTATACAATATTATCGTACACTACTGGACATGTCATAAAATCCAAATCACTATCAGAATCAAAACGGTATGTTTGACACGTATACATATTTTGAGTTTCAAATACAGCTTTTTTAAGGGACTCAATTGAAACATGGCCGTGTAGACTAATATATCTCCATTCATCGTTTACATCATTTATACCATACTGTTTTGTTTTTGCTATCACCTTTTTGTTATTACCTATAAAAGCAATAGGATTGTTAATAATGTGCCAACATTCTTCTATTATTGTATCAAAATCAAATTTTTCCGCATACTCCCTCATTTTATCATCCCACTCATCGTAGAAATCAAAAATTTCAGCTAAAATTTCAAAAGCATTTTCAACACTCATCTTATATAAAATAATAGTATCGCCTTCTCCGGTACAAACCACGTCTTGATCTTTTTGCATCAAATGTACACAATGATCAATAGGAACTAATCTGACACTTTTCAATGTTGCTAAAGCATTCTCTTTAATGTTAATTTCTGTTGAATAATCCTCTAAACAATTTGCAATCATCCACATACTTAATTTCATAAATCCACCATCATCCTAATTTATTTTTATAAAATTTTAGTATTAATCATATGAAATACATATTAATTTTTTGTATTATTAGCCTGTATAAAACGATAGATATTTATAATATTATTATAATATGTTATTTATTTATAAAATGTAGAAATGCATCGTATAGGTAATATTATTCTAAACGAACATTGCAGTACTACAGTTATAATTTAAAGGAGGGATCGAAATATCGTAATATATAAATAACAAATAAATATTCTATCATATCATAAATAATAGGAGGCTACAAAATGGCTAGTTTAACTAAAGGTCAAGTTAATTCGTATGCATTTTATGGATTTTCAGTAAGTGTAGGTATCGCAATACCTATGAGTTATCTCACAATTTTTATGACAGAAAATTTATATTATAGTGCAGCATTAATGGGAACCACCTTATTAATTGCACGTATCTTCGACTTTTTGATTGGTTTAATTTCAGGAGGCGTTGTCGAAAAATCAAGGTTTAAATGGGGTAAATTTCGTTCTTGGATTTTAATCTTACGTTTTGTTGTATTTCTCGGTTGTATTATTCAATTTATTGATACTTCAGCACTTTCTACCATACCTAAAATGATAATTACTATCATAGGTTATGCTATGTTACATTGGTCTATGAACTTCCTTCAAATAGCTCAATTTGGTACTCTTTCAGCTATGGCAGGTACAAATATGGAAGACCGTGCAAAACTATCAATTAGAACTTCTCAATTTATGGCGGCAGCAATGATAATAACATCTGCTATAGCTCTTCCTTTAATACAATTTCTAACACCTATTGTAGGTAATAACAGCTCATATTTAATCGCTTCAATATTATTCGGACTCGTTTACCTTATTGGCGCTACAGTGTTGACAAGAGCCTCTGCACCCTACGATCTTCCACAATCAAAGGAGTCAGATATAAATTCACCTACAGTAACAGTTAAAGACATGATAAATTCAGTTTTTACTAATAATCAATTATTAGTGTACATATCATCAAGTATACTTTTTTATGTAGGTATGATGCTTGTCCAAGGTATTATGGCATATTACTTTATGTTTGTACTAGGGAATCTAATATTGATGTCAGTAGCTATGACTTCTACAACAGTTTTTGGGTTAGTAGCTAGTATAATAGGCCCAAAATTCGGTTTAAAGTTGGGCAAGAAAAATGCTATGGTCGTTGGACTACTAGTTTATGCAGTAGGTAGCATTGCTATAACCTTCTTTGCAAGGACCTCTTTGATAGTTTTTATAGTTTTAAGTTGTTTTAATGCACTAGGTATGTATTTCTATATGGGTTTTGGAGCAAACTATGTGCTCGATATTGGTGAATATGGATTCTATAAAACAGGAAAAGACAATCGTGCTGTAGCAATAGGTGTGATGAATATACCAATGAAAGTAGGCTTGGCACTTGGTGGTGCGCTAGGAGGATACGGTCTAGCATTTGTTGGATACACTCCAGGTATGGCACCTAATCCAGATTTTATCTCTAAATTCATGTGGCTAATAGGCGCTTTCCCTGCAGTCTTTTATATTTCAGCAGCACTTATAATGTTATTCGGTTACAAAATAACAGATGAAGATGCAGCTAAATATGCACGAGTAAATGCCGAGAGAATGTCTAAACAAGTCGTTACAGACGAGGCATAAATAAAAACCAAACTATACAGCCAGTACAATTATGTATTGGCTGTTGTTTTATTTCAAATGTGATGAGTCACTCGGTTCTTTGCTACTATTAAAAATTACTATTTATAAATAGTAGTCCCTACCGTAATAATAAGCCTCATTCAAAAGCCACTCATTAACTTTGCTTATAATAGGATCATCAACGGGTCCTAAAGCAAAAGGTGATATTGCAAATCCTCCACCAGGAGCAAATTTATCTATAGAATCTCTTACTGTCTGTCTAATCATTTCTTCGTCAACCTCTGGCCATGTAATCGGTACTACCCAGTCATAACCTCCCGCTATAGCGAGTTTACCCTTGTATTTCTCTTTAATCCCTAATAGATCATTTGTAGTCTGAGCAGGATCCCACATTCTAACGCCAAAATCAAGCATGTCATCAATAAAATCTTCACATCTTCCACAATTATGAAACTGAACAGGAATACCTCTTTCGATGGCTGGTTTTGTTAACCTCACGTAAATTGGTTTTAAAATATCTCTATACATTTCAACAGAAACAAAAGGATTCATTTGAGCAGCAGTATCGTCAAGTACATAAACCATATCTGGCTGATAGTATTCCACTGTCTTTTCAACAATAGGAACAATAAAATCTGCTAAATAATTAAGTAATTCTTTTACTGATTCAGGTTCTTCATACATTGCACAAAGGCCATTGGTAAAACCCATAAAGGCGATCAATTGCTGAAAAGGCATTAATTCAATAGGCGCCATAGCTGCAGTAGTACTACGGTCAAGTTCAGCAAATGCAAAATCTTTCTTAGCTTGTTGCTCCCAATCAACATCAGGCATTTCAGGATTTTTTATTGCTTTATACCATTTTGTAACATCTTCCAATAAAAAATTGTTTGGTTCAGGTATAGCAGCATAACCTGTTTCTTCATTTGTTACATATTTTACTCCCCAAATGTCGTACCTAGGTTCTGGTGTTGGTATATGGGGGTTGGGCCACAAAAATGGACCACACATTTTATATGCTGTATCACCTTTATAACCTGGCATACCCATAGTATGTATTGGAACCCATTCTGGCATTTCACCTCTTACGATACGCATATAATTTTCTTTTGGTGTTAATTTTGATTTTATCATTGTAATTTACCTCCTAATTATTTTTCACATAATTGTATGATAAATATTTTATAAATATATACTATTTTACTATAACCTTAGCATAATTAGAATCAAAATAGCTGAATTTTCTAAATAAAATTCTTGATAGTTCAAATGTACATGAAAACGAATAGTCCCAAAATTGATTAGAAGAAATTTCTGTATTATATAGGCTATAAACAGATGAATTACTCATAATAACTGTTTCTTAGTACACTTAGTATTTATGTTTATTTATTGGTTATCATGGGTACATATTTTACATCGAATAAAATAGTAATTGATTTTCAACTACTAGCAGTCAATATAAATTTCTGAATAAAATTATGTGTATAAAAGGGGAGAATAATTTTGTCGACAGTAATAGTAAAACCTGGGATTTGTGGTCTAGAATCAAAAATTGTAGTTACTAAAAAAGATAATGATCAAGATAGTTATTTAGTTGAAATCCGCATAGAGAGTGAATCGGATAATATCAAAAGACTTGCTAAAGAATTAAAAGAAGTCAATGGATTAGAAGAGTGTTTTAACAATTTCTCCACATCTCTTGTATATAAATTAAGTTCTAAATGTGGCTTACACTTAGCTTGCCCAGTACCAAGTGCAATTATAAAAGCTATTGAGGTTGAGTGTAATTTAGCGCTACCAAGAGATGTTGAAATGACTATTTCGAAATAATCATAAAAAGTTTTTTTTATATCTAGAGGTGTTCGAACTTTCCTATTTTATAAAAAAGATCCAGTAAAGACAACTTATAAACGTCTTTACTGGATTTTTCATATGCTTCTACAATTCTTACTTATTTAAGATACATTTAATGTCATATGTTTCACATATTTAAGTATATTCTTTCTTACCTATGGTAATTCAACCAAGTGCAACATCTAATATCATCATTACTGTAAAACCTATCATCAACATCATAGATGCAAAATCTCTATCTCCATTTTCTTGGGAACCAGGAATAACTTCTTCCGCTACTACAAAAATCATCGCTCCTGCTGCGAAACTTAATGCATATGGTAGAAGAGGCTGCATTAATGTAACAGCTATAACTCCGATTACAGCTGAGATTGGTTCAACCATTCCTGAAAATTGCCCATAAAAGAAACTTCTTCTACGAGACATCCCATCTCTGCGTAGGGGTATTGAAACAGCCGTACCTTCAGGAAAGTTCTGAATTCCTATACCAATTGCTAACGCAATGGCTCCTGTTAAGCTAGCAGATGGAAAACCAGCAGCAACTGCTCCAAAAGCTACTCCTATTGCGAGGCCTTCAGGAATATTGTGTAAAGTAATGGCAAGAACAAGAAGCGTACTCCTACGTTTTCTAGTAGGATGCATACCTTCAGCATCAATAATTTGTGCATTTGGATGTAAATGAGGAATAATTTTATCAATCCCCCATAAGAAAATACCCCCTAATGAAAAACCTATTGCAGCAGGGAACCAACTAGGTAAAAAATTTCCTTCTGCCATCTCTATGGCAGGTGAGAGTAAAGACCAAAAACTCGCTGCTATCATAACACCACCAGCAAAACCTAACATTCCATCCATCAGTCGTTGATTCATTGTCTTAGTTGTAAATACCAATGCAGCTCCAACAGCCGTCATCCCCCACGTAAATAACGTGCCTATTAAGGCTTGATACATTGGATTTAGATTAATAAAATAATCGATCACTTAGGTTAACTCCTTTGGCTAAAATTTCAAATTCATTTGAATTTTCTATTGATATTAAATAACTACTACAATATATGCGTTACAGCCAAAAAGTTTACTTAGGGTAACAATTAAATATAAGACATTTTTATTTATTAAAAGACAAAATACAAATGATCCTTTTGATAGCTAATAAAGACAATCAATTTATCTAATCTTTGCATTAATACGCAATTTATATTTTAATAGCGAAAGAAACTCTTCACTATTATTCATATAGTTTAATACACTGTATTAAAGATTTATTGATCAATATAATAATTTCAATTATTTATAAAAGGAGGAAAAAATTTGATTTCAGTTCCGAAGACAAATAATTATAGTAATAAATCATATAAATTTGCACTAAAATGTGGAGAGAATAGCCGAGTTATTATTCCTGCCGGTCCAGTAGGAACTACCGTTACTGCTGCGGCCTTAACTATCAATTTATCTAACTATGTCAATCCCTGTATTAAATTAGATTATATAACTCAAATAATTGGTTTAGGTTTTGCAGGCACTTTAAATTTCCAAATATTTAGGACTTGTAATAATCAAGGACCTATACCTATTAGTCCTGAGTTCACTTATGAAGTAACAGTCCCTCAACTTATCACTAGTGATTTTTCATTTTTTACATGTGATTGCGATTTATGTCTTAATGATTGTTGCACCTATATTGTAGTTATTACAATTGGCGGTGGAGGTTTTGTCGGAAATGTAGGTGCTTTTTCTTCAAAGCTAATTGCAACTATTGTAGATAGCCCAAAACCTCAATGTCAATAATAATAATTCATATCATCAGTTTCCAAAAAACTAAATAAGCTACTTCTTTCTTTTCAAGAAGTAGCTTATTTAGAATGCAGATTATTTTGAAACAATTTATTTTTCTTTTTTCAACTGTTCTACTCTAAGTTTCAAGCCCTGTTTAATAATTGCAGTTAATGTAATACCAGTTTTTTCTGAAATTTCTTTAATTTCTTGATGATATTCATCTGCAAGCTTAATTGTAATATGTCTTGTCATTATTTTATACCCTCCGTTTTAGTTATTAACTTAAGCTTAGTATAGCATTAATTTTAATGCTTTTCAATGTCATCGTGACTGATGTTATCAAAACTGTGGAAGAAGTTACAATTTAATGAATTAATCTTCAGTATAAAAGCAGACACTACATACCTTCACAATAATTTATGATATACTAAAGTAGCAGATTGGATGCAATTGGGGATTACTTCTCACTTCTCAAGATTGCAAGTGCCAATGACCGAATTCAGCGTAGATGCTGAAGTGAATCTGCTACGACTTAAGTAGCTTCCTACATAATTCCATCCCAATTTATGATATTAATAATCTTTGGAGGGGTTATCATTATGATACAAGATGACAATATATCAATTTTATCTCAAGTATTAACATTCTGGGACAAATTAGAATCTAAAGACAAAAATTTAATTGTGGATCACACTATCAATACTACTTACCAACAAGGTAATTTTTATAGTGGTGAAAATGATTGTATTGGAATATTAATTATTAAAAGTGGTAGTTTCAGAATATATTTGCTATCTGAAGATGGTCGTGAGATAACACTCTTTCGCCTTGAAAAAGGTGATATCTGTGTACTATCTGCCACATGTATCTTTGAAAATATTACATTTGACGTTAATCTATCTGCTGAAGTAGAAAGTGAAGTTCTACTTATAAATCCAAAAGTTTTTTCAAAAATTGCATCTAAAAATATTTATGCTGAAAATTTCTTGTACAAAGAAGCAGCTAAGCGTTTTTCTGATGTTATGTGGACTATGGACCAAATTCTTTTTATGAAGTTTGATAAACGACTTGCACTCTTTTTACTCAATGAAATTTCTAGAAATAATAGTAATATTGTATATCTTACCCATGATCAAATTGCAAAACATCTTAGTTCTGCGAGAGAGGTAGTATCAAGAATGTTAAGTTATTTCGCTAAAGAAGGCCTGATAAAATTGTCTAGAGGAGAAATAACAATAGTCAATGAAACCGGGTTAGAAAAATTTTCTTAATATTTTAATATCATAGAAAATTAGTACTTATTATGCTCTTTTATAAAATGAATATCATGTTCTATTAAAAGATCATGATATTCATTTGTTGATATATTTTAATTTCTTGTTGCACCGTCCATACTATAGTTTACTTCCACTTTAAATTCAGCAGTATCTGTAATATACGCAGAATATTTTGCATCTGTATATTGCCCTAACCCACCAACATTGTATATTTTACTCATATCATATCCATTAGCGTCTAGAATTTGCATCATCCATGTAACACGAGCACCAGATTGACACATTACAAAGATGGTTTTATCTTTTGGAAATATTGAGTTTAAAATAGCTTCTGACTCAGCATAAACTGCTATAGGTTCTTGTGGTGAACCTCCAAATAATTGAATGTTTGTTTCATCTGTATGTGCTTTCTCGTTGAAAATAAATCCAAAATAAGGTACTACCTCAAAATTTTTAAAATGCTTTTGTGCATAGTTATCATAGTCTCTCAAGTCAATATAAACAACATCACTCCTATTTAAATATTGATCTAGATTATTTACATTGATTGATGAACAGGTTGCTGAATAATCACCATCTTGACAAACTACTTCATCGCCATCTTCTGTTGTATAATTCCCTTCAAGATTTATTGGTGCTGGTAATTCTTGTAGTACGAAATCATCACTTGGTTCACCATCGACTTGATCAGTTTCATTTGAAGAACATCCTGTAAAAAACAAAATACTTAATGTAATTAACACTACGGTAATTAATAACAATTTTCTTTTCATTTTAATCCCCCTAATATTTTTAATATTTATTCATGGAAAAATTCATTTTGAGAATGATAGTCTAATAATGAATTTATAATTCTAATAATATTATTTGCTGAAACAGAAGAACCAGTAAATGTATCAATAGTTAAATCTGATCTTCCTTCTCCTAATGTATAATCACTTGTTTCAATATCCCACATAGTACTCAATGTTTGAATATATGAACTTTCTTTTCCTTGAAAGTAATCTATGTATTGATCTTTAAAAATATCATAGGTTACTCCTGCTGGAGTAGGACTGCTATCACCCCAAAATCCTCCTAAATAATGTTCTGATGGGTCTTGATCGTAAGAAAGATATTTTATCACCACATCATCAGGATTGTTCGTATTTGGTAGACTAAGTTCTACATAAGCAGTTTGCCAATAATTCTCTGCTGCTGAACGACAAGTACAAGATAAATAAGTAACTTGATATTTAATATAATCGCGTGCTTTATACTCAAAATTTACGAAAGCATAGAAGTCTGATTCATTTTTAGGACCATCAATATGTTGAAAAGGTATAATTGATACCTTATTTGCAATAGACCCTGGTCCTAAATCACCACTATTATTAAGAAACTCATTTACTGATTCTAGATTAACATCAGACTCTGTACTACTACCTGCTGTAGGTGAACTACACCCTATCAGGCTAAAAATGATCCCCCCTAAAATAACTAATAATAAATACTTTTTCATTTTACATTCTCCTTTTAATTTTTTTCCTTAATTAACACTATAGGAATACAAATTAGTTTACTGTTATATTGTAAACGATATCTAAACCGTTATATGTGACTAAGTCACAAACATTGATAATATTTTATTTAATTTTTGTAAAGCTCAACTATATCCATGATATTTAAATATGAATATATTAATAGAATGTAAATTGATATTTCGCGATAAAGCAAAACAAAGAAAAAAAGGTACCCATAAATGTTTATATTAGCTTATAAAAAAGATAAAATCTTATTATACTAATAAAACTAGGATACCTCTACAAATATGTATATATCACTTATTTTAAAACACAAGTCAATCTTCTACAACTGTTATATGCTTACTACTCATAAACTATCAATATGCTGTCCATCCACCATCTACGGCTATACATTGTCCATTTATGAATCCAGCATCATCACTTGCTAGGAATACCGCAACTGTGGCTATTTCATTAGGTTTACCTGTACGAGGATTTGTACCAGAACCTGCCATTACTAGATTCATTCCATCTTCATTTATATTTTTCATAAAAGCTCCATTACCTATATCAGTCTCGATACCTCCTGGACAAATTGCATTGCATCTTATATTTTGCTTAGCATACATAATAGCAGTATTTTTTGTCAAACCTATAATTCCATGTTTTGATACTGTGTATGCAGCGCCAGCCCTTCCACCATGAAGTCCACCAATGGATGCAGTATTTATAATAACACCACTACCTTTTTCTTTAAAATAATTAATTGCTTTTTTAGTAGCATAAAATGGACCATTTAAGTTTACATTTAACACCTTTTCCCACATATCATCATTTACATCACCAACAGGACTAAAATCATCCATAATACCGGCATTATTAACTAAAATATCTAGAGTTCCAAACACTTTTATAGTTTCGTCTATCATTTTTTCTATTTGATCTTTATACGACACATCAGCTACAAGTGGTACAATTTTACCATCAAGATTTTTTGATTCCTCTACAAGTACATCTAACTTTTCAATACGACGTGCCACAGCCATAACTTTAGCACCTTCTTTTGCATAATAATATGCAATTTCTTTTCCCATACCCGAACTTGCTCCTGTGACAATTGCAACTTTTCCTTTTAACTTCATTTAATTTACCTCCTATTTTAAATCCTTATAGTTTCATATATTCCCATTATGGAGTATTGTAAACACGACTTAAGTATCGAGATTGAACAAATCTATTTTCTATTTCTTATCCTTTATATTGATAAAGAAGTTTAATATTTATGTAAATACTATTGTAAATGAAAGTCTTGCTTATTAATTAATCGATTATAAAAAAGAAATAAATATGGTATAATTTTTTATATGAACATATTTAAAAAATTAACGTTAGGTGATAATAGATGCAAATAAAAAAAGAATCAGTTCGAGAAGATATTCTGTCTGCTGCTGAAAAAGAGTTTTTAAAGCGTGGATTTAAAAACTCCTCTATGAGAACTATTGCAAAAAAATCTCATACTACTCTTGGTAATCTATATACTTATTTTGATGATAAAGAAGCTATTTTAGACACCATCATCGGTAATACTCCGACAAAGATTTTAAATGTAATAAAAGAACATGAATCTGCCATATCAACTTTTGATATTACTAAGGAAGAAATGGAATTAAACTTTCAAGATATAATAATGACCTACATGCCTAATTTTTTTCCTCTAGACCTCTTACTAAGCAACTCTCTTTTAATCTTAATGGAAGGATGTGAAGGTACTAAATATGAATCATATCGAGAAACATTTCTAGATCTTTTTCAAGAACATATAGCTATTCATTTAAATGTTGAAGGTAAATCATTTCTCGCTAGGTCAGTCGCTCATGGTTTTCTTTCGTCACTTTTATTCATCGGAAAAAATAAAAAAAATATGGAAGAAGGAAAAAATGAATTAATCACCTATATAAAGGTAATGGTCCTAGGAATGCCTATGCCCATTCCTAAAAAATAAAGTTTACTCCACTCCTTTTAAAGCAGAAACCATATCAATTTTCTTTAATTTCCGACTCAATAATCTATTAACTCCAATCGATAACATCAGTGTCCCTATAATAGAAAAAGCATATGAAAAGTACGAAATATTAACTGATAAGTCAAAGCTATCACCCATATATTTTAGCATGTAATTGAGTAATAGATACCCTCCTGGTACCCCTAATAGGGTTCCAAGTAATGTAATCCAGATATTCTGTATTTGTAAAATTTTCCTTAGCTTAGTGTATTGAAATCCTAACACTTTTAAGGTGGCTAGCTCCCGAATTCTTTCGTTAAAAGACAATACTCCGAGATTATATAAGACAACTACACCTAATATAACTGCTGCTGAAATCAATAATGCAATCATAGCATTCATTGTCTCCATCATTACATCCATATTATTAATAAGATCGTCTTTGGATTGTACAAAGCTAAATTCTTCTTGTGTGAATTTTGAAGTTTCCTCATTAGTTAACATAGCTGTTGGAACCATTATCTGATTCATATTTTTATAAGAATCCTCACTAATATATATTCCTTGACCTACAGGATTTTTGATTATGCGCATGATTTTACTCGTAAACCATTTATCTGTACCATATAGTCTCCATTTAAGCTGATCATTAATTTTTAGATCATAAAGTTTGGCGATCTTATTGGTTATAGCAACTCCTGAATTTGGTAAAGTAATACTTTTATCATCTATTCCCTTATACTTCAAATAGTCACCTTCGCCGATTACTGTCATTGCTAAACTAACCATTTCTCCATTATCATCAATTTCAATGGCAGACTCCTGTATAAATTGGCGATATCCATTTTTCTCAATCTCTAGAAATTTTTCTTGTGTTATTTTTTCAGATAGCCCTACTTTAGTATCATAAGTGTTAATATTCTTATAGGCAGTATCTGTAATCCCATGTACCGTATCCCTTAATCCAAATGCACAAATGATTAATGACATACAACCAAATATACCAATAATAGCAACCGCACAGCGAAGTTTATTTCTTAGCAAATCTCGTATATTCCATTGATAGTCAAATTTCATTAAATTCCACCATCTACTTTTTTCAAGCTTTGTATGCTTATTAATTTTAGGCGCTTTGGGCCTTAAAATGTCAGCCGCTACCCCTTGAAGCTCCATACGACAAGCAAAAAAACCACTTAATCCACAACAACTAATACAGAAGAATACAATCAATGCTACAGTTGGTTCAATTATTCCTTTCCATTCTGGTAGTGTATAAAAACCCTTTTGGAAACTAAAGATTATATCTGGCAAAATGATTGGTCCCGTAGTCATTCCTAACACACCACCTAGAATACCAATAAATGTACCATAACTTGTATAATGCCTTAAAATCTTTCCATTAGAAAATCCCAATGCTTTTAATGAACCGATTAGAGTTCTTTGATTTACCGTAATCCTAGTCATAGTTGTAAGTGTCGTTAAAATAGCTATTAAAAGAAATGCAATTGGAAAAATTGTTTCCATAGCTTTCATTTGATTTATTTCATTTTGAAACATTCGTACACTAGAATAATCTTCCTGCATCACAAGTACACTCTGCTTTTCTTTAAAGAGACTTAATTTGATGTCTTCTAATATCTTCTTATCTAAGTCAGTTACAATAATCAGTTGATTAAATGGTATTTCAAATTTTATATCTTGAGAGGATAAAAATGCGTAACCATAGTTATTGTGATCAGGAATCATTTCATTTTCATCTTTTACACCATAGACATACTCTGGATTTATAATAAGTCCCTTAACCCTCTTAGTCATTATTTGTCCCTGTACATACAATTTGATAGAGTCTCCCACTTTGATGGAATTTGCTTTGGCAAAAAGGCTATTTAACCAAATCCCGTCTTTGCTCCTTTGGAATGCCTCTCCTTCAACTAGATGATTTGAAGATATAGCATTACTCTCTACAATATTTAATTGTATAGTCGTTTTAGTATCATTCTCTAGTGAAGCATTTGTCTGAAACCTTCTCTCAACTTTTTCAACACCATCTTTAGATTCTAGTTGTTTTACGTCTTCTTTAGTAAAATCTAATCCGTATATTGTAGCGTTAGCAAGGTTAGTCTCTTTATAAAACACCTTGCTAGATTGGTCCATACCATTACCTACTGCGTGCATACCTGTAAAGATAAATATCCCCAAGAATATCATAATAAAAATGGATGTAAATTGAACAATGTTACTTTTGAGATCTCTTAGCATCTTTCTAAATAACATTACCAATTCACCTCATTTACTGGTATAGGATTATTATTAAAAATCACTTCTTGTACCTTTCCATTTTTAAGTTTAATTACTTTATCTGCAGCCTCAGCTAAAATAGCATTATGAGTTACAATAATCACTGTACGTCCTTCAATTCTACTCATATCTTGCAACAATGATAATATTACAACACCAGTATCTGAGTCCAATGCACCAGTTGGCTCATCACACAGAAGCAATTTCGGATTTTTAAAAATTGCCCTTGCAATAGATACTCTTTGCTGTTCTCCACCTGATAGCTGCGTGGGAAATTGAAATCTATGGTCATTTAATCCCACAGACTCCAATACACTTTCTACATCTAAAGTGCTTTTTACAATTTCCTTTACAAGTGCAACATTCTCACGGACAGTAAGACTAGGAATAAGATTATAAAATTGAAATATAAACCCAACATCAGTAGCACGATAATCAGTTAACTCTCTATCACTGCAACTAGTGATGTCTTTTCCATCCACTAAAATCGTTCCACTTGTAACAGTATCCATTCCACCTAATAGATTTAAGACTGTACTTTTTCCTGCGCCACTAGGTCCAAGCACAACAACGAACTCACCCTTACCAATAGTAAAATCTATATTATTAACCGCTAAAAATCTATTCTTACCCAGTTTATACTCCTTATTTACTTTTTTAAATTCTATGTAACTTTTCATAAGAACACTCCCTTTAACAAATTTAACAATTTGTATCAGAATATACTTTAGTATCCTCATTGTAAATATTAAAATCTTATTAAAAATCAATACTTAACAAACGTTCATTATTAAGTATTTTTTATAACTATTCAACAAAATCCACTATTTCTTCAACATTTCTTCTTGGACTTGCCTTTCCACTCCATTGTTGATCTGGATATCCCATGGCTATAATACCTACAGGCACCCAGTTCTTTGAGATATTAAACAAATCATATAGCTGTTCCTCATCAAAGTCTCCGATCCAACAAGTTCCCAAGTTGTAGTTCCACGCGGAAAGTAACAAGTTTTCTACAGCCGCAGCTGAGTCTTGTAAACAGTAATATTTTAATAATTTATCACCTTTTGATTCTCTAGCCAAACTAAAATCAGTTAATACTACAATTCCTACTGGCGCATGTTCAAAAAATTTTGCCCACTTTGAGCGTTCAGCAATCTTTATCTTTCTATTCGAATCTCTAAACACAATAAAATGCCATGGCTGCTGATTATGTGCCGAAGGAGCCCATCCTGCACATTCAATAATCTTCTTAATAAGATCATCACTTACATAATTATTTGTATCAAATTTTCTAATACTCCTTCTTGTTTTAATGGCTTCTATAACATCCATATGATCACCTCAAATAAATTTATTTTTCTATTATACATTAACATACATATACTACAAATTAAAAAGTAAAGTGATACTGATATGAACTTTACTTTAAATAACCTATTTACTAATAAGTTTATAAGACTATAAACAATTCAAGTATTACAAGAATTATATTTAATGTATATAATTTTATTATGTATTATTTGTTTTTTTTCTTAAAAGAATATAATATAATAATAAAACCTTAATAATATTGGAGGAAATTATGACAAAAAAACTCTCTTATACTATGGAAAACTATTTAGAAGCTATTTATGAACTTGCAAGCCCAGGAACAGGTGCAAGAGTTTCAGATATTGCACATAGACTTGGTGTTACCAAAGCAAGTACAAACAATGCTATGTCAACTCTAGCTGAAAAGGGACTAATCACCAATGAAAAATACAAAGAAATTTTTTTAACTCCCGAGGGATTAAGACTAGCTGAAATGACCTCGAAAAAACATCAAGTCATACATGATTTTTTTACAAAAATACTTAAAATCGATTCCATTATAGCTGATGCAGATGCATGTGCCATTGAGCATGTAATAAGTAGTGATTCTATCTCTGCTATGGAGTCATTTATGAACAAAATTAAAAGTAAATGAATCTATGATGTATAGAATTCATTTACTTCTATAGCAATAAGATTATTTCACTAGATACTCCATTTTTCTGCAACCTGTCGAATAGCAAGGAACCTCTTGTAAATGCCCTCTTCTTTTAGTAATGATTCGTGTCCACCTCTTTGCACAATACGCCCTTGATCTACTACAAGTATCTGATCTGCATTCTGAATGGTGGCAAGTCGATGAGCTATAATGATCATTGTTTTGCCATGTACCAATTCGCTAATGGCCTGTTGTATGGCATGTTCATTCTCAGGGTCTACACTAGCTGTTGCCTCATCTAAAATAATGATAGGTGCATTTTTAAGCATTGCTCTGGCTATAGAAATCCGCTGTTTTTCTCCTCCAGATAGGGTTGAACCACCATCTCCTATAACCGTATCATATCCATTTGGGAGATCCATAATAAAATCGTGACAGCAAGCTTTTTTTGCTGTTTCCACAACCTCTTCAAAGCTTGCATTTGGTTTTCCAAATCGAATGTTTTGAAGGACTGTATCGTGAAATAAATATACCTTTTGAAACACCATACTCACGTTCTTAAGAAGACCATCGCAGGTCATACTTCTAACATCTACTCCTCCTACGGATATACGCCCCTTATTTACATCGTAGAATCTGGCAATGAGATTACATATAGTGGACTTGCCACTTCCTGAGGGGCCGATAATTGCCGTGGTAGTGTTCTCTGGAATCTTGAAGGATATATCTTTTAATACCTCCTGATGATCATATGCAAATGTGACGTCCTCAAACTGAATATCATATGCTGATAATTTTATATCTGCGCTATCCTTATCGATAAACTGGGCACTTTCTATAGCCTCTAATTTATCCATTGTCACATCGATGATTTCTAAAACATGGATTGCTCCATTTACCGCTTCGATATGTCCAAAGATCACAAAAGAGAAAATAGTCATCATTAACATAGTGGGAATGTCCATTTTTCCATTTGCCGTTAGAATCGCCGATACCAAAACGATTCCTATTGATGAGGACTTAAGGGCAAATAAATGTAGACAGTTATACAAAACATAATTCTTTTCTATTTTTACATTAATGTCCTTACTCATTTTATACGCATTACGAATGCCTTCCCTTGAAACCCCGTCTTGTTTAAAGGCCTTTACCACTGCAATACCTCTTATATATTCAATTGTAGCTGCAACCATATTATCCTGGGCTTCCTGATGTATTGGCGCATTTTCATTGCTTTTCTTCCCCAATAATCTCAGAAATATAGCAGATAAGAATATTCCTGTTAAGGTAATCAAACCTACCCATACATTGTAAAACAGTAAACATATGGTCATGGTAAATACGCTAATATAACCATTTATCACAACGTCGATCATTCTCATTCCTAGCATCTCAATAAAGGATAAATCCGTAGTTACTGCTGACGTAATTTCTCCAGTATTGGTTTTGGTAAAAAATCCTAACGATACTCGTTTTAACGTATCACCAATAGATATTCTTTGCTGTGCAGTTACTTCATATGCGATACTATCCTGTGCAACAGCTCGAAGATAGGCAAAGATGAATCTCCCTAAAACAGCAATCACCATAAACCCTAACATATAGAAGGCATAATCTGTTGTCAGCTTGCCCATTCCATTCATATCCTCTAAAATTAGATTTAATCCATATGCAGTGGCCATAATAGGCATAGCGATAAACATGGCATGAAAGAAAGAATAGACAAATCCTTTGTATAAACGTTTTTTACGCTTACCTGTCCAGTAGATAATTCTTTTTAATGATTTAAACATATTGTTTCCTCTCTCCTTTCACGCTATGGGCAGCCCATTTTTTTGCACCAATATGTGCTTCCCACATATTCTTATAGGTCACGCACTCCCCTAGTAATTCTTCATGGGTCCCTGTTTGAGCTATATGTCCTTTTTCCATAACGATAATCTGGTGTGCATTTTTTATAGTTGAAAGCCTGTGAGCGATAACCAACAAAGTCTTTCCTTTCGTTAAGGCAGCAATAGATTTTTGAATCTTATCTTCATTTTCTGGATCTGTAAAAGCAGTAGCCTCATCAAGTATTACGATTGGTGAATCTTTTAGGATCGCTCGCGCGATGGCAATCCTTTGTTTTTCTCCTCCTGATAATCTTCCTCCTGCCTCCCCCGCATTGGTATGGTATCCCTTATCTAGTGCAGTAATGAATTCGTCACAGCAAGCGGCCTTTGCTGCTTCTATTACCTCTTCATCAGATGCCATTGGATTCCCAAGTCGTATATTTTCCATAAGGGAGCAGTTAAAAAGAAAATTATCCTGGGTTACAAAGCTCACTATATCCGCAAGTTGTGATAAAGGAATATCTTTAATATTGCAACCACCTATTTTAATGGCTCCACTGCCTACATCCCAAAACCGGGCAATCAATCTAGCAACTGTAGATTTGCCTCCCCCTGAGGGGCCAACCAAAGCTGAGATAGTCCCTTGCTTGAGCTTGAGGCTAATATCACTTAACACGATGTTTTCCATTTTCTCTACGTTCTGAGTATGCTGCGTATCATATGAGAAGGAAACATGCTGAATGTCGATATGGTATTGTTCAAGATGAACTTGTTTATGTTTATCAGGTAGCTCTTCAAGATGCAAAAATTCATTTGCATCTTTTACTGCATATTCAATAGATTTGAGATCATTAACAAAGACTGTAAAGCTAGTTAATGGTGCTACAATTCCCATGGACAATATCATACACATAGTAAGTTCCGCGATAGTTAATGATCCATCTATGTACAAGATCATCCCTATAGGCATCGTACCAAGTAAGGTAGAAGGTAAAACTGCCCCACCAAAGTTCATGAGTTTCCAAGTGCTCGTAAACCAATTCATCGTAAATTCTTTAAAAGATTCTACAGCTTTTTCAAACTTTTGGTAAGATGAGGTGGACTGGTTAAATGCTTTGATCACTTCAATCCCTTCCACATATTCTACAATTACGCTATTTACATAATTACTGGATTCCATATACTCAGCATACTGTTGATTATAGTTTTTCATCATTATTCCATATGCTACAACTGCTATGGGTACAGTGACCATTGCCGCAAGTGCCATACGCCAATCTATGAGAATAATGTATACAAATACAGCTAAAGGCAAAAGTAGATTAGAGATGCCTTCTGGTATCATATGAGCTAGAGGTAATTCAATGGTTTCTACCCGATCTACCATAACACTTTTTAGCTTCCCTACTGTTTGATTTAACACCGTACCTAGCGGTGCTTTCATCAATTTATCCGCAATCTTTATCCTCATATTCTCTAATATGCTATATGCAGATACATGGGCTAATGTAGTAGATATACCATAAAATACGATCTTCACCATATACCCTCCAATACATATTCCCCCCCAAAACAAAATGCTACTTGTTGTTTGGGTTCCATGAAAAAACAAAATAATTATTTGGTATACGCCAATATAAGGTACCATACCACCTCCAACGCTTATTACGGCGCATAATACTGACAAAATCATTTTCACCTTGCACTCTGTGGCAAAAGACAAAACCGTTGCCAACCAATTCTTTTCTTTCATTTCATACTCCTCCCATATGCTTTATTAACAACAACTGCTTAACTCACTAATTTCTTCTTAACAATAATAAAGGTCAATTAACCTAAGTTAATCAACCTTTATTATAAATACAATTAAATGACCTTTCTACTCCAGCAAGTTTATTTCGGCTCCATTTAGACAGACATTTAGATTATTGAAACTTTTTGTCTCTACCTACACACTCCATCCTAAGCTTTGCTGTTGAATACAATAAAGCTTTTCATACAATCCACAATTGGCTATAAGTGTGTCATGGGTACCCTCTTCAACTACCTCTCCATTATTTAACACAATAATTTTATCTGCACCAACTATTGTTCTTAATCTATGGGCGATAACGATAACTGTTTTTCCAGCAATTAATCTTGAGATTGCTTGTTGAATGAGCACTTCATTTTCCGGATCCAGTGAAGATGTAGCCTCATCAAGTAGAACAATGGGTGCATTCTTTAGCAATGCTCGAGCAATTGAAATCCGCTGTCTTTCTCCTCCTGAAAGGGTATATCCATTTTCTCCAAGCATTGTCCCGTATCCCTCAGGCATATTGGTGACAAATTCATCACAGCAAGCTACTTTTGCCGCTTCCATAACCTCATGATCTGTAGCATTCATGTTTCCAATTCGGATATTGTTAAAGATGGTATCATTAAACAGCACTACATCTTGAAATACAAAAGCCATATAACTCATTAAATGCTCTGGATCTAAAGTCTTAATGTCAATACCGCCAATTCTTATCGTGCCTTTATTCACATCCCAGAAACGAGCGATTAATTTAGATATGGTACTTTTTCCGCAACCAGAGGGTCCTACTAAAGCAGTAATCCCATTTCCAGGAATAGATACTGATATATTTTTGATTACGGATTCCTCTAATGAATTTACTTCATTGTAACTAAAGTTTACATTTTCAAAATCGATTGTATAATCTTTTAGTTCTATTTCCGCATCTCCCTCCATTACTGGTGTTGAAATGAGTGTTCTCAACCTCTTTGTGGACTCTCGTAAATATAAGAGTTCTGGAAGAAGAGTAAGTTCTACGAGAATTGGCCCATATATTCTCACTACAATAAGAAAAAACATGAGTAGTGGTACTAATTCAATTTTGCCTCCAGTTAGGAGATATGTGCCTACAAAAACAGTGAGTCCCACACCTGCTTGCACAATAATTTGCGCACCAGTAACAAAAACACCTGTTGTAAATTCCATCTGGATTGCCAATTTCTTCATGCGGCGAAGAGCATCATCTAAGGCAACAAATTTATCTCCATCTAAACCATTGGCTTTGATTACCTTAATTCCCTCTAAGTATTCTTGTATCTGTCCCGACGCTTTTAATTTTGCCTCTATATGCTTTACACCTAATTTCAGTTGAATCTTTTTACTTGCAAAAATAATGAAGAAAGCAATAGGAACTGTACAAAATACAGTGAGCGCTAATCTCCACTCAAAAAAGGCAAGCATTACACTAATTGCTGTAATTGAAATTGCATTAGCAAAAAGTTGTGGAATGACATGGCTAAGTACATGCTCCGTTGTTGCACAATCTCCCATGATATTGGTGGTTAATTCTGTTAAATCTTTAGAATTAAAAAAACTCATAGGCAATTTTCTGATATGCTCAGCAATACGAATCCGAGTAGCTTCTGCTTCCATATAAGATGTTACATAGGTTTTTTTATAATCATTTTTATTCGCCATGAAAACAAGAACTGCTCCTATAACTCCGAAACCAAAATACATCCACATTCTCGACCATGATATTTCCTCTCCCATAAGGGGTTTTAATAATTCAAGAAAGATCTGAATGGTGATACCAAAAGGTAACATCAAAGACAAATTGGTTATGGTACAAGCAAAAATAGCTTTCTTTAAGTCAGAATGTCCTTTATGTGTTAAGTAAAGCATTTCTTTTAAGTTAAGCATTGATGCGCCCCTCCTCTTTGCTATGAATTTTCCAGTCAAGGGATTTGGTATACATTTCCCACATATCATAATACTTGCTTTTCTTCTTCATTAACTCATCGTGACTACCTTGTTCAACAAGTACTCCTTTATCCATAACAATTATTTTATTGGCACTTCTAATTGTTGATAGGCGATGTGCAATCATAATAACGGTTTTCTTGTCCATTAGTTTTTCAAATGCCTTTTGTATCAAGTATTCATTTTCTGGATCTGTAAATGCAGTTGCTTCATCAAGTACAATAATAGGTGCATTTTTTACAATAGCTCTTGCAATAACAATGCGTTGCTGTTCTCCACCTGACAGATGAACCCCCTTCGTACCAATGACTGTATGATATCCTTGAGGAAGCCTTTTAATAAATTCATGGCACTGAGCAGCCTCTGCTGCCGCTATGACCTCTTCATCTGTAGCACTCAAATTTCCAATTCTAATATTGTCCATAATACTTTGCTTAAACAAAAACACATCTTGAAATACAAAACTTACCTTTTTCATTAAATAATCCAGATTCATTTTACGTATATCCACATTGTCAATTTGAATACTGCCCTCTGTCACATCAAAGAAGCGAGGGATTAGATGAGCAATTGTACTTTTCCCTCCTCCTGAGGGTCCAACTATGGCTGTCACTTCTCCTTGATTTGCATGAAAAGATACATTAGTCAAAGCAGAAGCATCTTTATTTACATCATAGGAAAACGAAACATCTTGAAACACAATATCGTGACCTTTACATGTTTCGGGTGTATCTGTTTCAGCCAATGGTTCATTACGTAGTATATCGTCCATACGTTCCACACCACCAATTATTTGCATGCCACTACTGGATACGTACATTATTTTCATCATAACAGAGGAAATAGAGGGAACAAAAATAAGGTAGAATATAAATGTTGTTGCAAAAGACTCATAATTTGTGGTCCTTAGACCCAAAAATATACCAACTGGTATTAAAAACAAGTAAATATTATTTACAATAGTGGTAAATCCGGACATATAATTTTCCCAACTCAAAGTATAGGGAATGACAAATTTCGTATAGCTCTTAATCGTCTCATGCAATCTTCTAAAAGAATATACCGTCTGTCTAAATGCTTTTACCACAGTGATCCCACGAATATACTCTACTGAGGCATTATTCATATCTTCTATTGCATTTTGATATTGGTTCATCATGGTTTTGGCACCAGCATTTCCATATGCTTTAAATTCCAATCCAAAAGCAACAAGTATGCCAACAATTGCTGCCAATCCAAATCTCCAATCAAAAATGAGCAAAATTGCAACCATAACAATTGGTGCCACAATTGCTGCTACAATATCTGGTAGTTGATGTGCGATAAATCCTTCTACCTTTTCAATATTCTCATCCATTATTTTACGCATCTTACCACTACCTATTGTTAGATGAAATCCAAGGGGTAATTTTGCAAGATGAAATGCAAACTTTACCTTTAATTCATAAAGGGTTCCAAATGCCGCAAGATGAGAACAAATCAAAGCAAAAAAATAGAATAAAACATTTCCTAAAATACCTCCAAATGCAATCCAACCAAAGCCTATTGTTCTATGTACATCTAAACTTTGGAAATTTGGATATACGCTCATTATTTCTCCCACAATATAATAAATAGAAATATAAGGTACAAAAGAAATAATGGAAGCCAATGCTGACAATACAACTGAGGCAATCATTAGTGGTTTCTTTGTTGCTGCTAGCTCCATAAGCCTTGCTGTACCGTTTTTTGTCCTCGTAGTTTTTGTGTCTACTTTTTCCATTTTAACCTCTCCCTTCAATAAAATATTCTTTTACTTTTTCAATCCCCTCTTTATCTAATGGATAGTAATCCTCTACCTTACCCTTTGCTAAATGTAATACTCTGGTACAGCAACCTAAGATAAATTCTAAGTCATGGGTTATGATTATCGTAGCAGAAATATCATGGGACATTCTTTTAATCAACTTACAGATTTTTGTCATATTTGTGTAATCAAGTCCACTAGTAGGCTCATCATAAATTAGAATATCCTTATTGGCACAAATAGCACTGGCGATTGCCACTCTTTGCTTTTGACCACCTGATAACGCCATAGGATGTGTATCTTTTTCGTCTAAGAGATTTAAACTATGTAATAGTTCGTCTAGGTGATCTAAAACTTCCCTGTTTTGATTTAGGATAACCTCCTCAGTAACACTTTCTGTAAATAGCTGATGATTCACATCCTGCATAACCATATAGCTTTTGGCCGTTCGCTTCTTATTATTTAACTTCTCAGTTCCCATGAAATAATTCCCTTCATGCTTCATCACCCCACAAAGGCAGTTTGCAAAAGTAGACTTTCCTGCGCCATTGTCTCCAACAACAGCAATTATCTCTCCATGTGATATGGTTAAATCTACAATATCAAGAATGGTATTTTTTCCACGCTTACAGTTCAGTTTCTTAATCTCTAATTTGTCGCCTGTACTTTGTATGATTTTTATTTCAGCTTCAATCTGGTTCAAATCAAGTGTTCTAAGTCCCATGGCTGCAATTTCATTACCATGTAAAGCATTCAACTCCTGTGCGTTTATTTCCTTCTTGATTACTCCATCTTCCATATAAATATACCTATCCGCTAATTCTTTCAGATAATATAAGCGATGTTCGGAAACAATTATGGTTTTACCCTGTTGTTTTAATTTAGCAATGATTTTTCTAAGGTTTTCAATAGACCTTGAATCTAAATTAGAAGATGGTTCATCTAAAACAAAAATCTCTGGTTTCGTTGCATAAATTGACCCACAGGCTATTCGTTGTTTTTCTCCACCGGATAGTTCAAAGATGCTGCGATTCATTAACCGATCTAAATCAAATAACTGCTTCGTCTCTTCTACCCGTTCTAATATGTCCTCTACTACCATACCCTGATTTTCACATCCAAATGCTAACTCGCTTGTGGTATCAACATTAAAGAACTGAGAACCTGGATTTTGAAACACCGAACCTACCAACTCTGCGGTCTTTGAAATAGGCTGATTAGATATATCCTTGCCATCAATAGTAATACTTCCCATTAACCTTCCTTGGTAAAAATGAGGTATTAATCCATTGATTAATCGTGTAATTGTAGTTTTACCACATCCACTCTTTCCGCATAAAACAATACACTCTCCCTTTTGTATATTGAGATTAACGCCGACAACGCCTTTATCTTTCGTTCCCTTTTCTCCATACATAAATATTACATTTTCTAGTTTTATCATTGCTTCCTCCTCAATTCATCATGGAATAAGCCATAAATCCAATACTAATTAGTACTACAAAATAATCTAGATAACCAAAAACAACCTTGGTTATGCAAGAACGTTTTTTATCTCCCCCAAGGCCTCTAGAAAGAGATGCTGCTGAAAGTTCATCTGAAATTTTAACTGCTGACATAAGAAGTGGCACCATAACATATTCCATAGTCAACATAGGCTGACAAACTACTGTTCTAATAGATATATGAATTCCTCTGAACTTCATAGCATTTTGGATCGATACCCATTGTTCCTTTATGGTGGGAAAAAATCGAAACATTACTGAAAATGGGATCACTATTTTTTTTGTGATATGCATTTTCTCAAATGCTGCAATAAATTCACTAACAGTTGTCGTCCTTACAATTAATGTCAAGGACATTACAATGGGAAGAAATATACGGAACACTCTGCTTACTGTTAATAACAAAACTCCTAGTGTACCACTAAACATTGAAGCAACATTGATATCCACGTACATCATAATAGCAAATGTCACAATCATTTTTATCGTATAGTTTATTTGTTTGCCGTTAAAGAGCAATAGCGATATAAAGACAAAAAATATGATCTCTGAAACCACCTTTGATATTCCACGCATTAACGTAAAGCTAGAAGCAATAAATAAAACAATTTTGCTTCTAGGATCCATCCAGATGAATGGTCTATTGGAAAAACCAAATGAAGCATCCCCCACTATACGACGCCCGCCTTTTCAAAATGCTTCTTTAATATCTTTTTACCTATTGTTGCACCGATAAATCCACCGATAATCCCCAAAGCAATGAGCACTAGAATAATCCAACTTGGCGTAAGCGCATCCAACTTATCCGCATATTCTTGACCATAGTACTGTACAACTGATGCAAGAAAAGAATCTTTTGCAATCAAGATTGCAAGAAAAGGTCCAACTGTTGTGCAAGCAAATGCACAGAAACTAGCAGTAGCAAATTTCATTGATTTATAGTTTCCCATTCCAAACAAAATCTCTGCAATTATTCCACAAATCACAGCATATACACCAGATATCCAAGTCCCTGATAAGATGACCAAACCAACTAAAATAGATAAAATTAATATAGCTCCCCTTTTGGGTACCTTCATTATATAGAGCATATAGACTGTACCACATGTGATTCCTGCAAAAAATGGTGCAAAAATATAGGTAATCGGTATAAATCCAACTACAGTTACTGTTGCCACCATCACAATGATATACATGGCACCAAATATACCAGCGCTAATTAAATCTTTTGTCTTTAACTTGTTATCCATACAATCCTCCTAAGTAAAAAATGATAATATCTTTTTTTCCCCTTCTTCATCAAGTGGGTAATTGTCTATTATACAACCTTTTTCAAAATGCAAAACATATGTACAACTTGCCATGATTAGTTCAAGATCATGTGAAATAATGAACAGAGTTTTTTCTGTTCTTGTAGTTGTTTTAGATGACTTGAGACTTCTATCATATGACGTAAATCAAGTCCACCATAGCCATTGGGTTTTCATAAAAACTCCTGTTCCAAAACCAACCCCTCGCATACGCATAGCATCGTTAACAGAGCCTGCTTTATACTGTTAGTAAACTCTAACATTTTCATCTAAATAAAAGCGTCTTTCGACACAGATAAACACATGTTAATATTGTATGAGTATATCTTTTACAAAAAATGAAATCCACTCCATTCAGTCGAAATACGATCCATTCAGACATATGCTTTTTCAATATTGATAAGAGGGATTTGATTAGATACATACCGCTATTCTAGTACGTGAAAAGATTATTTGTTCATACAGATACTTTTCTATATTGAAAAGGAGGTACACCCATGACATCTTTAAACGCTTTAGCAAATTTACTTGAATTGTCATAACCCATTTTGCCAGCTATCGTCATTATATTGTCGTTGGTTTCACGTAGCAGTAAGGCGGCTTTTTGCATACGATATGCCCTCATATATGCATAAATAGAAGTGCCATAAATACACTTAAAACAAGTTTTCATTGAAGTCAAGGGTATCTTAAACTTACAGGATAACTCTTCTAAGGTAAAATGATGTTCTAAATGATCTCTCATGTACTTCATAATGGCCTTTAAGGTATCAACCTGAGCTTTAGAAAAATACAGTTTTTCTATACACGTACTAGGGACATCTATCACACTTAGAAACAAGAGAAGTTCTAACACTTTTATTTTAAAATAGTTCATTCGAATTTTATCAGATACTGTATAAAGCTCAGAAAAAATATGTTCGATAGAGTCTTCTCCACGTATAATAAAGGGTGTTTTACCTGAACAAAGCTTTGTACGTAAAGCTTGTAGATCTATAGAAAAACCATCTAAAATAGTAGATAGAATTCCTGATGCTTCTTCTAAGTATATGGCAATTGTAATCCCATGATAGTGTCTTAAAGGAAACCCAAATCCTATAGCATGGTGCTCTCTCGAATTAATTTGAAAGTCACCCTCCTGCAAGTACATATAGGAGTCATTTTCAAATTCCCATTCAATACGACCTTCTCTACAATGATCAATTCCAATCATCTCTACATTAGGTCTTAGCTGCGAAATGCAATTTTCCATATGAAAATCATTATAGATCAAATCAATACCAGGCAATACATGATAACAAGTCATATATCCTTCTCCACTTTCATCTTCCATTCTGTATACTTCATAATCTTCTTCTCTTTTGATTACAACAACGTTATTTCCGTAAAAAACCTTATCTTCAAGGCACGATATCATTCTGAATTCAACTCCTCTACCAATTTAGATTCACTCTTAATGTTAGTACTTTCTAACTTAAGTGTAGCAAATTACTCCTAAAAAGGCAATAGCTGTATGAGAATACCTATGTATAATACGAAAATATATTAAATATATTAAACCATACCTGCCTTTTCAAAATGCTTTTTGAGTAATTTACGCCCCAGAAGTGCTCCTAAAAATGCACAAATAATTGTTACGGCTAGTGCGACATAGAATATAGGCCCGTTGGCGAGATCAAGTAGACTTTCTACATATGATGCCGAAGATCCCCTTCCAGTCGCGTATTCCATATAGTATTGTTTTTGGAAAATCATATTTACCATGAATCCTAGCCAAGTAATTGCTGTTGTTACAGCAAATCCAATGGAATTCCTCCAAAAACTAACGTAATTTCCTGTTGCCGTGATGATCTCTGCAAGGAATCCTCCCAATAAAATCGCAATTGGCACAGTTATGGGATTACCCATAACAAAGTAAATAATAGCAAATAAGATGGACTGCACAATGACAGAGCTTTTTTTTGGTGTTTTTGCCCTCATGTACATGTAAATAATGCCGCACGGTATGGCGGCTATTGCACCGTGGAAAATAAACCCGGCAGGAATCATTCCCACAATTCCTGCAACCAGAAACATGCAAATAGCATAAAGCAATGTAAAAATAGCTATGTTAATCAAATCTTTGCTTGCTAGCCCCTTTTTTTTAGCTTCGGTATTCATAACTTAATCTCTCCTTTAATTTTTATATGTTCATAAAAAAACGCAATAGCTTGTTCTCATTTTCTGTATTTATTTGATATTGATCGGTGATGATACCGTCCTCAATCTCTATCACGCAATCACAGGTATTGACCAAAAACTCATAATCATGTGTGATGACAATAATTTCTTTTCCTCTTGCTTGAATTTGATCCAAAAGTGTATGTACACGAAGCATATTCGTATAATCTAATCCACTGGTCGGTTCATCTAAAATTATTACATCTGCATTTTGTGCGATACCAGCTGCAATGGCCAACCGTTGCTTTTGTCCACCTGATAAACTCATAGGATGTTGTTCCACAAATTCATCGAGGGATAAAAGTCTCAATATATCCCATGCTTCGGTGGTCCCCCCTTTTTTCCCACTTTTTAAGGATAGCTCCACTTCTCCCATTACGCTGTCACTGAACAACTGATAACTAGGATTTTGCATGACAAGAAAATTTTTGCCGCACCGCTTCTTGTAAGGTAGTTCCTTGCCCTCATAGGAGACTTTCCCTGAGTTTTCTTTGGTAAGACCGCACAGACACCGGGCAAAAGTGGATTTCCCCTGCCCGTTTCTTCCAATTACAGCAGTTATTTTATTCCTTGGCATAGTACAGCTTATGTCGCACAAAATAGGCAATTTTGGAGTATATGCCACACTGAGATGTTCCACAGAAAGTCCTGTTTCTTCCTTGCTTGTGCTCCTATGATGTTCAATTTTCACTTGTGATAAGTTCCATGCGCGAATTCCCAATTCTGTCCTCTGTTCCTTACTGACTTCGCCAAACTCTTTAACACTCCACTCCTTCACGATTCGCCCTTTTTCCATATACAAGATGCGATCTGCGATGTCTGCTAGATAATATAGACGATGTTCTGCAATCAGAATCGTTTTTCCTTCTCCCTTTAACTTTTCCAGGACCTCTCGCAATTGATTGGTCGCAAAGGCATCCAGATTTGCTGACGGCTCATCTAAAACAAAAATATCCGGTCCCAAGGAGTATGCAGAAGCGATGGCAAGCATCTGCTTTTCACCTCCCGAGAGGGAAAAAACGTCACGATTTATTAGCCTCTCAATATGTAGATCTGTTACCGTCTTGTTGATGCGTTGCAATATTTGCTCTCTACTTATCCCTAAATTTTCACAGCCAAAGGCAATCTCGTTAGTAGTATCCAAATTAAAAAATTGACTGCGGGGATTTTGAAAAACGGAACCTACTTTCATAGAGAGTTCATCCAGCTTCCAGCTTGTGATGTTTTTACCACCAATACTGATGTCACCACGTAGCTCTCCTTCATAAAAATGTGGAATCAAGCCATTCACAATTCTAGTGAGGGATGTTTTACCACAACCACTTGCTCCAGTCAAAACAATACACTCACCGTGACGCACAGATAAGTTTATGTCACGCAGACCTTCTGCTGCACAGCTTGAATATCTAAAGTTCACATTTTCCATTTTTACAGCGAATGGGCTACTCACCATATTCCACCTCCCATAAAAGCAAATATCAAATTGGCAGAGAACAATAGTATGAAAATAATATCTACAATACCAAAGCGTGTTTGATATAAAGATGTCCTCTGCTTGTCCGAGTCAATTCCTCTTGTAACGGCCGCAGCAGATAATTCCTCAGCTACAACAGAAAGCTGCATCATTAGCGGAACCATAATATACTCCATCATTTTCCCTGGTGCACTTAGGAAATTCCAAAATGTAAAGCGAATTCCCCTTACCTTTGCCGCATCCAAAACCCCCCTGCTTTCTTCTTTTATCGTTGGGAAAAAACGCATGATTACTACAATGGGTATTGTTATCTGGCGCGGTGTGTGCATAGTTTGGAGAGATGCCGTCATCTCTCCTACCTGTGTGGTTGACATAAGTAGGGCAGCGAACATAAATGTAGGAAATATCTTCCTTGCCATAATCAGTACAACCGATAGCATCCCCACAACCGTATTTTCAACCCGTAGCGTAAGTAGAATCAGAAGTGCCATCGCTATAAAAAGCAATAGATTTTTGATTGCCAAACGATAGCTGCGATGATACAGCATTGCGAAAATAATCATAGCAATGCAAATCGTTTCACACAACACATTGCTCTGAACAAAACTAGTTATATTTATAATAAGAAGTATAAGAAGCTTTGTTCTGGGCTCTAACGTTCGCCTATCACCAACTAAAAGTGCATCTGTAGATTTTGCCACACTTGGTACACATCGTGTATCAACTTTCATCACAGTAGTATTCCTCCCATTTGGTTATAGTGATCATCATTTGATGCTTGGGAGACAATCCTAAAAATGTCGTATCCCTTTGTCTACTTAGTTGAGTCAATAAAACTCTTCCTTCCTAAGTGGTTGCAAAAATCAAAGAACCTTTTCATAACCACTTCAAAATTCGCCTAAGTTAGACAACACTAACCTGCATTGCTAATTATCACGTAGAACGATTCATCGGTCAATAGATTTGCCCTGTTTATGACAAATTGCAAAAGAAATATGTGAATCTGCAAAAATCTAAAAAGGAAAATACCACGCTGCAAGAGGTCATGTTCCTCATACTTGTTTTACACTACCAACACCCCATGCGGAGCTTTCCCTCTGCAATTCAAACAGATGATGATACAATCCGTTTGATTCCATCAGTTCTTGATGACGCCCCACTTCCTTCACTTTTCCAGCCTTAAGGACAACAATTTTATCACAATCCTCTATTGAACGCAGTCTATGGGCAATAATAAGCACAGTTTTATTCCGAATAAGTTTCCCAATTGCTTCCTGTATCAGTGTTTCATTTTCCGGGTCGAGAGAAGCTGTGGCTTCGTCTAAAAGCACAATAGGAGCGTCCTTGAGAAAAGCTCTGGCGATGGAGATACGTTGCCTTTCTCCTCCGGACAGGGTTTTCCCATTTTCGCCTATGACTGTATCATAGGAATGTGGGAGCTTATATATAAAATCCTCGCACCGTGCCATGCGGGCAGCCGTGATGATTTCTTCTTCTGTGGCATCCTTCTTTCCAATTTTTATATTGTTGTATATCGTATCATTAAAAAGTACCACATCCTGAAATACGATAGAAAAATAACCTAGTAATGTTTCGGGATCAATATCATTGATATTTTTGCCGTCAATCAAAATTCTCCCCTTGCTTACATCCCAAAAACGAGATGCAAGCTTACTCATCGTACTTTTACCACAACCAGAGGGGCCGACGAGGGCTGTGATTTCCCCTTGTTTTGCTACAAAAGAAACGTCACTAATGACCGTATCTGTGTTATAGGCAAAGTAAACATGGTCAAAGGTGATATCATAAGAGTTAAGTGTTATATTCGAATCGCCTATCTGCACTGGATAATCCTGTATTTCTCGGATCCTTGACGCACTGACAAGGGAATAAAAGAATTCTCCCATTTTAAAGAAAACCGTGGTAAGTGGATCATAGATACGGGCCGCTACAAAAAGAAACAACAAAAATCCAATTAAATCAATTTTTTCGTGGGTAATCAAATAGGATCCTGTAACCACCACCAGTCCCAAACCCACGCGTAGGATGTTATAGGCGATGCTTACGAAAACACCCATGACCAATTCATAAATCATTGAGGTACGAACAACCTTTTTGATTCGCTTTTCTACCTGCGTTCGGTAGGAATACTTCTGGGGCGAGGTTTGAACTAGCTTAATATTTTCCAAATATTCCTGAATAGCTTCGCTTACACCTAGCTTGGCATGGCGGTTTTTCCAGTTGGAGGAGGAACTGACTTTGTAAGAAATCGCCAGTACTGCCAACGACACTGGCAAGCAAATAAACAAGCTTAGGCTCATCCGCCAATCATAGAAGAAGAGGGTGAGTAAAACGACAGCACTTGAAATAATGCCTCCGAAAAGTTCGCAAACTCCGGTTGCCAATGTATGTTCCATAGTTGTAGTGTCATCCATTAATGTACTAGTCAGATCGCTTAAATCCTTATTTCCAAAGTAGGAAAGCGGCAACCTCCTTATTTTTTCCGCCAGTGAGATCCGAGTATTCGCACTTTCTTCATAAGCGGCTACATAAGTTTTCCTGTAAGTCCAGCGGTAAACCCAATAGATAAGCAGCAACAACAATAGTGCCACGCCCCAATATGGGAATAAGGAAATACTCACTTTTTTATCTCCAAGATAGTTCTGAATCATATCTGATGCAAGTAGAAGAAGCAATACCACGGGAAACATAATGCTGAGATTGTGCAGTGCAGTAAGCAAAATCCCCTTTATCACATTTACATAGCCCTTATCTGTCAATGAAAATGTATTTTTAAACATGTGCTTCACCCCTTATTTTCCATGACGTGCCCGACTGGTATTCTCTATACATGCCTGCGTAAACGCCACCAGATTTTATCAAATTTTTATGTGAGCCTTGCTCTATGAGCTTACCACTATCCATCACCAAAATCTGATCGGCTCCCGTAATGGTCGACAAGCGGTGGGCTATCATCAGCACAGTCTTGCCCTGCATCAGAACATCCAGTGCTTTCTGAATTTTATATTCATTTTCCGGGTCTGCAAAAGCAGTAGCTTCATCCAAAATGACAACAGGAGCGTCTTTTAAAATTGCCCTTGCCAAAGCGATCCGCTGCATTTCGCCACCAGAAAGATAAACTCCTTTTGCTCCAATTGCCGTATGCATCCCATTAGGCAACTTGGCCAGAATATCGTCACATTGTGCTAGATGAAGTGCATTTAAAATATTTTCCTCCGTGGCCTCCGGTTTACTGAAAGCGACATTCTCGGCAATACTCATCTTAAACAGATTTACATCCTGAAACACAAAACTGACCTGGCTCATCCACTCGTTGTAGTTCATTTCCTTTACATTCACACTCCCAACGCAAATGCTTCCACTATCCACATCCCAAAACCGAGTGATTAGATTGGCGACCGTGCTCTTTCCCCCACCCGAAGCACCCACTAACGCTGTGACGGTACCCGCCTTTGCGGTAAAGGAGAGATCATCAATGGCTTTTGCGCTATCCTTTTCGTATTGAAAGGAGACCGAATCAAACACAATATCATAGAAAGATGGTCTTTGTGGATGTGTAGGTTGTGACATTGGCTTCTCATTTAAAAGATTCTCAATGGTATCCAACGCTTGTGTGGTAATTAGTTGATTCGAAGAACTGTACATAATTTTCATCAGCATAACGGCAACCAAAGGGGTAAATACAATAAAAAAAACAAAGCTCAGGATAAAATTTTGTAGGTTGTTAAGCAGATTATACAAAACAATTCCGGCTGGAATCAGCACAAAAAATATTCCATGAACGGAAGCAATATAACCGCTCATAGGTTTTTCCATAGACAGTGCATATTGTGTTACAAATTTTTTGTAGTCCATAATAGAATCGTGAAAGCGTTTGAAAGAGTGTACAGTTTGTCCAAAGACCTTAACTACCGAAATACCCCGTACATATTCGACAGCCGCATTACTCATATCAACCTGAGCTTTTTGATACTCTAGTAAACCGTTGCTCTCCCCCTTGAGCATGGAGCTTAATATAAAAAATCCTATAGCAATTGGGATTAGGCAAATCAAGGCCAGACGCCATTCAAAAAAGAGCATACTCACAAGAAAGGCTATCGGTGTTATGATCGCTTGCACCGTATCTGGCAACTGGTGTGCAACAAAATTCTCAGTACTTTCAGTATTTTTCTCAATAATTTTGCGAAGCTTTCCGCTGGGGTTTAAAATATGGAATCCTAACGGAAGCTCCCCAATATGCCGTATCAACTGAATTCTAAGATTCGCCATAAGAGTAAATGCGGTTAAATGCGAAAATACCAATCCCAATCCGTACAACATAAACGAAAGCATAGTCAGGTTAACTGCCAGCCAGCCATAGCGAGTTATTAGCTCACTATTCAGTAAAGTAAGATCCTTCCCAGCTAGCAACAATTCCTGTGCTACAAAATAGATACAGATATAAGGGCCTAAGCTGGCGATCCCGCCTAAAGCCGGAAAAACCCAAGACAGAATCATAGCAAATTTATATTTCCCTGCATGATTCATTAATCGGGGGATCAATTTTGATTTTTTCAATTATTTTTCCTCCTTGATATTATTAACTTTTTTATTGAAGCATATAGTAGTGTAGAGCATAAAAACAACGAATCAATATTATTATTTAATCAATAAAGCCTTCCTTTCTGTGATATTACAATTTGCGAGAACTGACTTTAAAAATTTCTAGAAGCATGCTATAATTAGTTAGTTATAACTAACTTGATTTTATATTCTTCTATAGGTGCAGTCAATTGATTCACGAGGTATATGACAGATGGCAAAAGAAGTTTGTGAATTTGCAATAGAGGGAGGCTAAAAGATGCAAACAATACTGGACCAACTTTACTTGCCTTATTTGTCAAAATTAGGCTTTTTTGAAACAACAGCACCAACAAGTTTCAAGCGTTGCGGACTGTACTATGAATTGGATTCTTCTATCGGAACGGGTTATTATTGGATTTATCCTGTTGAGGCACTGTATGCTATAAGTGTTTATCAATTTACATTCAAAGAAGATTTTTTACTTCAATATGAACATCCAGCATTTCTGAATTTGGGAAGTTATAGCTCTGCTTCCTCAAAACTAATATATGACGGTTTGCATTCACAAAGAGAAAGCCTTCTTGGTTATGCTAGGCAAGAAGAATGGTATGATCAAACAATACAAAAAGATACGCCAATTTACAGCGTAGGGCTTTCTTTACTTCCGGAGTTTTATAATAAATTCCTGCCAAATCGATTTTCAAAAAATTTTAAAGAATTAGAAAATATACTACCTAAATTAAACGGTGTGGACATGATTCCAGAGGTGGAAATGGTGCTGAAGCAAATTCGTGCATCTCGACCATCTACCATGACCGCCAAGATGTATTACGAAGGCAAAATGTTAGAAATTATTTCACTAATCATGCAATGGGAAGAAAATCAATCCATGTATTCCACGGGTATTCATATTCCGGAATGGGTAATGGAGAGTTTAAATGAGATCTATACTTATCTAAACCAACATTACACTAATCATGTGTCCTTAGATACTCTAGTGAAAATGGCCTGTATGAGCCAAAATAAGTTGACAGGAGCATTCAAGCAAGCTTTCGGAATAACGATTACTGAGCGCATACAAACACTCCGTATTGAAAAGGCAAAGCAAATACTCTTAAACTCTGACTGGGATATTAGTAGGGTGGCAAATGCAGTGGGATACAAACAACATTCTAGCTTTTCCGTATTGTTCAAACGTACTACTGGATTAACACCCAATGAATTTAGAAAACTAGGATAAAATCACATTACTGTAATTTACTCCAGAATACCATCCCCGTAGGCTTCATATATCCCTCTCCACATTCATCTTGCATTTTATATGCTTCGCTCATAGAAATCCTCTCATTTTTCATGCAAACACGAAAAATGAGAGGATTTCTATGAGCAAGTGCCAACGACGGTCACCCCAAAGGGTTGAGGATAATCTGCAGAGGATAAAGTAGGCAATAATTACCTTTACTACAATATATGATATAATAACAATTATCATCTAATAGTAAATATCACTTATAAGGAGATTTTAAATGGATAACCCATGTGAAAAAATTATATTGCACGATGCCATCGAATGCTTAACAGCTGCACTTGATGCAAAAGATCATTATACACAAGGACATTCTAGTCGAGTTGCAGATATGTCATTAGCATTATCTACAACTTTGAATATTAGAGGATTAGAACTAGAGACTATACATATTGCTGCTCATCTCCATGATATAGGAAAGATTGGTATTTCTGATCGTATATTAAATAAACGTGGAAAACTTACTAAACACGAATGGGAGCAGATCAAAGAACATCCTGTCATAGGTTATAACATATTAAGCAAATCTAATGATCTCAAAGAAGTTGCAACAATTGTGTTATCTCATCATGAAAGATGGGATGGAGACGGTTACCCTGATGGATTGAATAAAAACAAAATTCCTCTTGGATCTAGAATTATTAGCATCTGTGATGCTATTGATGCAATGATTTCATCTAGACCTTATCGTGAGGCTTTGAGTACTGAAGCTATCATATGTGAATTAAAAAGTTGTAGTGGCTTCCAGTTTGACCCATATATTATTCCCTATGTAGACATTCATAAATTATTAAACGTAATATCGCCTATATCTTTAAAATAAAATTTAAGTAACAACTACCCTATTACTAGAATTGATATTTCCCCGATCAGGGTTGGAGAGGCTTGTAGCAACTAAAAGTCTTAGTGCCTGTTAATGCGGGATAAATTTTATCAGTTTTTATTATTTTTTATTACATATTACATTAACTGTATTGACAAGTCTATTTTGTCGAATTAAATAGCTAATTTTTTTGTTTTTAAAAGATAATTCTCCAATCAAGTTCAATTGCTATAGTTTTTAATTTAGCGTCGGGATTAACTGCAATAGGTTGTCCTACAGATTTAAGTATCTCTATATCCGAAAAACTGTCTCCATAAGCTCGACTATCTTTCCAATCAATTATTTTAAACTCTTCCTGAATTTTCTTAAGTTTTAATTTTCCACTAACAACTTCTAGCTGTTTTCTATAATCATACAAATTATCATTAAAATGAACTTTAGTTCCAATGACAGTATCAAAATTAAGGTAATCACCAATATGTTTCAGGAGACAGTCGTACGAACCAGATAATAGAACTGTATGATATCCATTTATACGAGCATCGTTTACTTCTGATACAACTGTTTTATGTAACAGCCCTTTAAGTCTATCTGAACATAGTCTAAAGTACTCTATAAACTCATTTTCTGTCATCCCTTCAAAAATATTGTTAAATCTTTGCATAGCAATCAACTTCATTTGTTCCCGTGAAAGCTTAGAACTAAAGCCCAACTTATATTTGAGATACAAAATAATAAGTGAAGCATAGACCTTTATATATTGAGCTTTTGAATAGTTTAGTTTATTCCATTGTGCCAGTAAATAGGGTAGTGTATCTTGAGGAAATAATGTACCGTCAAAATCAAAAATCGCTAATTTCAATTAAACTCCTCCATTCTAAACATACTATGTATCCATTATATCGTTACTTCATAATTTTTGTAAAATGAATTATTAAGCATATATTGGAATTTACACTTTTATAGTTCTTTCTATAAATTCAATACTCATTACCACTTACTAATTTAAAATAGTAAGATTATTATTATGTAATTTAGAATGAATATACTTAAACATTTTTATAAACTGTTCTTAAAACAGCTCAAAAAATATTCTTTTAAAAAAACTATTGCAATTCTGCATACAAACTAGTATACTGCATTACATGAGTAGTGCACTGTGTATCTAAATTATAAATAAAGAAAGGGGCGGGATATGATTCTTAATACTGATGGATCAAAACCCATTTATATACAAATATCAGAATGGATAGAAACTGAAATACTACGTGGTGATCTTAATAGTGATCAAAAAGTATATTCTCAGTACCAACTAGCCGAAATGTTTAACATTAATCCTGCTACGGCTGCGAAGGGACTAAATATTTTAGTTGACGAAAACATCATATATAAAAAAAGAGGCTTAGGTATGTTTGTATCTACTACTGCACAAGAATTCATACTTAATAAGCGTAAAACCCATACCTTACAAAAATTAATTGACGAAATTGTATTAGAGGCAGGACGTTTAAATGTAGATGAGTGGGATCTATTTAACATGATTAAAACAGCAAATAAAAGAAGGAGGAAAAATTAAATATGAGCGTAATAACCTGTAAAGACGTGACAAAACACTATCGTTCAAAAAAAGCATTAAATAATTTATCTTTTACTATAGAAGGCGAAAAAATCACAGGCATAATTGGTAGAAATGGTGCAGGTAAAACAACGATTTTAAAAATCCTCGCTGGTTTTTTAGAGGCTACAAGTGGTGAAGTAAAGATATTTGATGAAAAACCCTTTAATAATATCATGGTATCTGCAAACTCGATTTATATCGATGACCAAATGACTCTTCCTTCTTCACTGACTCTAGCAGAAATATTAAAAACAGCTAGTAATTTCTATGAAAATTGGAATACGGCACTTGCCGATGGTCTATTTAATTACTTCTCTCTCGATCCATCACAATATCACTGTAACCTTTCTAAAGGGATGAAGAGTACTTTTAATATGATTTTAGGACTTTCTTCAAGATGTCAATTAACTATTTTTGATGAACCAACAACGGGAATGGATGCGGCCGTAAGAAAGGATTTTTATCGAGCTTTATTAAAAGATTATATTGCTTATCCACGTACAATTCTCTTATCCAGTCATCATTTGGATGAAGTCGAAGATTTGCTTGAAGATGTACTACTTATGAAGGATGGGCAACTACACCTCCATATACCTATATCAGAATTAAAAGAATATGCCACAAGTGTCAAAGGTAAACGGACGATTTTAGAAAAATGGATCCGTAACAAGGAAGTAATTCATAGAAGTGACCTTGGGGCAGAAACTACATATGCTGTTGTTAAAAATAATTCAGCTGTGTTGCTACAGTTAGACAATGCTCGTCATGAAGGACTTGATATTTCACCAGTTAATTCTAGTGACTTATGTGTATATTTAACAAGCGACACCAAAGGAGGGATCGATGATGTTTTTAGCTAAACCGACAACTGTATCTGTCATTAAAAAACAATATAAATATAAATCAAAGGCTTATCTCGATGTATATTTTTCACTTGTAGTATTACAAGTCATTTCAATTTTATTATCCTTTGCAGGTGCTAATTCTATGGGAGTAGGAACTCCAACAATGAACATTAATATAACCTACTTTTCTGTAGATATAGTCATAGTATTTACGATGATTTGGGGATTTATTACGGCAATACAGTTAACAACTAAAAATTATAGAAATGACGATTTTTCCTTCGTCACAAATCGAGTGAACAGCAATATATCCAATGGTCTTTTTTTACTAACGGCTAGTATAATAGCTGGAATAACAGCTATGCTTTCAACATTTTTACAAAAATCTGTGCTTTATTATATTGGTGGCACTAACTTTATAGCTGACATGAGCCTATTTGATTATGCCAAGCAAATTATAATTGGTATAGGCTCAGGAATTCTTTATGTTTTACTTTTTTGTGCTTTAGGATATGTAGTTGGAACATTAGTTCAGTTACATAAATCTTTTACATTTATCATACCTGCAAGCTTTTTTGGAATATTATTTATTATTGAGTCCTTAGGTCTTTATGACTTGAGAACATATTTATTTGAATTTTTATTTAGTGAACCTTCGTTTGTTATTTTTACCCTGAAAATTTTGTCCATTGTAGCAGTTGTATTTACCTGTGCTACATTGATGTCAAATAAATTGGAGGTAAGATAATTATGAGTTCTATGGTAGCATTTCTAAACATCACTATATTTATCATTATTTTATTTCTTTCATTTCATTTGATTAAAGGCAATACTGCAAAACCAAGAAAAAAAATATTTAAAGTAAAGATTTTACATACAATTTTATTTAGTTACGTTTTTTTACTGCTAGTAGGTATTATTCTATATGCTTTTATTCCTTCTGAGAAATATGAGTATATGGAATTTAAAGAAAATCATGAGTCATATCAACCTAATACATCTTTTGATGCCATCTACGAAGGGATGATAGACAAAAATATAAAAATTGGAGATAAGTTTACTTTTAATTATACCGACGATACTCTTGAAGTGTCAGCTAATAAAGATGAAGAATTTAGTCTTACAATTGTAGTTGAAAAAAAAGATACTAATGACGAAGTAATAGAATTAACTAATTATTTAAATACTACGATCGTTGATAATATAGATTTTACAGAAACAATCCCTTCTGTAGATGCAAAAATTTCTGGTAACACCTTGATATTACAAGAGCCTGATACTGTTGAAATTACAATTTCGAAACTAAAGAAAGAGTTCACCATAAGCCAATTTACTAGTGAATCACATATGGACAATATTGGACATGGATTTAATGGAGAGAGTTTACTCTACATAAAAATTCCCAAAGACTTAGAGCTTATATCCTCTATGAACGATATTTATATTCATTATGTAAATGAATAATACTTTTTACCTATTTGTAGTTACAGTAGTGTAAAAAAATAGCCCCAATCCAATGATTGGAGCTATTTTTGTAAGTTTGAATCACTTATTTATAAATTTTTAAAAGCGACCGATATTTCTTGACATCATAAATGCCTCGCTTGTGGCACTTGTTATATTTCTTGGATTAATGCAATCACCAATCTGATAAAATTCTGGAGCACAAAAATTCATTGATATGGCTTCTTCACGTAAAGGTTTCTGGCCTACTGCATAGATTACAGTATCTGCATCCAATTTCTTATGGCCATCTACATATTCACATATAACTCCATCCTCTAAAATTTCTTTAGCCTTTGTATTAAAATCTATATCTAGTCCACGCTTATTAATCTCTACCTTCAAACCTAAGATATGTAGGAAATTACCACCATCACTAATATGGTCTAACATTTCAATGATCTTAACTTTCTTCCCCTTGCTAATCAAGTGTAAACCTAATTCAATGCCTACCAGACCTGCACCAAGTATTACAACCTTATTTCCTATTTTATCAATTGCTGTATAAGCATCTTGTGCTGACATTACATTTTCACCATCGATACCTGGAATTTTAGGTTTTACAGCTTGTGCTCCTAGTGCTGCAAAAATAACATCTACATTTAGTTTTTCTACATATTCAGGAGTTACTTCTGTATTAAGACGCAAATCAATATTAGAGTCGGATACTGCTTTTGCCTGCTGATTTAGATAATAATCTAAAGGTTTCTTAAATACAACATCTTCCTCACATCGAAGAACTCCCCCTAGACGACTGCTTTTTTCGCAAAGAATAACATCATGACCTCTTTGCGAACAAGTTAAAGCTGCCTGCATTCCGCCTACACCTCCACCAACTACAAGAACTTTTTTCTTTATAGCAGTTGGAATATCGTATTTCATTTCTAGTTCTCGACCAGTTTCTGGATTGATAGCACAGTAAGGTTCACCATTTGTCAATTCACTTGAGAAACATGAAAGACATCGCATACACTTTTTAGCCTTATTTTCATTACCACTACGTACCTTATTAGGGAAATCTGGATCTGCTAAAAGCTGACGTGCTACCTCCACAACATCTGCTTTACCTGAAGCAATTATTTCTTCCATTAATTGTGGATCATTTAATGCACCAATTGTTGCTACTGGTGTTTTTACATGTTTCTTTATTTCAGCAGCGTACTTAACATTACAACCATCGCTAAGGAACATACTTGGATGTGTAACTGCAAATACTTCTTCTATTTCGTGATTACCTGCCGACACATGGATTAGATTCACATGACCATCTAATTGTTTTGCTATAGCAATACCATCATCTAAATCATAACCACCATTATAACACTCCGAACCACTGATCCGAATTTCAATAGGAAATCCTGGACCAACCTCCTTGCGTATTGCGTCACATACTGCTACTACAAGACGTGCTCGATTTTCAATGCCTGGACCACCCCATTTATCAGTTCTTGTGTTCGTCTTTGGGGATAGGAACTGATGAAGCAACCAACCATGACCTGCATGTACTGTAACCATTCCAAATCCGCATCTCTTAGCCAGGGCTGCCCCTGCTGCAAATTTCCTAATGGTACGATCTATTATATCTTCATCCATAGGGCGGATAATCCTACCTCCTAACTCACACTCTACTGGTCCATAAGCAATCCCCTGAGATGTAGCCCCAAAAAATGCAAGGTCTCGGTTTGCAAACATTCCAGTATGGGTAAGTTCTAAAGATGCTACTGATCCATAGCTACTTACGCTATGCGCAATTCTAGACAGATTGCTATCAATATTTGGAGTATCCAGACAAATATGCCTAGAACCTCCTTTTCCAAATTCACCGTCTACAATTCCTTCAAAAGAAGCAACGCTTGCAGCCCCACCTCTTGCTTTCCTCTCATAATACGCAGCAGCTCCATCATTTAGATAACCATCTCCATTGACATTCTGGTAACCAGTAGGAGAAGCAAAAATACGGTTGCGGAATAAAGTGTTCCCCAGAGTAATAGGTGTAAATAGTCGTGGATACTTGCATTTGTTCATTATAATCCCCCTCTTCAATCTTGAATAATAGCCAAATACACTTATGATGTTATTTTTTTGACCATCCTTATATCCCTATTATATGGATATTAATATTCAAATAGAAACACAAAAAAACAGTACCCTTAGAAGAAAAACTTCTTAAAGATACTGCAGCTTACTTTAGATAGGTTTAATTAGCAATTGCAATCAAAACATTTCCTTACTTACTCTTTAGATTTCTTCATTTACAGTATCATATACACCAGCATATGTGCTACCAGATACATAAAAAACCTCCTTAAGTAGATTTGGTTATTTACCTTGTCTACTTAAGGAGGATCATATCATCAAATGATTCCTAAGCTGTCATTATAAATCTTTGTTTTTCTCTTCACCAACACCATTTGACAAAGAGCCATTTAAGTGTGTTAATTAAAACATTTCTTTACTCATTCTATCAATTGCAGCACTTGTTTCTTCATATACTCCTGGGAATGAGCTAAAATTCAAACCTTGAGTTAAGTTTGGAATAAAATATAACTTACCACATGACTTACAAGCTTTTTCCACATGCTCAGCTACTATTTCAGGTGTCCATTCAGGGAAATCAACTTTACCGCTATCAATTTCGCCCATGAATGTTATTTGGCTACCGTATTCTTTTATAAGTTCAGGAGTGTTGTTAGTAGTCATAACTCCCTGCCAAATATCTATGCCTACTTCGATCATAGAAGGAACTAGGTTGACTCCATAGGTATCACTATGATGAACGATGAGTTCAACACCATTAGCCTTATAGAAGCCATATATTTTTTTATAAGCTGGTACAAAGAATTCTTCAAACATCTCAGGTGAAAGGAATGAAGAAATTTGACTACCCCAATCATCGTGATGAAAAATGCAATCAGGATGAATACGATTGATCATTTCTTTAGCATATGCTAATTCATATTCAGCAAGATAATCAATTAGTTCATGCATTGATTCAGGTTCTTCATAGAATGCCATTAATGCTTCTTCCATACTCATAAGGTGATGGGTCATTTCAAATAGACCAGGTGCAACAAATGCAGCTACAAATACTTCATTGCGATCAATCTTATTTGCATGTTCGATAGCTGGTGCCCAAGCTTCATCAGAAGTTGGTACAGGAGGTGCTTTAACATACTTGCGCCACTCTGTAATATCTTTTAATACAATATGTTCTTTATCATGTACAGGGAAACCTCCAAGTTGGCCTTCTGGCCAGCTAAATGTAACACCCCAGTCATTTACGATTTTTTGACCTGGTCGAACACTTTTTCCTATTCGAGATTCTAATACCAACTCCATAAATTCGTATTGATTCACAAATCTATCAGGATTACCACCTTTTATTGTTTCTATTAAATTTTGTCTCTTAGTTAACATATATCGATGCCTCCTTATATTTAGGTTTTTAAGCTGTTACTAATTCTTTAGATTTTACAGCAGCACTACCTGCATCAGGAGCATAACCATCTGCGCCAATTTCAGTTGCATATTCAGGAGTTACAGGTGCACCACCAACGATAACTTTAAATCCAGTTAATCCACTAGCTTTAATAGTTTCTACTGCTTCTTTAAGTGCCGGCAT
>NZ_WHNX01000018.1 GCF_009362815.1 Alkalibaculum sporogenes | reverse complement strand
CTACTTTATCCTACGCAGATTGCTTCGACCGCTTTGGGGTCTCAGTCGTTGGCACTTGCTCATAGAATTCATTTCTTTTTCTCGTGCAATCACGGAAAATGACTTGAATTCTGCGAGCCAATCTGCTAGTGCGAATACTATATCTTATAAAAGAGAGTGAACTTATGAATGAAGAATTCTTAATAAAATTACTACAGGATATAAAAGATGAAAATATCAGTATTGAAGAAGCTGTAGAAAATTTGAGAGAACTGCCTTATCAAGATTTAGGATTTGCTAAGATTGACAACCATAGGCAGCTGAGACAGGGGTATCCCGAAGTGATTTACTGTGCAGGAAAAACACCAAATCAAGTAGCTGAAATCGTTAAAGCTATGTGTGCGAGAGGAAGCAATGTAATTGGAACTAGAGCAAACAATGAAATGTATGCGCATGTTAAAAATATTTGCAAAGAAGCCGTCTATCATGAAGATTGTAAAATGATTACTGTGAAAAATCAACCAATAGATATGACACAGTCTTATATTGTGATTGCTACAGGAGGTACCTCTGATATTCCAGTTGCAGAAGAAGCAGCTATAACAGCTGAGATGCTAGGAAATAAAGTAGAGAGAGTTTATGATGTTGGAGTTGCTGGCATTCATAGACTGTTTCATAAATTAGAGATTATTACAGGTGCAAAGGTAGTGGTAGCTGTTGCAGGTATGGAAGGTGCTCTTGCAAGTATACTTGGAGGTCTCGTATCAAAACCAGTATTAGCAGTACCAACTAGCGTAGGATACGGAGCAAGTTTTGGAGGATTAGCCGCACTTCTATCCATGTTAAACAGTTGTGCAAGCGGAACAGCAGTATTAAATATTGACAATGGATTTGGCGCAGGGTATATGGCAAGTATGATTAATAAACTGTGATATATAAATATGGTTATTAAATATTACTTGCAAGTGACTTTTAAAGGATAATAGGAAATTTGGTAAACTATCTCATTTACTCTTGTAGATTTCATTGCAATATCAGCAATTATAATATATTTTTGTAGTTTGATTAGCATACAATTGATATAGTATTTCAAGGAGGCAAACAGTGTATTCGACAATAGAAGTTAGTGTTGGGAAGGGTCATTTGTGTATAAAAGCTACAATTATTAAAACTCATGATGGTATTGCAATTTATGTAGGAGGTGGAGAAAAAACACATATAGGGACTGTAGTAATTAGTCAACCAAGAGCTAGTTTGGATAATGAGAATGTATCTAGGAGTACAAACTCGATTATAAATACAATAGGTCATAAAGATGACGAAATCGCTATACCTATTGCAGAAGAAGTTTGTCAAAAATTCAAGGTAATGACTGTTGTAACAGCAGGTATTCATATTGAAAATGCGGATGTTATAGATATAGAAAATATAAAATCTAATTGTGAAAAATTAAAATTTCTTATTATCGATAAATTAGCTGAAACGTACTATTAAATTATTTAGAAAACAATAACGCGAAAAAGTACCAACCAAGTGCAAAAAATGGTTGGTACCATAAACTAAACTATTCTTGTATTTTTCTAATACCTATTTCATTTACTATGTCTGATATGTCTTTCCATTTATTTAATGAATAAATATGAAGTCCATCAATTCCAGCATTAATAAATTTGTGAATTTGCTTTATGGTGTACTCCATACCTGCTTTTTTAAAGTCTTCAGGATTATCTCCATATCTACCAATTATTTCTGCTAAATCTCTTGGGATAGCACTACCGTTAGACACTGCCATACGGATAGTTGGATCTTTTACTAGTACTGGCATAACTCCAACATCTATTGGAATAGAAACACCAGCTTTCCTAATTTTTTCTACCCACCATTGATATTGGTTTACGTCATGGCATAATTGAGTCATAATAAAATCCGCACCTGAATCTTGTTTAATTCGAAGATGAGTAGTATCTGTATCAAAAGAATCTGCTTGGAAATGCTTTTCTGGATTACCTGCTACTGCAATACAAAATTTTGGGAAGTTTTCTTTAATAAATTCTGTTAGTTCATTTGCATAGTTAAAATCTCCTCTTGTTTCTTTCCATCCTTTTGGAAAATCACCTCTTAGTGCTAATATGTGATCGATGCCTCGATCTAAATAAGCCTGTAATTCTTGTGCAATTTTTTCTTTTGAGTTACCAATACATGTGAAATGTGTAACGGCTGTAGATTTACCACTGTCTTGAATTGCTTTACAGATTTCAACATTACGTCCTGCGTTTGTTCCACCTGCACCATAAGTACAACTTATAAAATCAGGATCAAATTTATAGAGATGGTCAAGTGTGTTTAAAAGTGGCTCAATAGGATTTTCTGATTTTGGTGGGAATACCTCAAAAGAAAAACATAATTTTTGTTTCATAATTTCAGTTACTTTCATTTTTTAACCTCCATTTTTTCTATAATGACAATGAAGACTAGACTACAAGCTAAGCATGTATATCTATATATTAATCAACTTTTGTGATTTTAAACAAAGAATTTATATTTTATTTCGCATTAACAGGCACAAGTAAAAATATGTTTACTTATCGATTAGTTTTTTTATATAATTTATAAAAGTACTAGCTAACTTCTGACATTTTTTATCTTTTCTAGTTATAATATAAATATCCCAAGAAAAAGAACTATCGGAAAATGGTATCGAAAATACATTAGGATAGTAGATATCCTTTGAAACAAAATCTACAGTAATACCTACTCCTTTATTAAGTCGGCTCAGTTTATAAGGAACAAAAATCTCTGCTGTAGTAAGTGAAATATTTGGTTCAAATCCTAAGTCTACACATTTTCTTACAAAACTATGAAATATCTTAAAATTATCGTTCACAATTATGATATTCTCATTCTTTAAGTCTATGAAATCGATAGACTTTTTTTGTGATATAGGATTTAATTCGTTAATTAGGGCATGTGGTTTTTGTGTTTTGATCTTTACGGCATCAAACTTCTTCTCGTCTACAGGTCCAATAGTTAACGCAATGTCAATATGTTCTTCTAATAATGCTGCCTCACATTGAAAATCAGGATATTCAATTATTTCTAAATTAATATGGGGATGTAAAGAATGAAAGTCAGTGATAAGCTCTGTTGATATGGCCATAATAACACCAAATGCAAATCCTACAGATAGATTTTTAGATTTACTATTAGAAATTTCTTTGAAAGTTTCATGTATTGAGTCTAGTTCTTTTATTATAATATGTGCATGTTCTTTGAGATAGGTGCCATGTTCAGTAAGCATTATTCCATGTATATTACGGTAAAATAGAGGTGCTTGAAAATAGTTTTCTAAGCTTTTGATAGATTTACTTAATCCTTGCTGGGTTATAAATAAATTTTTAGCTGCTTTTGTAAAACTTTGGTCTTCACATATTTGCAAGAAATATTTAAGTTGCTTTATTTCCAATAAAATTACCTCCATATAATAAAAAAAATAGTATTTATAAACTATATAAAGTTATTAATTACAAATACAATTTTGTAATATTAGCTATATTATAACATATAACAACTTATAGTTGTGGCTGTTTATACAATAAGTTGTTATGATTAGAAGAAAGTTTCTTATATGATAGTAATATATACACTTATAAAAATCATTATTCTAAAATTAGGAAGGGTGGATTTAGAATGTTAATTAAAGGCGCAGTTACTCACAACAAAGGTGATGACTTTGTAATTGAAAACATAGAACTTGCATCACCAAAAGCAGATGAAGTTCTTGTTAAAATAACTGCTTGTGGCGTATGTCACACTGATGCAGTTGCTAGAGATCAGTTAATACCTGTACCATTAGCTGCAGTGTTAGGACACGAAGGATCTGGTGTAGTAGTTGAAGTAGGTTCATCAGTAACGACAATTAAACCTGGTGACCATGTAGTGTTATCATATAGTTCATGTGGATATTGTGAAAATTGTTTGACTGGAAAGCCATATTCATGTCTAGAATTAAACAAGCTAAATTTTGGTGGAGTAATGAATGATGGTACCAAAAGGTTAAAACATGGGAATAAAGAATTATCGACATTTTTTGGACAGTCATCTTTCGCTACATATGCAGTAGCAAATGAGAGAAATGTAGTGTCAGTTGACAAAGATGTAGATTTAAAAATATTGGGGCCATTAGGATGTGGATTTCAAACAGGTGCTGGAACTGTACTGAATGGATTAAAACCTGAGTTTGGAACTTCTATAGCTGTTTTTGGTTGTGGATCTGTTGGATTGACTGCCATAATGGGTGCAAAAATAGCAGGGTGTGAAAAGATAATTGCTGTTGGAGGTACACCTGCACGATTAGAGTTAGCAAAAGAACTAGGAGCAACACATATAGTAAATAGAAAACAAGTTGCAGATGTCGTAGAAGAAATCAAAAGAATAACTAATGGTGGAGTTAATTATACAGTAGAAACTTCTGCAGTACCTGATATTGTTAATCAAGCATTATATGCTCTCAGAAGTTTAGGGACTTGTGCAATTGTAGGAGCAACTGGTGATGTTACAATTAATATTCAGGGTGCCCTTATGGGAGAAGGTAAATCCATGGTAGGATATATTGAAGGTAATTCTGTTCCTCAAGTCTTTATACCTAAGTTGATAAAATACTTTAAAAAAGGATTATTTCCAATAGATAAACTAGTAAAGGTATACGATTTAGAGGAAATTAACGTAGCTTTTGAAGATTCACATAAGGGAATAACGGTTAAGCCAATTATTAAAATGTAGAATCATTTAATAAGTGTGAAAAGTAATACAAATAAGGGGAGGATATTATGTTAAAAGGCGGTTATATGGGTAAAGTACTGCGTGTAAATCTTAGTACACAAAAAATTAGAGTTGAAGATTTATCTGAGGAAATTGCGAAAGATTTTCTTGGGGGAGCTGGTTTTGGTATAAAGTATCTATCAGATGAAGTACCAGGAAATATAGACCCATTAGGTGAGGAAAACAAGCTGATTTTTGCTCCAGGTCCTCTTAGTGGTACATCTGCACCATGTGCAAGTAGAATGGCTCTAACTACAAAATCTCCATTAACGGGTGCTGTTGGGATGTCTTTATCGGGAGGTCATTTCCCTGTAGAATTGAAATTTGCAGGATACGATATTTTAATTATAGAAGGTAAATCGGAAAAACCAGTATACATAAATATTAACGACGATAAAGTTACTATTCGTAAAGCAGAAAAAATATGGGGCATGGATACTGTAGACACTCAATTGCTTATTAAACATGAATTGAAAGAACAAAATACTAGAATCGCTTGTATTGGACCAGCTGGAGAAAATCTATCGAAGATGGCATCCATTATTAATGAAAGAAGAGCTTTTGGTCGAAAAGGTGTTGGAGCTGTAATGGGTTCTAAAAATTTAAAAGCAATAGCTGTTAGAGGCACAAAAGTTGTCCCTATTGCAAAGAAAGATGAATTTAATAAAGCAAGGTCAACAATGTTAGCCGCAATGAAAGCAAGTCCTGTTTTATATCCTGAATTCTCAAAACTAGGTACACCTATGGTAGTTGACGTAACTAGTGCATTGGGAATATTTCCATCTGAAAATTATAGGACTACTGGAGAGAAAGATTATACAAAGGGAATAGGTGCTGAAGCAAGCGAAGCTACCAATATTGCAAGTGAACCTTGCTATGGATGTCCAGTTGGATGCAGTCAACTTAAATTAGCAAGGGGAAATTCCAAATACACAGGAGCACTTTCTGATCCAGAGTATGAGACTTTTTATAGTTTTGGAGGTCAAACAGGAGTTGATAATTTAGATAGTATAATTGCTGCAGATCAAATATGTGATAGATTAGGAATAGACACTATGTCTGTTGGAGTTACGATTGGTTTTGCAATGGAGTTATTCGAAAATGGATTATTAACCCTTGAAGATACTAAGGGTATCGATTTAAAATTTGGAAATCATGAAGCTATGGTTGATTTACTTAAAGAAATAGCTTATAGACGAGAAGGTTTAGGAGCTTTGCTTTGTGATGGAACTAAAATTTTATCAGAAACTATTGGTCGTGGTAGCGAAAAATATGCTATGCATGTTAAAGGGCTAGAATTCCCAGCATATGACCCTAGAGGTGCAAAAGCTCATGGACTAAATTATGCAACATCTTATACTGGAGCAGATCATAATAGAGGATATGCGTTTCAAGAAATATTTGGAATGCCAATTCCAAAACCGTATGATAGATTTACAATAGAAGGTAAGGGTGCATTAACAAAGTGGAATCAAGATACTAGATGCGCGACTACAGATTGTCCAACTATGTGTGGATTTTTAATGGATATGGCATTACCTGATATTGCTCTTGAGAATACTGCGAATATGGTGAATAGTGTATCAGGATTAAATCTAACTCCTGATGATATTTTTAAAATAGGTGAAAGAGTAAATAACATTGCTAAGGTATTTAATATTACTGCTGGTTTTACAAGAGAAGATGATACTTTTCCTGAGAGGATACTTACTGAACCGATTAAAGAAGGTACAGCTAAAGGTCATTATATTAGCAGTGAAGATTTAAACACTATGTTAGATGAATACTATGAAGCGAGAAGCTGGACACTAGAAGGTATTCCTACTATTGAAAAACTAGAAGAATTAGGGATAGGATATATTCACGAAAAGATTAAATCTCTTGAAGTAAGTGAATAGGTCTACAAGATGATAGAAATAAGACTCAAAACGATTTTAGGAATAGTAAATTTAGTAGGTGGTCTCAAAGAACAAAAGGTATATATAGAACAAGATGCGAGAGTATTTGATTTATTAGAAATATTAGTATTAAAATATGGTCATGAGTTTAAGCAAAAAATATTTGATGATTCTATGGAAATTAATAGAGGAATAGCTATGTTTATAAACGGAAGAAATATTTATGCACTAGATGGTTTAAAAACAAAGTTATGTTTAGGTGATGAATTTTTAATTTTTCCACCAGTAGGTGGAGGTTAGAGCTAAAAGTACAGAGAATGCATAGGCATTCTCTGTACTTTTCCTTTGTATATTTTATTAATTTATTTTATGTCGTAATAAGTGTAACCGTCAAGAATAAAATCAATAATACTTTCCTGAGTAAGTGGATGATAAAGAAGATTCGAACATAGTTCAGGGCTAATAGTAACGGAATGAGCACCTGAAAGACTTACTTGATGAACTTGTTCAACGTTTTTAAAACTAGCAGCTAATACTTTTGTGCTTAATTGAAAATTTTTAATTAAATTTACGATATCTTCTACAACATTGATACCACTTGAAGATATATTATCAAGTCTATTGACATAAGGAGCCACAAAATCTGCTCCTGCAACGCTTGCTATAAGTGCCTGTTGTTGAGTAAATATTGCAGTGGCTGTGACATTAAAGTTGTCTTTCTTAAGAAGTCTAATTGCTTTGATACCTTGTTCGTTTACTGGTATTTTAGCGTAGAAATTTCCTTTAACTGCATCTCGTAAGATATTTGCTTCTTTTATCATATCTTCTGAAGTTTCTCCTAAAGTTTGTACGTGCAGCATTTTATCTTCACCTATACACGCTCTAATTTCTTTAATAGTCTCGATTACGTTTTTACCTCTCTGTGCAATAATTGTTGGATTTGTAGTTACACCACTAATGGGATAAAACTCAATTGATTTTCTTATAGCATCTACATCTGCTGTGTCAAGTAAATACAACATGTTAATTCCTCCTTTGATTATCTATTATATTTCATCCCCTACTGAATATTAGTTTTTCGCGAAACAACCAAGCGAAAATATATTGTCGTAGTACCTTAATGACGGATAATTTAATAGCTTGCTTTCATTTGGCGAGTGTCGTGACTGAAAGAAGCTAGAAGCCTAGTAACCTAAGACGAGAGTCTTGGTACCTTTTAATGCGGGATAAAAAGTACAAGTCATAGTATTTCGCATTACAGTTAAATGATTATAAACATAACATTATATCAAAGTTGAACAAATGTAAATACTATATTTTATGTAAACCTTTGCTAATAACAAATACCATCATTGATGTTTTAGGATCATTACATGTAATGTCATTTCATATTAATAATATCTACATTTTTGTACATATTATTTAATTTATTTACGTCCATGCCAGTAAAAAGTCCACTATTTGTTCCCAATATAAATCCATTAAATTCGGTATTGTCACTAATATCTTTGATTAGACGATTCATTACAATAGGATCATCTGATAAATTTAAATCATCTACATCTAAATGTCCCCATAAACAAATCTTATCTGCATATGGCTTTAAAGCCCTTAGAGTTACATCACATTTTTTATCTATACAATGTATACCTTTAAAACCACTATTTATAATGTCATCTATTACTGCTAGATAATTACCATCTGAATGAAAGAAGGGAATCATTTGCCTTTCTGATATGGCTTTTACTTGATTTTCTAAGGAAGGCAAAAATAGTTCTCTAAAACTTTCAGGATGTAGCATTAGTCCATTTCGAAAGGCAATATCGTCAGCTATGATTATACCATCGACTCCATAGTCTGCTAATTTTGCAGCTGTTTCAATATTTAGTTTTTCAACTTTAGAGATAAATTCTTTAGTTTCTTCTGGATCATTCATTATCATAGATAAAAATTCTGCAAACCCAATTGATCTTAAGCCGAATTCAAATGCTCCATCTAAAAGTACAAAAGTAAATAATGAAGTATTCTTTGTCCATTTATTTAAATCTAATTCAGTACAATCAATAGAAAAGTCTTCTACTTTAGAGTATTTTGGTGATAAAGAAATAATATCAAGTCCAAATTTATTTATAAATTCATATCTCTCATCAAAACCTACTGTTTTGCTTTGTAGATTATTTTTAATGATATCGTCGTCAAGTACCAATTCACCTCTAGGTACCTTATTCGTTGTTTGACGATAAATTGTATCAAGTACTAAATTGCGAGAATTAACCTGTTTTTTATCCATTATATCTCCTCCTATTTAATAGATTTTATCATTTTTTATAAAATTAAGTAACCTGAAATTGCCGATGAACATCAAAAAAATCTAGTAATACTACTATTAAGGTGTTGATGGTATGATAAAGACATTAATATTTAACAAAAGGCGTAATTGCTTAAGGTAATATAAATATATCTTTATTAACAGATTACGGATATGGTATTATTAATAAGGCAATATAAGATTTGTCAATATACAGTAATTTTTATTAATCACTTTATCATATTGAGGAGAATAAAATGAAAAAAAACGATAGATTCATAAAAACATATACACAAGGGACATTAAACCAAACTGAGATATGGGTTGACCGAGAAACAGGAGTAAACTATGTTTATCATTCAGCTGGCTACTCAGGTGGGCTTACTCCATTACTAGATAAAAGTGGCAATGTGATTGTAACAACAATAGAATTATAATCAATACAAATTGAAGTGAATTAAATTAATATAATAGCATAGATGACTCAATCATCAGAAGGGGAGTATTATGGGTCAAGATATAACAATTAAACGAGCAATATTACATATTCTAGATAATGCAGGAGGCATTTCTGTTGTATCTGATAAAACCATTCCAATGGACTCAGAAATTAATGAATATTTAAATAAACATATACTAAAGTGTTTTAGCGATATTGATGTTAAAAATACTAACTTTGAAGATAGAGAAAATAATGGATTTTTGAAGATAATCCAATCATATGTGCAAAATGATAATTTTTTGGAAACTAGCAAAATAATCGCTAAGACATTTATAGATTTTATGGTTAATGGTACATCAGTTATATCTGGTGATCTTCTCATTGTGGATTTTATGCACGATGGTCAGAATTACTTAGGAATTTTTAAATTTAATTACAAATATAGTTATATTCATTATGTTGAAAGTGAAGATGGATATAGAAATACGATTATTAAACAACCTTGTACTCTTCCTTTAGAGACTCAAAAGCTAGATGAGTTTGTTATTGTAAATTTAGAAACTCAATATCTTATAGTAAAGGATAAAAAATATGAAATAAACGGTGTAAAAGAAGAGTATATTACTAAATACATTTTAAACTCAAAGGTAGTCAGTACTGATAGAGAAGTAGTAGATTTAGTTGAAAAAACTGCTAAGACAATTATACAAAATGAGTATAATAATGATATTTCTAAATTGAATACATTTAGAAAAACAATCGCTGATACCTTTGTAATGACTAATGAAATTGATTTAGATAATCTAGCAGATACAACCTTTGAAGATGAGATTGGTAAAAAAGCATTTAAGCAAGGTATATTAGATGCAGGTATACAGGAAAACAAGATTAAAATTAGTCCAAATGCCGAAAAAAGAATTGTGAAAAAGCAAAAGTTAGTCACAGATTCTGGTATAGAAATAAATATACCTTCAAGCTGCTTATCAGATAATGAGTTGGTTGAGTTTGTTAACAACATTGATGGAACTATATCTATAATAATTAAAAATATTGGTACAATAAACGGAAAATAATGAATAGGTAATTGAGAAAGTTTTATATTTTGAAAAATAAATTATTTAATAAATTTTAAATGAAGTCATTGATTGACATAATAAAAAAAAAGAGCTAATATATAGTTATATTGCAGGGGAACATTAAGTTGAGAAGGTTAAAACCTGACCCTTTGAACCTGTCGGTTAAAACCGGTGTAGGGAAGCAAGATACATTTATTAAGTTTATAATGTATACATAAGTGCTTACCTTTTTTGGTAGCACTTTTTTTGTACGATAGAAATTTCAACTTGCGCGCTTAGGCAAACCAATCTATCGTGCTTAATGAGTGTTAAAGACGTTATTCTTGTACTAGAACTTATCCCTATAAGTCTCACTGCATATATAAATAAAATTAAAGGAGAATAATTATGATTTATAAAACACAGATGGAGGCAGCAAAAAAAGGGATTATTACAAAAGAAATGTCGATTGTAGCAGAGAAGGAGTATATCTCTGTAGATAAGCTGAGAGATCTGATAGCTTGTGGTAAAGTTGCAATTCCAGCTAATATTAATCATAAATCACTTAGCCCTGAAGGAATAGGAGAAGGCTTAAAGACAAAAATCAATGTGAATCTAGGTGTCTCTGGAGATTGTGCTGATTATACTAAAGAGATGGATAAAGTGAAGATGGCAATTGATTTTGGAGTTGAAGCAATAATGGATTTAAGTAATTATGGTAAGACAAATACTTTTCGTAAAGAACTAATTGATTATTCACAGGCTATGATTGGTACTGTACCTATGTATGATGCGATAGGTTATCTTGAAAAAGATTTAATGAAAATAAAAGCAATTGACTTTTTGAGTGTTATCGAAGCACATGCGATAGAAGGTGTAGATTTTATGACTATCCATGCAGGTATTAACAGACGTGCTATTGAGAGCTTTAGAGGTTCGAATCGACTAACAAATATTGTGTCGAGAGGTGGATCTTTAATATTTGCATGGATGGAAATGACTGGAAACGAAAATCCATTTTATGAATATTATGACGATATTTTAGAAATTTTACGTAAGTATGATGTGACAATTAGTTTGGGAGATGCACTAAGACCAGGAAGTATTAATGATAGTAGCGATGCAGGTCAAATAAGTGAACTCATAGAACTTGGAATGCTTACAAAACGCGCATGGGAAAAAGACGTACAAGTAATGGTGGAAGGACCAGGACATATGGCAATAAATGAGATTGCTGCAAATATGACTCTACAAAAAAGATTGTGTTTTGGTGCACCATTTTATGTTTTAGGTCCTATTGTCACAGATATAGCGCCAGGTTACGATCATATTACTTCAGCAATTGGTGGAGCAATAGCAGCTTCCCATGGAGCAGATTTTCTATGTTATGTTACACCAGCTGAACATCTACGTTTGCCAAACTTAGAAGATGTAAAAGAAGGTATTATTGCCACAAAAATTGCTGCACATGCCGCCGATATAGCAAAAGGTGTACCTAATGCAAGAGATATAGACAATAAAATGAGTGATGCTAGACGTCGTATTGATTGGGAAGAGATGTTCTCACTTGCAATTGATGGTAAGAAAGCTAGAGAATATTTTGAAAGCACACCTCCTGCTGATGATCAAAGTTGTTCTATGTGCGGTAAGATGTGTGCCATGAGAACTACAAATAAGATTCTAAATGGTGAAACAGTAGAATTCTGTTAATATGTTGAGTTTTATACATACCTAATTGTATTTATAACATGCTAATTAGAATACAAAAGTAAGTTTACCAAATAAGAGCTGAAAGGCTCTTATTTGGTTTATCGCGAAGTAATGAGCCAAATAGCTGCTTGCAGACATTTGGCGACTACCGCGTAACCGCGAGAAACTCGCAAAGAGTGTTTCTTGTGGTTTATGAAGACAATGAGAAAAATAAAAAAAACTGTACCCTTTAAAAAATATAAATCTGCACATTTACAGAGTGACAATTAAGAATTATTATAGTAATAACACATAGTATTAGGAGGATGGGAATTGTGGAAAATCAAATATTAAAAGAAAATACAGTTAGAACAAGTGCAAAGGATCTAGTAGTTACAGGATTATTAATTGCTATGGTTTTCATAGGGACAATGTTTATAAATATACGTTTACCCATATCAATTAATGGTGGTCTTGTACATTTGGGTAATGTAATACTCTTTACAGTATCTTTTACATTTGGTAAGAAAAAAGGTGCAATGGCAGGAGCTTTTGGTATGGGTTTATTTGATATCTTATCAGGGTGGACTGCATGGGCTCCATTTACTTTTATTATAAGAGGTATTATGGGCTATTTATTAGGTAGTATTTCTAATTATAGAGGAAAAAATGGTGAGAGCATTTTAATAAATATTCTTGCAATTATCATTAGTGGGATATGGATGATAGGGGGATACTATTTAACGGAAGTCATCTTATATGGAAATTGGATTACACCAGTTACTTCAGTACCAGGAAATATTACACAATTAGTCATTGGGTTATTTGCACTATTATTAACACCTGCAATAAAGAAAATAAAAAATATACTATAATATTAGGAGGCAAATATGAAAACACCTATGATAATGACACCTGGACCAACTTATATTCATGAAGATGTAAGAAAGGCTATGTCAAGGGAAGTTACAAATCCTGATTTAGATAAAAATTTCTATGAGTTTTATAAGGAAACTTGTGAACAGTTGAAAAAAGTATATAACACGACAAATGAAGTTTTAATTTTAAATGGAGAGGGTATACTCGGATTAGAAGCAAGTTGCGCTTCATTAATAGAACCAGGTGATAGAGTGTTATGTATCGATAATGGAATATTTGGCAATGGATTTGCTGATTTTGCAAAAATATATGGGGCTGATGTGACTTATTTTAAAACTGATTATAAAAAAGCTGTGTCAGTAAATGAACTAGAAGAATTTTTGAAGGTGGACAATAAGTTTAAAATAGCAACATTAGTACACTGTGAAACTCCTTCAGGAATAACTAATCCAGTAAAAAACATGTGCCCTCTTTTAAATAAATACGGGATTATTACTGTTGTTGATTCTGTTTCAGCTCTTGGAGGAGAAGAAATGAAGGTAGATGAGTGGGATATGGATATTGTATTATCAGGTTCCCAGAAATGCCTTTCAGCAGCACCAGGGTTAACGATATTAAGTATAAGTGAAAAAGCATGGCAAAAAATTAATAATAGATCAACGCCAATTGCTGGTTTTTATTCTAATCTAAGTATCTGGAAAAATTGGTATCAAAATAAAACATTTCCATATACACAGCCAATAAGCGATATCTATGGATTAAGAGAAGCAGTTGATAGAATTTTAATGGATAAAGATGTGTTACTGCGACATAAAAAAATAGCAAATGCTACAAGAGTTAGTCTTTTGAACTCTGGAATTAAGTTATATGCTACTAGTGGTTATTCCAATACCGTTACAACGGCACTAGTGCCTGAAGGAATCTCATATAATGAAATCTTCATAACTATGGTTGAGGATTATAATATTATGATTGCAGGTGGATTTAACTTTTTAAAAGATAAAGTATTCAGGATAGGACATATGGGAGAAAATTGTCGTGAAGAAAAAGTATATATAACGTTAAAAGCGTTAGACTGGGTTTTAAGAAAATATGGAGTAGTATTAAAAAGTGAAATACATGTAGAGTTTGTAAAAGCGATGAAACAATAGGAATTAGAACGAAGAGATTGGGTCATGGTAAACCACAAGAAACATGCTTCGCGAGTTTCTCTGTGGTCACGCGGACAGTCGCCAAATGAAAGCAAGCTTTCATTTGCGGATTCTAAACCTAACTTAGTCAAATTAGCAAGCTATTTGACTAAGTTAGGTTTAGAATCCTATCGAAAACAAGTTTTCGCTTGGCTCATTGTCTTCGCGATAATAAAAAAACCTTATGCAAAATGCATAAGGTTAAAATATTTCAATATTAAGCAACTTCAATATTTTCTGCTTGTGGTCCTTTTTGTCCTTCAGCAAGATCAAAAGTTACTTTTTGACCTTCTTCTAAAGTTTTGAATCCACTTGAATTGATTTGAGAATAATGTGCAAAAACATCTTTACCATCTTCAGTAGTTATAAAACCAAAACCTTTGTCTGAATTAAACCATTTTACTGTACCATTCATATTGGTGTACCTCCTAATTTCATTTTCCCTAAATCTTTGTAATACATATAACAAATACATTTCTTAATTAGGATAATACATTTATAAAATGGCACCAATTAAAAATATTTAAGTTAAATTTAGTTACTGTTAATTTAAGCAATAACTAATATTAACATCAATAAATGAAAATGTCAAGATATTAAAACTAATTTTAATATCTTGATTAAGTATTAGTGTTAAAATTCTCTATTGACGCACTGATTTTAAAGCATTGCTCCATGAGATCAATTGATCAAAGAGTGCAACTACAGCTTCATCATGTATAGAATTTGGTTTAAATTCACTCATGTTAACAAAATCAGTAAAAAGCGAAAGCATAACTTGAGCACGTACATCTGCTATTTTAAGTTCTCCAGCAATAAGTCTTAAGTGCTCAACTGCTCTAACCCCTCCAGCGCTGCCATAGCTAACAAATCCAGCAGCTTTATTATTCCATTCCACATTCAGAAAGTCTATAGCATTTTTTAGTGCTCCAGATATTGAATGATTGTATTCAGGTGTTACAAATATAAATCCATCAAATTCAGAAATTTTAGCTGACCATTTTTTAGTATGATCCTTAGTGTATTGTACCATTGCAGCGGGATATGGTTCATCTAGTAGAGGAAGATTATAATCTGCTATATCTACTATCTCAAATTCTGCATCATTTCTCTCTTGAGAACGCTTATAGATCCAATTAGCAACTGCTTCTCCATTTCTTCCAGGTCGAGTACTTCCTAATATTATGCCTATTTTTGTCATTTTAATGACCTCCTATAATTATTACTTTTTTCATGGTATTTACTTAGCTAATCGCTAATATAAATTATATACCCAGTTACTTTAATTAATAACCAAAAATAGTAAAAAAACGAAGTTTATAGAATAAAGCTCATTATCAAAACTTTAGAATTATAGAGAATAAACTATGCTGAATTTTATAATAATAAAATAATGGAGTGTGTATATGAAAAAATATATTGATAAGTTAAGAGTAGTAGTTTTTATTGTGATACGTATATCCCTAGTATACGCGGGGATAATATCATTTCTCCAAGGTGACTGGGCTTATTTAGGAATGACGATACTCACATTGATTATGATGTTTTTACCATACATTGTAGAGAAGAAATTTAGAGTGGATATACCAAGTATATTTGAAATTGTATTAGTAATTTATATTTATGCTGCAGTTTTTCTAGGTAGTACTAATGGATTTTACAGTGTGTTTTGGTGGTGGGATAAGATGCTACATGGATTATCTGGTCTTATTTTCGGTAATATAGGATTTTTTATAGTTAGTTATCTAAATTCAAATAAGAAAATTAATATTAAATTATCTCCTGGTTTTGTAGCCTTATTTTCATTTTGTTTTGCTATAGCAATAGGAGCTATTTGGGAGATATACGAGTACACAATAGATTATTTTTTTAATACTACAATGCAAAATGCAAGCTTAGATGATACTATGTCAGATATAATTTTAGATACTATAGGAGCGTTAATAATCTCTATAGCTGGATATTATCAAGAAAAAGGAATAGAGAATCATTTAACTAAGTTCCTCATTAAAATTAATAAATAGTTTATATTGTTAATATAGGTGCGTAATAATTGAGAACAGGGTATTACAACAATACTAACACGACCATACTATATAAAAATATTAATAAACCTGTGATTCCCGCAATAAATTCTAAAAATATTTGTATTTCATGATTGCGGTTTATATAGCGTAAGATGTTTATTCTGTTATTAAAATGATTTATGCCAGTCATTAAAGCATTTCTTATTTTATTAGAAGATTTTTTAATTATATTATTATTTTCTTTACTATTTATATTATCTATATCTACTGGTACTCGATAGAGTTCTTCGTAATCTAAATAGTTCAATGTGTAATCTCCTTAGGGTGCATATTATATGTTGAGAGAGATTAAAACTCCAACAATATATCTGTATTTAAATAAAAAATCCTTTTATTAGCATAAAGATTACTAATAAACAATAAATAAATAACTTGCATACTATTTTCCATATTTTTACCCTTAAGTTTATCTTAAAAACATGAGCAAATATTAATATCTAAGTATGATTTAAATTAATGTTAAAATAATTCTTTCTCAGTCTCAATTTCTTTATGAAGTAAAAAACGTAGAGTATCTTTTATATTAAAGAAATCTAGTTTTGTTTCAGTCATAAACTCAGTCAAATTTGCAGTCTGTTCATAAACTGCCTTAAGCTCAGCTTTGATTTCAGTTTGTCCTATTTCTATTGAAGTTAACTTTTCTAATATAAGTTTTTGGAATTCATCATTGGACATTTATAATTTCTCCTGTACTTTTATTTAAATAAACAGATAACTATATTGTAATAAGGTAGGTTCTTTGGATTATTAAATAAGATAATCAAGTTTGAACCACATCAATACCTAGTAGAGGATAAGGTTATGGTTTCACTTTATCTTATCATGATTAATATATAAAAGTATAGACTTCACAATAATTAAAATGTAGTTTTTATGAGAACTGGTCTCTAACACATAAATAGGAAAAATCATTATTATAAAAATACTCAATCTAGTGCTACTTGTGTTTAATCTAGGCAATTATTTAGAGGGAGTTATTATAAATATTATAAGGATATTAAAAGATAAATTTTAAGATTATTTTTAAGATTTACACGACAAATATATCAGTTATACTGACAACATTAAGTGGAAGTGAGATTAAAAAGGTAGGTATATATTTTACATTGTAATTGTAAATGAAGAAGTGGGAATAAAACATAAAAAAACTGATGATTTACATCAGTTTTTCATTGACTATTTTTTTTAAGAATGAATTCATTATATTTAGTAATAGTGCTATTTAAAATTTGGCTTGCAACTATTATATCAGGATCTTGAAGGTTTACCTGTTTCTTATCAAGTAGTTCTTCTAAATTTTTTCTTAGTTTTTCAATATCATCAAGTAAATCTTGAATTTCAGACATTTAAATCACCACCTATATATTAGGTTGTACAAATTATATGTAATTATGCATTAGAAAATATTTAATGGGTAAATTTTCTATATCAGAAAGAAACCTATATTTCGACAATTTTTTTTATGCTAATGTTATAATATTTTATATATAAAAATAAACTATAAGAGGTAAAAAAATATACTATTATGTTGACATATATGCGAATAAATGTCTCGGTAATTTATGATTTGGATACCTTTATAGTGCTAACTATATTAATATGAGGTAATTAAATTAGATGAGGTAGGTTAATATGAATAATAAAAATATCATATGTTTAATTATAGGCATTATCACAGGATTGATTATGTTATTAATCCCAGGATCTACAGCTAATGCCATGGTGAACTCTACATATGTAGGGAGTTACTTTTTGGTAGTATATACTATGAAATGTATTTTTAAAGCACTAGCTTTACTTATTATGTCTTATAGTTTTATGTACTTTATAAAAAGTATAGATTAATTTTTAAGTTAGGATAGATTTGTTAATCAATTTATATTATTAGGAGTGGGATAAGTAAACGATATAGAAAATGAGTGTTGGGAAAAGTTAGTTGATAAATGTGAGGAATATGGTTATTAAAGTTTAGAATCTGGTGATCTTATGAAGACCTTCTATACAGTTTGGTTTTCTGTTAGTATACTAGTATATATGATGTAGAAGAGCGTTATTATCAAATATTAGGTGGGATGAAAAATTTAAAAAAAATATATAATTATCAGCATTCCTATTATTATCTCAGGAATATTAGGATATTTATTATATGATTTAGTATCTGTACAACTACCTGAATTGAATGGAAGAGGAGAATTTAAAGAAGAATTTTTATCTCCAAATCAAGAATATGTAGCAGGTTCTTATTTAGTAGATGACGGTGGTGCTACTGTAAGGGCACAAGTAAGAGTAGGAATCACGTCTAAGCAAAATGCTGAGAAACAATACGATGATGAAACAATTTATTGGGAAATGAATACTGATAAAGATATAGCTAAAGTTATTTGGCTTAATGAACATATAATTTCAGTAAATGATATTATGATTGATATACACGATAAAAAAACATATTATAACTGGAAACATTATATTGGCAAGGAAAAATAAATAATGGAAAGAGAGTGATAATCATATTAATTATCCTAGCATGGAGTTTGATTGATTATATACTCAAAGTAACATGTGTAATATGTATTTCTCCAATCATAAAAAAACAAGTGAAGACAATTTCTAAAAAACATCACTTTTATGTCACCCAACTTGAGTTATGCTATAAGAAAGTCGAGGAAGCTGCAATTGCAGTTTCTTTTTCGTCTGTAAGGCATGTTGCCGAGCTAGTCCAAAAATTAGTTAAACTACATATGCGTAACCTAATAACTAAACAGTTAAATTAGCAAGCTGTTTAACTGCTCTGTCATTAAGGTACTAGTGAAAACATATTCTAGCTTAGCTCATTGTTTCGCAAAAAGTAATATTCTGTAGTGGATGAAGAAAAGAATTAATCTTAATTAGCATCATAAAAATACTCAATCTAATATTACTTGCGTTTAATCAAAGTAATTGTTGAGAAAGAGTATTTTAAAAAAGCTTTGTATAAGGAGGTCCTTTAGATGAGATAAAGTTTAATAGTAATTTTTGAAAAACTATACCTTAATAACAGTAAAATTATCTTCTATAAGCAACCAGTTTTGAGGGAAATCTGGTCCAAGAACCCAATAGAAAAATCCCCGAATTCCAAGACTTTTAACTAGATTAAATTTTGCTTGTATGCTTCTAGCGTCTTCAAACCACACTACGTGTTGTCTTCCTTCTGCATCGTAGTAATTAAAATATGGTGCTTGTGCAGTATAATCGTAACTAATAGTGGCTCCATACTGTCTAGCTAATTCGATAGCTCGTTGTGGACTTACTACTCGAGCCCATTGACCACCAGGAACATAAGGCAAAGTCCAATCATATCCATATAAAGGTATACCCATCATTAATTTATCACGTGGAATTCTAGTAATGGCGTATTCCATAACTCTTCTTACTTCATTAATGGGAGAAACGGCCATTGGCGGACCACCTGACCACGGGCTTTAGTAGCGATTATTATATTTAACTATAAGTTTATCAATATCTTTTTTATCTTCAATCCATTCTTCTGAATATCCGCATTCACAGCACAGATATCTTGTTATCTTTACAGCACTAAAAATACTCATTCCAGTCATGATATTATTTCCTGAACCGTACGCTCCTGCTTTACCCGGTATTCTTATAATATTTTTTGAATTACATTTCGAACATGTTTTTGTATTTTTCATAGTTACCTCCAATAACAAAAATCTAATCATCTTTAGCAATGTATTATTTTACTATTTCTATACTTATCTTATCATGTTCACTATCCCAGATGATAGACTTTATGATACTTCTTATATTATTTCTTTTCAGATCTACATCATTTTCTAACTCTAAGAAATTAGTAATTTGCTGGTGCAGCACATCAATATTTTTCTTATCTAAGTTATCTATGAACTTTGATCGCTCAAATTTTAGCAATTCATCTTTCAATGTATTTGTTTCCTTACTTAGTTGTTCTATCTTTTTCGTGATAAAATCAGAGGCTTCATTTGATAGGATCATTAGCTTATCAATGAGGTTATTGATTGAAGATGTATTACTATCTATTTTTTTATGTAAAAGCTTTATATTTTTATCAACGTCTAAGTTATCATTCGATTTACTTAATGATTCTAATTCTTCTCTATTCAGCAATCGTTCTAGAAATGCTAATACTTCACTTTCTACTCTTTCCACACGAATAGATCTGTTATTACATAACGTGCTATCCTTCGCATTGGCGCTGCACTTAAAAGAGTAGGGGCGAGTGCCATCTTTTCTTTTATGACCATTTATAACATACATACCTGAGCCACATCTACATTTTACTAATCCAGATAACCAGGAGAATTGACTTTCACGAGGGCGAGGTGCCTGAAATCTCTCCTTAAGCTTTTGTTGTGTCCTTATCCATAAATCAATATCGATAATTGCTACATGAGTCGATACACCTACGATCTTTTCACCATTGAAACGAATACCATTTTTTCTAGGTCTACGATTGTAGGGGAGGAAACCGCATTCATTGGGCTCTCCATAGATTTTATACCCTTGCTGTTTCAGATAGTGAATGCTCTCAGGAGTGGATTTCAAATAGGTTGGATTTTTAATAAAATCTAAGATTGAATCGGTAGGGTAGTTGAATCCTTTTTCTTTAAAATAATTTGTGATCTCCATAGGGAAGTGACCACTTGCGTACATTTCAAATATAGTTTTAATATTAACTAGCTCGTCATTAGCTACTAAAAAAGCAACGCTTTTACCATTCAAATCAATTCGTGTTGAGTTGTACCCAGTAGGAGGAGAACCACCGCTCCAGTAGCCCAATTTAGCCAGCTCACGCATATTGTCTCTAACCCTTTGAGAGATATTCATTCGCTCCATTTCAGAGAAACTAGCAAGAAGCAACATCATCATTTTACCTGCAGGAGTAGTAGGATCAAAACCTTCCGTAATACTAACAAGTTGAACCCCCATTTTATCTAATTCATCATAAACATTTACAAAGTCAACGATATTTCTAGCAATCCTATCAATCTTGTATACTGCAACTACATCAAACTGCTTAAACTTCACAAGCTCCATCATTCGTTTAAAGTCAGGTCGATTAATATTACCACCAGAAAAACCTTCATCCTCAAATATCTCAAATTTACAATCAGAGTATTTATGATTGAAGTATTCCTTACACATATTAATTTGATTCTTTATACTCTCACCAGTATCTGTCTCAATAGATTTACGACTATAGATAGCTATTTTCATTTCATCACCTTAGTATTATATATTTCATCGAAGTAGCCAATATGTATAAGACTTTCAGTGAGAGTTTTTCGGTAGCGTACAAATTCAATATTTACTCCAAAGTTTTCAGATAGTTCAAAATCGTTGCATCCTTGTGATAGATCTGATTCGAAGATGAAGACAGGCATGAGGAAGTAAGCAGCGAAGGCGTTCGCTTGCGCTTCATTCTTAGCAATAGTAGTATTATCATTATTAAACGCATTTGCTGCATGTTGAGTAATATGACACACTTCATGTATAAGATTCTCACGGTATTGCTGGGAAACATAGTCTCCAATAGTTAACTCGCCATCTAGATACATAGAAGATTTGAGATTGTTTTTTATTATGATTTTAATATTCAGATCTTTAATAATCTGGTCAATGGTATCTAACTGTATAGGAAAGTCAAAAATTTGATATTCAGTTAGGAGAAAATTGGCACGTTGAAGCATTCGAAAAAACATTTATTACCTCCTTTAAATATGAGTAAATTTAGAGTATAATGTTAATACATTATATCAGAACATATGTTCTAAAAACAATAGTTATTTTGATTTATAGGGTTGAAAAATCAAAATATATAAGATATAATTATCTTATACTTTAAAGGAGAACTGATAATATGCAAGGTGGTAAACGTGAGGGAGCTGGTAGAAATGAGCTCCCAGAGAATGAAAAAAAGACTGGTTGTAAATTATATATAACTAATAAACTTATAAATGATATAAATATGTACGCATCCGGTGACAGTTTTTCTGAAAAATGTCGTTCATTAATTGAAACACAAATTCAATTACTAAAAGATGATATTAATCGTCCTATTAGATTTATTGATTTATTTGCAGGTTTGGGGGGAATAAGACTTGGTTTTGAACAAGCTCTACATGAAAAAGGATTAGAAACACAATGTGTTTTTAGTAGCGAAATTAAAGAGTATGCAATTAAAGCTTATGAAAACTATTTTCAAGGTGAAAAAGTCTCTGGAGATATTACAACAATAAAGAGTAATAGTATAGATGATTTTGATTTCTTATTAGCTGGTTTTCCATGTCAACCATTTTCATCTGCAGGAAAAGGACTGGGTTTTACTGATACTAGAGGGACATTATTCTTTGAAATCGAAAGAATAATAATGAATAAAAAGCCATATGGTTTTTTATTAGAAAATGTAGAAGGACTAGTAAATCACAATAAAGGAAAAACATTAGAAGTCATTATTGATAAATTAGAAAGATTAGATTATGAAGTGTCTTGGAAATTATTAGATAGTAAATATTTTGGCATGGCGCAATCAAGAAAAAGGGTATATATTGTAGGAACTAAGAAATACAAAATAAATTTAGATAATTTTCCGGTTTCGACACAGGTTCTAGGAGATATTTTAGAACATGGAATTCCTACAGTTAATTCTCTTTTCACTAAAAAACTTTTTAAAAACTTCAAACCAGAAGAAGTTATTGGAAAAGCTATTAAAGATAAACGTGGTGGTACAGATAATATACATAGTTGGGAAATTGAGTTAAAGGGAGAAACAACACAAGAACAAAGAATTTTACTTAATAAGCTTTTAAGAGAAAGACGAAAAAAAAAGTGGGCAGAAGAAATTGGGATTGATTGGATGGATGGTATGCCTTTAACATTAAATCAAATTCAAACTTTTATTAATAGTCCAGATATAGAAGATAGTCTAAATGATTTGGTTAACAAAGGTTACTTAAAAATAGAGTATCCACGAAAACTTGTAGAAGATAAAAGAGTTCCCGACACAACAAAACCAAAAGGTTATAATATTGTAGCTGGTAAGCTATCATTTGAATTTACTAAGATTTTAGATCCAAATCGATTAGCGCCAACGCTAGTGGCTATGGATGTATCACGCCTTGGAGTAGTAGATAATGGAGGATTAAGACGTTTAACTATACGTGAAGCACAGAGATTAAGTGGCTTCCCTGAAGATTATGATTTATCTTTTTTAAAAGAAAAAGAAGCATTTGATTTATTAGGTAATACAGTTTGTATTCCTGTTATCAAAGAAATCGCTAAACGTTTAGCTGTTTCTTATATTAATAATAATAGTTAGAGAGGGTTAATCTCTCTAACTATTTACCAAAAATTATCAATTTTATACGCCATATCTTCTCCACAAAATATCTGATATCCATCTACTATCTGTTTTAACCATGCTCTTGAAACTCTAGCTTGGTTTGTATATGTAAGATGAGTCTGATATAATGCAACCAAAAATTCTTCTTTGCATGAAAAAGGTCTTAGTTTAGATCTTTCAGACATCCAACTAACAGGCCTTATATTTACTATTTGTCCATTTTTTCTTTGACATTTAAGTGGATAATCAATAGCTGGTCCAGCTATTTCCCAAACCTTCTTACACCACATTTCTTTAATTGAAATATTTCCAAATTCATCACTTAAGTAAGAACAAATTAAATAATCACTATCAAGTCTATATGGGGATGAAACTAGAGAGTTAGTGTAACCTAAAAAATTAGCAATATCAAATGCAGGGCTTTTATTTGCAAGATATGTTTTCATCTCACACAAATTTCTGTCATCATATTCACTTAAATAAAAATCAGGAAATGTTTGACCTCTCGCTGGACGAAAATAAATATCTTGTTCCTTAAGAAATTGACCAAGCCATTCTTGTAAAATGTTTCCTACAGTATCATTCTGTTTAATTACTACAGAAGTACCGTTTAAATTCATCGATATGTTACCAACAGCAGAGTATATATCATTATCTTCTAATAATTGAATTATTTCTTTAGCAGTTGCAAATTTCATTAGAAATCCCTCCAAATATATTTAAATAAATTCTATTTCTTTTTCATCAAACCATTTTTCTGCTAATACGGATTTTTTTATCTTTTCAGGGTTAGATGAATATGCAACAATTGCTAAACTTTCTTTAGCACGACTACATGTCACATAAAATAATCGTCGTGTACGTTCAATGCTAGTTTCTTTACCTTCCTTTATATTTTTCAAGTCTGTGGTGGTTTTTTCTTTTGCTCCAAATAACCTTTCATAACTAAAAGAAAAACCTTTTGCTTCACTATCATCAATGATAACTATGACACGTGGAAATTCAAGACCTTTTACACCTTGATGAGTAGCAAAATTGGACTGATCAGTAGTATATGTATCATATTTAATAATTTGACTAAATGGTGTACTTAAGCATTTTTCCCAAGTATCAAATATAGTCGTTTCACCATTTTCTGTTGTATCTTCAAGTTTTATAATTTTTTTCTCATCTCTATATACTATAGGATATAGACTATGTGGAATATTAAATAGATTTGTTTTAGCTACACATTTTAATATATCAATTAGAAGAGGGTCGTTGTTATTTTCCCAGAGTGATAACAACTGACTTACTGCTTCATTGGTAGCTTGAATTAAATCTAACTGATTATCTTTTTTTTCTGACATACTTTGTTTACTCATTAAATTAGAGTAAGTTCTTGCGATACGAGCGATAGAAAACTGATCCTCATGGTCCTTTGCAATTTTTATTGGCAGAATAAGTTGTGTAAAGAATCTTAATTCAGGGATTGAACCATCCAATAATCCATGGACATCAGCTTTATATAGAGGTTCAAATAAGTCTATAAATCCCATTCTACTTGCTGCCATATGATGTTCAAGAATAAGAGTTTTAGAATCTGAACACCATAACGAATCATTTGTAATTATAGCCATTTTTTCAGTTACATTTTTCTCTGTTAAATCTTTATTGGGTGAATTATTTGAAAGAAATAACCTTACAGTACCCTCTTTTTTATCTGCTCTAGGCCTTTGTTGTTGTTGATCAACTGAAGATCTAATTTTATTAATTAATTTAACTATTCTTGGAGGACAGCGATGATTCATTATTTTAGCCGGTTTCATCCAATCTTCTGGTAGATCTATTCCTAAATCTACTTTACCATCATTATATATACGTTGCATTGTATCACCAAATAGTCCCAGTAAAAATTCATTAGAATGCATTTTTTGAACTAAAAGAAAGGCGTTCATTAAATTCTTATTTGTATCTTGACTTTCATCTATTAGAAGAATTGGGAAACCTTTAATTAATATCTTTTGCATTAAGTCATTATTTAAAAAAGAAGCACCAATATTTATTACTTCTGAGTGATTTAATGAATCTCTTGTACGATTATCTCCATTAGGGTTATATATAAATGATTTAATGGATTTTAGGTTTTCTAATCTTTTCTTTTTGCTTTCAATACTTTTCTCACGATTTATTGCGGTTTTAGTTCCTGATCGACCATTTTTATTCTGAAGTTCCAAATCTTTAATTTGTTCTTTAAGATTTATAGTTAACCAATCTTTAATATCACTTTGAAAATTTTTAATTAAATCCCAAATAAAACTATGAATAGTAGACACGGAAAATAATGAATCATATTCTAAACGACTTTTAATTTCTTCACAAGCTGCGTTAGTATATGTAATAATTGCTACACGTTTACCATATCGTCTTAACTGTTTACCATTATTTTTTTTAAATTCGCTAAGTGTTTCAACTAACGAGCGAGTTTTTCCTGACCCTGCACCAGCGAATAAAAAAAAACTTTTAGGATTTTTTAAATTTAGACATTCTATAATATCCTCATCTATATGATCATCAAAATGATTATCGCTATTAACGTTCATTTAAATACCCTCCGTTACAGGTATCTGAATTTTTTGTAAAGAATGTTTTATAACACATTCTTTTTTTGTTTCTAATTGCTCTTGTAACCAGGTTAAACCTTCATGAATATAGTTTGGTATATTTAGAGTTTCGGGATCTTCTAAATAAAGCAGATCTAAAGAAAATTCACCTTTATTTGTATTTGAACTCTTTAATATATTAAAAAAACTATCTTCTAATTCTGTAACCTTTGTACTTTTATTAATTACATCGTTAAATTTTTTAATTAATCCATTTCCCTCTAGCTTTTTAAAGGTATCTAAATTACTGAAGACTAATGCATCTTCAAATGTATTCGACAATGCATCTACAGTAGTATTTTTGTCTAATTTAATATTAATAGGATACTGATAAGCTACTCGTATATTAAAAAAATCATCAGATTTTTTTACTTTATCGTCTGAATTTAGATTCAATAATTTATCGATACTTGATTCTCCAGGAATCCAACTTCTTAAAGTTGTATTTCTACTTTCTAATCCTTTATTTTTAGAGGGTTGTACTTTTTTTCCGGTAGAAGGATCTTTACAGTCTAAGTCAGTAATTATTAAAGTTGTTATTCCTAAAGATTCAATTAAAGGTTTTAAACGATGAGCATGACTACCACCTATTTCTAACAAAGAAATATATGATTGATTTAATTTTACAAAATTATGTCGAATGAAATGAGGAATCAACATTCGCTCTGCAGGACCTTCTATTAATATAGCTGCATCTGCAAAGAATAAATCACAATGTGTTGATTTTATATATCTGCTCACAAATCGATTAGTTTCACCTATTTTATCTTCTTTATTTTTTTGACCGAATACTTCAGATAAATTTATTATATTAGTTGTGGGTACTTCACCTTCTTTAATAACAGCTATTCTACGAAAATATCGGAGGCAACTAAAGTTCATTTCATGAGCAATACTACTGGAATGTGTACTAACAACCATTTGTGTTGTGAAATTATTATTTTCCTTTAAATTTTCATGATTACGTAAAATATCATATGCCTTTTTAATAAAGACTTGTTGGACTTGAATATGTAGGTGTGCTTCTGGTTCTTCAATTAAGACAAGGTGTAATGGGGGTATCAAATAACTACTATCAGATTTTAAACTTTCTTCTAATTTGCCTACTTGCATCCATTCATCACGAAATTGCATCAACTTAAAAACCATAGAAATTAGGTTTTGATAACCTAAACCATTATATTGTTCTGGTAATCTTAAAGGAACTGTATTATTTTCAGGATTTTCACTCATAAGTTCAAATTGAACAGCTGAATTATGATTTAGGCTATCAATAGGTCTTATTTTTGTAGATATTGTTATCTTGGGATCAGAAAATCCAGGATAACCTAATTTACTTAGTTCTAGAATTGCTTCTTCAAATCCCTTTTTTAAATTTTCATCAAAGGATTTTTGTGCTCTTTCAATGGCATCTAAAGCTCCTATATCTTTAGAGTTAGGGGCGATTGTTGGATTTAAATGCTTAGAGTAATATGTTCTCAACTGTGAAGAAAGCATTCCAACGTTTTTATTACTTGTTACGTTACTTTCTGATAAATCATTTTTTCTGTCTGGATCAGAAAAACCACGCTGAGCATCTATGTTATGTATAAGGATTAAACCTTTAAAAGGATCTTTATCTAATGGCTCATTTTCATTGGATAGATCTTGTGGAGTAACTATATGATTGCTAACAGTTCTATATTTTGAATCATCTAGTAAGTAAGCTCTTATAGTAAAATGAGTTAGAAGAGTTTTGTCTAAAAAATCTCTCATATTTCTTGGCCATAGTTCTAAAGCAATAGGATCCTCTCCGTGATCTATTTGAGCATCAGATATGGTTTTTTTAGCTTTAGCTCTTGATATACAATAATCATAGAGTAGAGTATCAATATCTTTTGGTTCAAGTCTCAATCGAACTCCTAACAAACCTCCTTTCCAGCTTAAAGTGGGTATAAGATGTGTTACATAATGTATTTCATTTTCTTCAACTTGAAGCCAGACATCCATAGTAGGTAGTATATCTTTCCATTCATCTATTGATGATTCCAAACTAATATTTTCACTGTAATTGGATTCCCATTTCATACCTATGTTATTAATAACGCTCCAATTAGATAAGGTAAAGTCCATTATCGTAAATTGATTACTTCGAATTAAGAATTTTACAAGAGCATCCATTGCGGAGGTTTTTCCACTATTATTTGCACCAACAAATAAAGTTGTTTCTTCAGTAAATTCGATACGACAAGATTTAAGTTTTCTAAAATTCTGTATTTCAACACATTTAATATACATAATTTTCCCCCTCGAATCACAACATCTTGTGATAGTTAATTTATCTTTATTCATTATAAAATTAATTTTTAATCATATTTTTCTGGTAATATTCAATAATTGATATAAAAACAGATAAATCAATAATTATTTACCCTATATTACAAATTATGCAATAACACTTAAAAAAAACTACGGCTCACTTATTAAACCGTAGTTGTCATTCTCTATTGTCGTTTTTTCTCTTCTCAGCAAGTAAATATCTAGCTTCTACATATTCAATAATTGATTCTATATCTTCATCATCCATTGAATCAAAGTCTTTAAAGGCAAGCTCTTTATCCCTAATTTTTGGATGTTGAAAGAGTTCTTTTAAACGTTCCTTTGGGGTGAGTTCTATGTCTTCACTAATTATATGGTAAGGAATAGGATCCTTTGTTTTGCCAAGTAAGTAATCTATGGATACTTTATAAAAATCTGATAACAATTTTAGAGTTTCTATATCAGGTTCTCTTCTATCAGTTTCATAGTGAGAATATCGTGCTCTAGATATACCTAATTGCTCTGAAATCTCCTCTTGACTTCTTTCACCACGTAACTCTTTTAAAATATTACCTAACATAAGCATCACTCCTAATTTGATTATAGATACTCTGTGTATCCATAATCAATAAAATATACAAAAAGTTTCAAAAACTATTGACTGATACATTATGTATCTGATACAATACGTATCAAAGGAGGGGATAAATAATGCAACTGTCAATACTTAGGACAAAAAAAGAGATCACTCAAGAACAATTATCAAATATAGTAGGTTGTTCGGAAATATACATCCGGAAAATTGAAGCAGGAGAAAGATTACCATCTGTAAAACTAGCAAAAAAAATAGCATCTGTTCTAGAGTTTGATTGGACAAAGTTTTTTGATGATGATGAAAATTTTAAGGAAACAGGGTAGGGGGGTGGAAGGTTTGTTGGAAATTAATTTTCAATTGATTGTTGCTTTATTTGCTCTTCTAGTGTCAATATTTTGTTGTCTTATCAACCTGAGACGTTAAAGGTACCATATGTTTAATTAGAGTTAGGGGGTGAGAAAGTTGGAAAGAGTCAAAATAAAAACTTCAATAAACTTAGAAGGCATGAATGAGTTGGAAAAACTTCTGCAAAAACAACAGAAACTATTACAAGAACTACGTACAAATAACTAAGAAATTGAAAGAGTAAGGATAGAAATTAATCTTTCGATAGATGAAAAGGAAACAGGGTAGGGGGGTGGAAAAGTATGGAAGACAAAATGAAGATATTTCAGATTAATAATTTTGACAGTTCTATTACGAGTAGTATAGTTGATGAACTACAGATATATTCAAATTATGAAGTTAAATGCGAGAAAAACGGAAATAAAGTACTTCAAAAATTTTATGTACCTAAGCTTGAATATGAATTCTATCAAAGATGGAAAGAGTTAATGGTTAATAACTTATTAAATAGTAATCACGTCGTACTAGTAGAAAATATAGCACGACGTCATAAACTTAAATTACAGAGATAGATTTAACAGCTGACTTTAAGTAGATAGTTTCATTTTCACTTTCGCCGAGTGTAAAACAATCAAAGGACAAAATGAAGCCTGTAATACCTAGGCGTTCATCTGTCGTTAATAGACTTAACCCATTATCGACAATACTGTTATATTCCTGTTGTAAGTAGAATGTTTCATCTCGTTTATTTCTTGAACTATTATTAATACCTATTAACGTCGTATCCCTTGAAATATCGATATGCTCTCCATCTATAAATGTAATACGAATCATTTTCAACACCTCCTTTCATGAATATTATACCATGATTGAGATGTGTGAGTAATTAGTGATAGGACAAATATAGTAACACATAACTTAAAGTAAGGGGGTGAGCATGTGCCTAAGAAAAATGAGAAACGGCTTACGGTCGAAATCATTAACCCGGAGGCTTTGCCGGAAGCATCGAAGAGATTCACCCGGCAGATGTATCAGTCATACAAACAACATTTGGTTGAAGAGAGTTTGAAGAGGGATGAAGTGAAGGAAGGATAAAGTACATATGGAGAGTGGCTAAGGCTGCTCAAACGAGCAAATGATGGACAACTACGAAAGAAAGTTCTTTATAACTTAATTATAAATGAAAGGAAGTGAGAATAAAATGACTCGCCAAGCAACAAAAGCAATAGGAAATATGTATTTCAGAGCTAGAAAACTTGCTGGAATAAGTAGTAGGGAGGAAGCTTCTAGAAGTCTTTATGTAGAGCCAGAGACAATTGGAAAATGGGAAACAGATAAATGTGTACCAGGAGCAGAATCAGTATTACTAATGAGTGATCTATATGGTGATCCCCTCTTAATTAATCATTACTGCACTGACAAATGCCCCATTGGAGCAAATCATTATAACAAACTGGATAACAAAGATTTAGCAGTAGTGAGCCTTCAAATGATTCGTTCTCTTAGAGAATTAGAAGATGCAAAGGATAAGTTGTTGGATATTACAGAGGACGGAATTATAGATGATAGTGAAATTGTAGAACTAGATTTTGTCATGAATTTCTTTGACAAGATGGAAAAGACCATTCAAGAGTTAAGATTAAGCATAAAAAAAGAGTTGAACAGCGACCAAACTATTTCAACTCAAGGCTAGATAAAAAATATCTTTAATAAATTATATCATATTGACTATAAAATTAGCAAAAAAAATAAGGAGGATGCCCAAAAATGAATAATGGAGAAGCAATTGGCTATATGATCTTAGCAGCAAAGGCATTAGGACTTGATGAGAAGGCAATTAAAAATTTAGAGCGTGAAATGAATAATCAGATGGATATGAGATCAGAAAGTTATGCCTATACTGCATACTGTAATTTTTAATTATATAGAGAGGGGAGAGTGTGCTCCCCTGCTAATAATATTATATTTGCTAGCTTTAAATTGAGGAGGAAAAATAAATGATCTATGAAAATACACGAGAAAATCAAAGTCAATTTGATAAATTTTGGAATAGTTTAGCAGAGGTAAATAAGAATTTACCTAAAACATGTGATCAAATGGCAAAACAGACTTTAAAAGAATTAGATTTGATCAAAGGTGACAAAGTATTTTCAGTACAAGAAGTTAAAGACATGATAATAAAGTGTTTGCAAGGATATTAAACAATTATTGGGGGATTATTATGGACAAGAATAATAGGATAGAAGTTTTAGATTATGTAACTTGCCAGATTAGATATAAAAATCAAGAACTTAGGAAAATAAAAAACAACATAAATTTAGCACCAGTCACTATGAAAGAAGAGGAAGAGTTGAAGCTGCTAAATGATCTAAAATCTTCATTAATAAATTTAATGTTGTTCTATGAATGTGAGATTGTATCCAATGAGGTTGAAATAAACGACTTATTTAGTGAAATATCTGAGGAGGGATAATTATGGCATTATATCGAAAGATAGAGACTTCTTTCTGGTGTGATGTTGATATGCAAGACTTGACTCCGGAGGAGAAGTATTTTTATTTATACCTAATGACAAATGACTATACCAATTTGCTTGGGATCTATCAGATTACAATACGAAACATAGCACATGAAACTGGATACAATCAGGATACAGTAAAGAAGCTAATACATAAGTTTATTGAGTACGGAAAAGTACTATATTCATTTGAAAATAGTGAGCTAATGATTCTTAATTGGTTTAAGCATAATAGTAGCAATTCACCAAAGGCAAAGGCTGCTATAAAAAAAGATCTTGAGGAAGTTAAAACCTTCGAATTCACAGAGAGCTTTATTAGCATTTGTAATAAGAAAAGTGAGTATTTAGATAGAGTATTTATAGAGTATCTATACTCTATCTCTAGCATTAGCATAAGCAATAGCAGTAGCATTAGCAAAAAAACATATGTGTGTGATTTGCCTGAAAATCAAATTCAGAATGTTTGTAAAGAAGTCCCTGCTGAGAATCTTGGTGAAAGTGAACCAAGGGGAGCGGATCCAGACCACAGTAAGAATGAGGATCGCAAAGACAATAAATATATTGAGGAATTTGAAAAGATATGGATTATATATCCGCGTAGAAAAGAAAAGGCTAAAGCGCGAAAAGCATTTATTGCTAGAGTGAAACAAAAGCACGATCCCGAGATTATGTTGAAGGCTGCTATTAATTATGCAAGATACTGCAGGGCTCAAAAACTTGAAGAAAGATATATTAAGCACTTAGCTACATTTTTTGGACCAGATGAACCATATATAGATTATATAAATTATTCACCGCCTAATAATCCGATACCACCAAGTGGCGGAGGTAGGGCAATACAGAAAATTTCTAATGATCACAATGATTATGATTATGACGATATCGAGGCTAAACTACTTCGCAACAGTCTAGGAAGTGACTTTCATGCTTCGGCAAATTAATATCACAGATCTGCTCTATGTAGACAAAGTGAAACCTGACTACGTGAAGATAAATAAATTGAAAAGGAAGTACTTTTGCCCATATTGCAACGAGGTAAAGCTATTTAAGCGTGATAAGTATCTCGGTGTGCGAAGATGTACAAGTTGCGGTATAAGTGATCATGATTTCCACGTGAAAAATTGCAATCGTCTGGAGGTGCATAGATGAAACAAGCTTATGACGTTGAGCGGAAAAGAATCATAAATATTGTAGCAATGACAAGACAAGGAGCAATATCACAATATAGTTTGCCAAATAAGCCTAATCAGATATTTTTTCCTCTGATAGGTGAAGACGGTAAGAACATAGAACAATTCAATATCATCGGAAAAGTTAAGAGTACTGAAAAACATGAAGAGTGCTTTTGAGGGTAGTTATGCTTAAGCGAAAAGATGATAGGTTTCTAAAATATAATTGCACATGTGGCATGCGTACCTGGTGCCTAAAAGAAACAGTGATTTGTTCAAAGTGTGGTAAAGAAAATAAAGCTTACATTCCAGTAGATGATCCTTACTGGGTAGTGATACTCGGTAGGAATAAAAATAAGGGGGCGTAAAGGTTGACTAAAGAAGTATTAGAACATTGCACAAGAGCTGTAGTGAGATATATGAATGGAGATATGAAAGAGTTTGAACGGTTAACTAATATTGCTATGAAAATAAATCATCAATGTGTATGTAGTAACTGTGGCAATATTACAATCCCAGCAAAGAGAAAAATTGATAAAGATAAGTATGTGAAAATAGAATTATGTTTAGATTGTGGGGCACAGAAAGAATTGCAGTGTGTTTCGTAAATTGAATAAAATGTGCAACAAGTGAGGTGATTACATAAGTGAGGTTTTTAGATTTATTTAGTGGTATTGGCGGTTTTAGGTTAGGAATGGAAATGGCTAGACATGAGTGTCTAGGTCATGTAGAAATAGATAAATATGCGAATAAAAGTTACGCAGCGATGCACAAGCCAAAGGAGAGTGAATTTTATGCAACAGACATACGAGCAGTTGAGCCTGGAGATTTGCCAGATGCCGATTGCTACTGTTTCGGATTTCCTTGTCAAAGCTTTTCCATTGCTGGAAACAGAGGTGGCTTCGAAGATACACGAGGAACTCTATTCTTTGAAGTCATGCGGTTGGCGGCAGTACGAAAACCTAAATATCTTTTCGCTGAAAATGTTGCCGGACTTCTTTCACACGATGGAGGAAAAACTTTCGGAACAATCCTCGCAACTTTGGGGGAATTGGGGTATTGGTTCGAGTATCAGGTGCTTAACAGCAAAAATCTCGGAGTGCCCCACAACAGAGAAAGGGTGTTTATTGTCGGACATCTTGGAAAATACAGTGGAGGAGAAGTATTTCCTATCGGAAACAGCGGTGGAAAGGTTGTTGAGTTACAAGGACAACAAAATATCGCAAATTGCCTTACAGCAAGATATAGGGCAGAGGGAACAGGGTCGTACATTATTGAACGTGAACAGTATGCACAAGCGGTAAGAATAAAAGACAATGTAAAACAAGGATATTCAAAAGCTTTTATAGGTGATGGAATAAGACTTGATTATATAAATGGAACTACTGGCAGAGGCAGAGTGCAAAAACAAGCATCACCTACACTAACAACAAGTTGTCAAAGTGGTGTGTTATTGCCAGGGTTCAAACTCAGAAGATTTACGGCAAAAGAGTGTTTTAGACTTCAAGGCTTTCCTGATGAATATTTTGAAAGAGCAGCCGAAGTAAATTCTGATAGTCAACTTTACAAGCAAGCTGGTAATTCAGTAACAGTAAACGTAATATATGAAATTGCCAAGCGACTATAGGTCACATTTCAAGTAAATCACGAATAAAAGGGGAGAAAGAGATAGTTAAATATAAATTAAGAGAATTAAAATAGCCAGTAGAGGTTATAAGTACAAGATATAACTTATATCCATAATAAGAATAGTAAGAAAGAAAATATGAAAGAAATTTAAGAGGATAAGATCATGAAAAAAATATGCGTGGAATGTGGAATCACTTTTGAAACTAAAACAGTTTCAGTTACTTGTAGTGAAAAATGCAAGAGAGTCAGATACTTGAGAAAAAGAAAAGAGTATCACTCATATAAAAATGATAGTTTCTCTGCACAAGTAGATAGTAATTATAGTGAAGGTGAAAATGTTTTAGTACATAGATATGTTCGAGAGAATAATGAAAAAGTTAAGCAAAAGGAAGTTGCAAAAGTAATAAAAGTTTATCCATATTTCGTACTATGCGAAATTAAATTGAGAAATAGAAACTGCTTAGAAAGTTTTAGATTTGATGAGGTGAAAAGGGTAGAACAAAATCAGTATACAAATGAAAGGGAGTATGTGAATGAATAATGATACCAAGTTTAATATATTAAGGGGAATCACAGTGGCATCTCATTTAGAAAATGATGACAAAGCGGAGCTTTTAGAGTTTATCACTGAGATGGAGGGATTTGAAAATGAATAAAGTAATGTTAGTTGGTAGATTAACGAAAGCGCCTGAACTTAGATATACTTCACAAGGATCACCAGTAGCTGGTTTTACTTTAGCCATTGATAGAAGAGGTAAGAAAGACCAGAAAAAACAAGCAGATTATATTTCAGTAATTGTTTGGGGGTCAATGGGAGAAAATAGTTCAAAGTATTTACATAAAGGTAGCCAAGCTGCAATATTTGGGAGATTGCAAACTAGGAGTTATAATGCCAATGATGGTACGAAAAGGTATGTAGTTGAAGTTGTTGCAGAGGAAGTGCAATTTTTAGATAGCAAGAAGGAAAGTGACAAAAGTAGTTCAGAGGGATTTGGAACACCTTTAGATGATTTCACTCCCATTGAAGATGATGATTTACCATTCTAGGTTGGGTAGATGAAATTTGACATGAACATTTGTTGCAATCGAGCAATTATAATTTTAGCACTTAGTATAAAAGGTATTAAATATTGCCCATGGTGCGGTAAAGAAATAAAGATAAAAGAGACTAAAAGATAATCTCCATCAAAGGGGGAGTAACATGACAAAGGTGGATAGCAATTATAAAAAGACTGAGAAAGCTTTATATGATTACAAGTTTTTGAAGGGATATATAGAATTAAGAAAGAAAGATTTAGCCGAGCTCGATTACCAGGGAGTTTCGGCTACAAGACTATCACTAGCTAAAAGCGATAATAGAAAAATTAGTGATCCTGTAGGGGATGAATTTGAGAGCTTAGAGAGAATAAAAGAAACATGGGGAAAAGAAATTAAGATAAAAGAAAATGTAATTAGTAGTATTGACTATGCAATATCATTATTAGATGATGGCGAAAGAAAGATTGTTGAAATGAAATATAAAAAGTGTATAAGGTATAAAGATATAGCAAGTTTCTTAGGTTATAGTGAAAGGCAAATTATTAGGATTAATAAAAGGATAATAGAGAAGGTTGGTATTGTTTTGTTTGGGATTGAATAAAATAGAAGCAATTTTTAATAAAGCCTTTTTTTGTAAAAATATTGTATTAATTTGGAAAATAGTGTAGAATAAGCATATAAAATGAGGAGGTAGATCAATGGATGGTATTGCGCAACGAGAAAATGTAAAACAGGATTCATATTTTGATGGAGGGCTACTTCAATTAATTGGATGGTCTATATTGGGAGCACTAATAACTAGTTTTACATTCGGTATCTGTTATCCATGGGCTTTATGTATGGTATATGGGTGGAAAACTAATCATACAGTTATAGAAGGAAGAAGACTACAATTTAATGGAAGTGCAGTTGGATTATTTGGAAATTGGATTAAATGGCTTTTTTTCACTATTATCACTTTAGGAATTTACAGTTTTTGGCTAGGTATTGCATTGGAAAAATGGAAGGTAAAAAATACTACATTTGTTAACTAATTATTGATATTATACATTATCATTATTATGGTGAATTAATTTTATAACATGTCACTTTTATGTCACCTTAACTGTGTTAAGATATACATAATCCAAGGAGCTGTGAAAACAGTTCTTTTTTTATGCCAAAGCCACTGGTGAATAAAAATAGGAGATGAAAAGTAAATATATGAAGAGTCCAATTTCTTGGGTAGGGGGTAAGTCTCGAATGATTAAGAAATTACTCCCAATGATACCTGATCATAAAGGATATGTAGAAGTGTTTGGAGGGGCAGGGTGGCTACTCTTTGGTAAAGAAGCATCTAAGTGGGAAGTTCTAAATGACTATGATTCTAATCTAATGAATTTCTGGTGGGTAGTGAAAAATTGTCCTGATCAGTTAATTGAAAGTTTTAACTTTACACTAATAAGTAGAGAAACCTTTATGCAGTATAAAGAAATATATAAGCAAAACGAATATGAGGATTGCATTGAGCGAGCTCATATTTTTTATTACCTGGTAAAGGCTGGCTTCGGTTCCAGTATAGTAAATCCTAGTTTTGGAACAGCTAAGGGAAAGAGTAATTTAAATATTGATAAAATTCATGATGATATTTTGAATACCTATGAAAGACTGAAAAGAGTGACCATCGAAAATAAGAGTTTCGAAGATATTATTCGGATTTATGATAGTCCAGAAACTTTCTTCTTCATGGATCCTCCATATAGAAATACCTGTGATTATCCTGTAGGACATTTTACAGATGAACAGTACATAAAATTAGCTGAGTTATGTAAAAGTATGAAAAGCAAGTTCATGATCACTATTAATAAGGATAAATTTATCAGAGATATCTTTAAAGGTTTTCATATCATGGAGCAAGAGGTTAGATATTCCTTATGCAAGGATATTAGTGGTAGAAGAAACTATGGAGAGTTCATTATCAGTAATCATTAGTAAATTGAAGATTCTGCTTAGGCAGTTTCTTTTTTTAGACAGTGAATTTTACATAATGAAGGTATTAAAAAATTGAATATTTCAGAATAGAATAATTGCTTAGTATTAAGTGGGTTTAAGGATTGTTTTTGGAGTTTAACACAATTAGTTATTATGTAAAGTTGAAGGTAAGAAACTGTGAGTGATCCAGTTTCTTTTTTTGCTTATCAGTTACTCATATCTTAACAGATGTACAACTAAAAAATAGAAGAAGGTGAAAATATGAATTATGTACAACCAATACGTGATCAACATTTAGTAAGAGACATTGGATCTTATATAAAGAATAATTGTGAAAGAAACTATGTAATGTATTTATGTGGGATTTATACAGGCCTTAGAATTAGTGACATTTTGAAATTAAGGATTGCAGATGTAAAAGATAAAACTTACATTAATATAAGAGAGAAGAAAACTGGTAAACAGAAAGTAGTAGAAATTAATCCTATTCTAAAGAAGGAACTAAAATTTTATCTAGAAGATAAGACAGATTCTGAACAATATCTTATCCAATCTCGTGAAGGATATAATCAACCATTAAGTAGAAGCATGGCATATAAAATTTTAAGAGAAGCTGGCGAAAGATTCGGGCTTGAAGGAATCGGTACACATACATTAAGGAAAACATTTGGATATCACTTCTATAAACAAACAAAGGATGTTGTTACACTACAAGCAATCTTTAATCATAGTCATCCAAGTGTTACTTTGAGATACATAGGAATCAATCAAGAAACAGCTAATATTGCAATAAGAAAATTTAAAATATATTAGCAGTTACACATAATGAGGTGAGGGTGAATTGATATTTGGGAATCTAGCTCAAAGTATTGATATTACAAGCGAAACCTATACTAGTGTGAGTTACACACAATTATAAGATATGGATAACTCAATATATCAAGATTAATTAATTAAAGATAAAATGTATTAGTAAAAATATGGTATAATATATTTTACAAAAGGTGGGATAAAAATGGATTGGTTACTTTGGGTTAGTGTAATACTTATAGTCATTGGAATAATTTTGGTTGTTTACTTAATTATTAATAAGAAAGAACTGGATAGAGATATTAATAAGAAACATATTGTTTCAAGAAATTCATGGATATTTGGGGCAGTTTGTTTTTTGCTTACAATTATCCTAGCATGGTGGAGTGGTGACACGAGTATTATTAGTTATACTCTTAAAGTAACAAGTGTAGTATTATTTCTCATTAATGCATTTATAAGTCATAAAAAGATAAGTAAAGATAATCTCTAAAAAACATGTCACTTTTATGTCACCCAACTTGTGTTATGCTATAAGAAAGTCGAGGAAGCTGCAATTGCAGTTTCTTTTTTTTATAGGTGAAAATTATGAGAGATAAATCTAAATGCAAAACATGTATATGGGTAGTAAAGATAAACGTTGAGAAATGGTATTGTCCATTTAACCGATGCATTAAAAAAGTCTATAAGTAATTACTCTAATATATTATAATAGTAGAAAAGGAGTGGTTAAATATGGCACTGTTTGGAGAGAAAAAAAGTAAAGAAGAAAAAGAAGAGCAGAAATTACAACAATTTATGGACAGATATCAACTAGAAGATTTAGATAAGAAAGATTTAGTAGTATTACAACGAATAGCAGGCGATTTAACAGGGAATAGTTTATTTAAAGCTGGTATGGCATTAAGTTTTGCTAAAGCAGAAGAACAGGCTAAGGTTACTTACTTATCTGCATTAGTCGAACAGAACTGGCTTATAATAAAACAGTTAGGTAGACTTAATAAAAATATAGAAAAGTTAAATGAAAAGTAAGGCATCCGAGAGGGTGTCTTTTTTATAAGAAACAAATAAGTATAGGAGGTAGAAAGTAATGTATCTAGTAGGAACAAATAATTCAAAGTTTGTTGATGAAAATTATATAAAAAAATATCTTGACCAGAATCATAAAGTAAATAATGTATATGGATTATCTAAAGGAGATTTCTTTTGGATGATGGACATGACATTTAAAAGCCCAGAGGAAGCCATTAAATATATTAGATTGTACGAAAAAAGAGGTTTCAATGTATTTCACAGCATTTCTATTCCCAAAGATTTAAAGGAAGATGTAACTATTGTAGAAACAGAACAACATATACTTCCTGATATAGATGACACAGAAAATGAATTAGTTCCAGAGGTGAAGCCAGTTGAAGAGAAGCAACGTAAGGGAACTGGTGGAAGCAGGAGAAAAAAATAAGTTTTATTGGCGTGCTGAATGGATGGTAGAACTTAGACCTAGTGCATTAGAACGTGACCATTATGAGTGCCAAAGATGTAATCATAATTGGGATAGTGAACAATATCCTAACAAAAGAAAGAAGACACTAACAATAGCTAAGACTGTTCATCATATATATTCGGTGGAGAAATATCCTGAGTACGCCAAAGAGTTATGGAACTTAGTTAGTCTTTGCTACAGATGTCATAACGAAGTAGAAGGTAGAGCTTGGTTTAAGTTCAAGGAATATAAAAAGAAACCTCAGATAAACGATGAAAGGTGGTAGATACCCCCGGGGTAATTCTCAAAAATACCTAATCGTTGAGGCAAGCGTTTGTAAGGGGGTAGACTGTGGGGATTTTTTTTATTTCGCACGTATAAAGGGGGTGGGTATAGGTGGCTAAACGAAAAAATAATGAACTCAATGATTTGAGACTTAAACAAGAGTGTGAAATTCGTACTGATTTATTGGAGCAATTAGACGATAATGGAATGATTGGGAAACAGTATGAGGATATGATCGAGGACTATGTTGAACTAATCAAACTTAAAAATTTATTAATAGATGATATTCACACAAAAGGGATTAGATCAAGAGTGAAAACCGGGAACGGTTTCTTTCAAACAAAGCCTAATGAATCTGTTGATAGACTTTTGAAAGTGAATGCTCAGATGCTTAAAGTTTTAACGGAATTGGATCTAAAAAAACCTAAGGCTGCTGATGAAGATGATCTATTGTAAAGAAATAGATGATTATATAAAAAGCAAAGAACCAAAATCAACAGATATTTTACTTCTCGTTAAGAATATAGTAAAACCTTTACTAAAATCTAATGCATATTTTGATAGTGATACTTTTTATAAGTGCTTGGAATATACTGAAAAATATTACTATGAAATGTTTCCATTCCAAAAGTTTATTTATGCTTTGTTTTTCTTTTATGAAGATGAAACAAAGCTGTTCACTACATTTGATACTTTTTTCATCATGGAAGGTAGAGGAAATGGCAAAGATGGATTTATGGCTCCTTTGGCAGATTTTCTGACAACACACTACCATGGTATAAAAAATTATAATGTTGATGTTGTAGCAAATAGCGAAGAACAAGCCAAGGGACTAACAGAAATTATCTATAACCGGATGGAAGACTATAAAGACAAAATGAAGAAGTTTTTCCGGTGGACGATTGAAGTTATTATTAATAGAAAAACACATTCTAAAATTACTTACAATACTTCAAATAGTAAAACTAAAGATGGTAAGCGACCAGGGATGATTATATTTAATGAATTTCATCAGTATGAGAATTATTTAAACATCAATGTACATATGAGAGGGAAAGGAAAAGTTCAAAATCCAAGGGTAGTTATTATTACCACTGATGGATCTATTCGTGAAGGTCCACTTGATGACTATAAAGCATTGTCAGAAAAAAGATTAAAAGGATTACTTCCTAATTCAAAACTATGTCCTATACTCTATAGGTTAGATAATGAAAAAGAAATTGACAAACCTGAGATGTGGGTGAAAGCAAATCCATCATTACCCTATATGCCAGTATTGAAAAGAGAAATCGAAACAGACTACGCGCTGATGCAAGATATGCCTCATATGAGACCAGATTTCATCACTAAAAGAATGAATTTACCGAAAGAGGATGCAGAATCAGTATTTTGTAAATGGGAAACAATATTAAAAACCAAAAGACCACTACCGAATCCCAATAAAGCATTAGCTATATTTGGGATGGACTACGCAGAATTAAATGACTTTGCATCTGGTGGATTTCTTTGGAAGAATGGAAATGATTATTGCTGGATGCAGCATACCTGGATAAATAAAAATTCACCTTTTTTCAAATCAATAAAGCCACCTCTTCAAAAATGGGAGGATGAAGGTTTTGTAACTATAGTAGATACTCCTACGATTGATCCTAATTTAATCCTAGACTGGTTCTTTGAGAACGCAGTCTTTTTTAATGTCCAGATTCTATCAATGGATAAATTTAGATGGGAAGCTATCAGTGATGATTTTGAAGCAAGGGAATTAAGTGTTGTGACTAAGGAAAATCCTAATGGTGAAATTGTACATGTTAGATCAGGTGGATGGACACAAAATGAAATTGCCCCAGTAATGGATGTTATTTATGCTAATGGACATATGATATATGGTGATGATCCTTGTATGCGGTGGTTCACACAAAATACAGGTGTTAAGAGAGATGGAAAAGGGAATAAAACATACTTTAAGATTGAGCCTAAGCTTAGGAAAAATGATGGATTCATGGCTCTTGTACATGCTATGAGTGAGAGATCTCGGTTAGACATACCAGAGTGGAATCCAGATGGAAATCCATATTTATAGGAGGAGGTGAGAGATTGGGATTATTAGACTTTTTATTTAACAAAGCAAACTATGTAGAAGTTTCTAGTATTTACTCTGATGCAGTCAAACTATATGTTAATGAGCTTGCTATACAACGAGGAATAACGCTGTATGCAAATGTTATTAGCAAATGTGAGTTTCAAAGAATTAAAAAAGAGGGCAACAAATTAATGAGTGTAAAAAATGATCTCTATTATACTCTTAACATTAGACCCAATCAAAATAGTAATGCTACAGTATTTTGGAATAAAGCCATTACTCAACTTTTTAAAAATGGAGAAGTATTAATTGTCCAAGGCTATACGAACGAACTTTTTCTAGCAGAATCATTTTCTAAGCGAATATATGCATACAAGCCATGGGAGTTTTATGATGTTGTCATAAATAATTTAAACACGAACAAAACATATCTAATGGGTGATGCGATATATCTTACAATTGAGAATATGACTATCAGTAAGACTATGAGTGATTTTTATGAAAAGCTAAGTGGGATTCTTGATGCTGCAGTGAATAATTACAAGCAGAACAATGGGAAAAAATATAAATTTAATACAGGAACATCTACAGCAAGAAGAGGAATCGGAGCAACTCCAGATACCACAACTGAGGGAGAAGAAATTGAAAAAACAAAAGCACAACAATATGTAGATAAATTATTCGAAAAGATTTTCACTACTCCCAATGCTATAGTACCATTGCAAACTGGAGAAGAATTAGAGGAATTAGGCAAAGTAACAGGACAAAATTCGGAAGACATTGTGAAAATGATAAATACAACAATGGAATCAGTAGCTATAGGAATGAATATACCTATCGATATTTTTATTGGTAGAACTACCGAAAAAAGCAATGCAATGAACGATTGGATAACCACAGGAGTAGAAATATTTCTTGAGCTAATAGGAGATGAATTAAACGCAAAGCTTATTTCTAAAGCTAATTATCTAAAAGGAGATCAAATACTCATTGATGCTACAAAAATTAATCATAGAGATATTTTAGACAGTGCAGTGGCATTGGAAAAGCTCTTTGGAATTGGATTTACTCACAATGAGATTAGAGGCTTATTTAAAATGCTCCCTACAACAGATGAAGGAGCTGATGACAGACACTGGTCTAAAAACTATGGAACTGAATCAGAATTTAAAGGAGGTGAGAAAGGGTGAATATAAAAAATATATATTTCATGACATTAAATAATAAGCCTAATGAATCAGAGAAACCAGCAAAGTTCTTTCAATTCAAGCAAATTGATGATGATACTACAGAAGTAAGTATTTTTGGTGATATCACATCATGGAGATGGATTGAATCGGACGTATCTGCATTTAGCTTTAAAAAAGAACTTGATGCTGTAGAAACTCCAAATATTGATGTACATATCGACTCATATGGTGGTGAAGTTGCAGAAGGTTTAGCAATCTACAACATGCTCAAAAACAGTGGAAAGAATGTAACAACCATTGTTGATGGGTTTGCTTGTTCAATTGCATCTGTGATTTTCATGGCAGGATCCAAAAGAATTATGAACACCGGATCATTACTCATGTGGCATAATCCATGGACATATACAGCAGGGAATGCTAATGAACTCGAAAAAGAAATAGCAGGCTTAAGAAAGATGGAGGAATCTTCAATTAAAATTTACAAAGAAGGTTCAAACCTTGAGGAGAGTACCATAAAAGATATTATGGATGCTGAGACATGGATAACAGAAGATGAAGCATTAGAGTGGGGAATTGCAACGTCAAAAATTGAAAGTGCTGCAAAGCAGTCGTTAGAATCAAAGACTTTTCATTCCACAATAGCAAAACTTAAGTCTTTGGAAAAAGAGAATAGAGAATTAAAAGAACTAGAAAATAAAAATACATCCTCATGGGATGAATATTGGAGGTAGAAGAAATGATAAATTTAGAAAAAAATGAAAAGTATCTTGAATTAGTTAAGGAAATAAATGAAGCACCAGGGGAACAAAAATCAGAAAAGATTGTTGAAGCAATGCATCAGCTGATTGAAGCAAATTCAAGCGAGATTGTTAGTCAGTATAAGTCGGATTTTAATGAACTACAGGCAAACAAAGAGAATGCAACAAAGATGGGTTTAAGAACGCTAACTGTAGGGGAAAAAGAATTCTACAACAAAGTATTCTCACCCCAACAATCTATAACTGTTACTGACATTAATATCTTTCCTGAGACAACATCAAATTTTGTATTTGAAGAAATTAAGACAAGTCATGATTTGCTAAAGTACTTTAAGACTGTTCCTGCAGGTGTAAATAAATTTATTACATCTGAGTACACTGGAAAAGTTCTTTGGGGCGAATTGACGGATGCAATAACATCTGAAATTAGCGCAACTATCAAAGGATTTAATGTTGATGCTTATAAACTATCAGGATTTATGTATGTTCCTGAGGCTATTCTTGATTTAGGACCAGAATGGATTGATAGATATGTAAGAACTGTACTTATAGAAGTTTTAGAAGATGGAATTGAAGAGGGTTCTGTTATTGGAACTGGAGAAAAAGGACCTATTGGGTTAGTAAAATCTCTTTCAGGAGCTGTGGACGGAGTACATCCTAACAAAACACCTGTAGCATTAACATCATTTAAACCTGAGGATTTCGCACCTAAGTTAATCCCTCTTACCAATGGTGGCAAAAGAAAACTTGGTAGAATTTTACTAGTAGTTAACCCAGCTGATAGATTAGGTAAAGTTATTCCTGCATCTACAGTATTTACTAACGGAAACTATCAGAGTATTTTGTCATACATCAATGTTGAAATCATCGAGAGTGCTCATGTACCTACTGATAGAATGGTTGCATTTTTACCTGAATCATATCAAATGGGACTTACTAAAGTTGGAGTTCAGTTCTCAAACGACTTTAAGTTCTTAGATCATGTTCGTACATATAGGACTATAGCTTATGGTAACGGCAGAATTATCAACGACAACATGTCAATCGTGTTTGATATCAGTGGACTTACTCCGTTCGTACAACCAGTATCTGTTGAGGGCATTGTACAAACTCAAGAAGTAGTAGGATAGGAGGATAAACAATGACTGAAGAACAACTGAATGCGCTTGAATTAGAGTTAGAGGATGAACTTCAGTTATTCCTCGATTCGAATAACCAGGAACACATGAGAATAAAAAATAGACTGAAAAGACACCTGAAAAATGGTGCCTTTTACCTTATATCAAAAATTGGACAATTTGACATAGCAGAAAATCTTACAGCTAGAGAATATGTAATAAACTATGCACGGTACTCCTATTATGGGGTATTAGATGAATTTCACCAAAACTATCAAGGAGACCTAAGGGGGCTGCAAATTGAGAATTTCGAATAACTCTAAAAGAATACCAGTCTACCTTGATGGTTTTTTTATTATTTATGAAGTATTTCACAACGAAACAGAAGATTATCCACTTGATAAGCTTAGAGAAGTAGGAATAGCAGTACCATTTAATGAATTGCAGATATTTGATAATACGAAAATGGTGTATAAAGCTCAAGGCATTGAAGTAACTCGTAAAATCAGAACAAGACCTATTCGATTTAAAAATAAGAGTTATTTAAAGATTGGTGAATCTATGTACAAGATAGAAAATTCTGTAACAGCAGTAAATTCTACTGGATTTCAGGAAACTGACATTACTTTATCTAAATACACAGAAGCTTATGAGATTGAAGAGGTGGCAGAATGATAACCAAAAATGAACTTGCAGCAAAAGTTAAAATAATTTTCACAAACTTAAGAGAATGGCAGTTTAGGGAAGAAGATTTGAGCGTATTCCCCCGTGCATTGTATTGGGGTTATGCCAGATCATCAATAAGAGCATCTGGTAATACTTATGAAAAGACAGAAACAGTACAAATATCTGTATTTTCAAAGGTGCCGGATGAATTAAAAGTAGATAAATTAGAGGATCTACTCATTGAACTAGGAATAAATACTGATATTTTTGTAGAATTTAATGAGAATGATAAGATCTTCCACTACTACACAGGAGTAGAATGTGAACGAGGATAATTTTTTAGGTGGAATTAACGATTTGGAAAGTGAATTAGCTGAAATATTAGCAAGAACAGAAGAAAACCAGATTGACAATGTTTTAGAATCAGGAGCAGAATTACTTGCAAAAGACATAAATAGGCTTCCAAAACCTAGATCTCAAATTTCAAAAGGTGGATACACTCATATACTTGATACAGTAGGAGTGTGGAGGGATAATCTAAAATCAGGCTCTAAAGTAAGATTAGGTTGGAGAAAGTACCATGGTCCTATTCTTGAGCATGGATCTTATAAAATGGGTGCACAGCCACATTTAAAACCTACATGGAATAGAAATAAAACAAAATATCAGTTAGAAATGATAAAAAAATTAAAGTTAGGAGGTAATTAATTATGCCTATATCAACAAAGAAACCAGCAAGAAAACAAACAGTTGGTGCACTGTACTATGATTTTGCAACTGACATGGATGCAATGACTTATGCAGGTACACCGGCAAAATCTGAAGTAGTAAAAAGCGTTAGTACTACCGAGAATGAAGAGTCCGAACCAGTTTATGCTTCAGGGAAAATATATGATACACCAACTTTGAGGTCATCAGATGAAATTGAAGTAGAGGTTGTAGCGATAGATCCTGACGATTTAGCAAAAATGAGAGGGGAGAATATAGATGCAAGTGGTCTGGTATTATCTGGTGGAGCTCAAACGAAACCGTTTTTTGCATTTGGGAAAGTAGTTGTTAAGACAGGTAGTCACGCCAAATATCAATGGTTTCCAAAATGCCAACTAATAACTAAATCTGATGAAGCGTCTACTTCAGAAGGTTCCCCATCTGAACAAAATGACACATTAACTATTCAAGCACTGCCATTTGATTCATCAGGAAATACAAATGTATATGTAGATACAGAAATGACAACATTTCCACCGGGCTTAACTGAAGATCTATTCTTTGGCCAAGTAATACATTCACCATCAACTATGCCAGTTATACCGCCGGAGGTTTAATAGATGAATAAATCAGTATTACTTGCTAATGGGGATAAAGTAGAGCTTACATATACATTTAAGACATCAAAACTTATGATACCATTTAGGACAGAAATGATAGAGCTTAATAAAATTGCTGAAGAACATGGTGAAGAGTTTGACATGAACGAACTTGAAGATGAAGAAATAGAAAAATTCACAGATGCTATTTCAAAAGTAATATATGCAGTTTTGAATGGTTCTCGTTATAATTGTGATTTTGAGGAAGTGGATTTTCTGATTAATGAAGAATTAATCAAAAGTACTATTGATCTTATGGAAGAACAAAAGAAGAAAGAGAAGGCTTTATCAAAAAAAAAGACCTATCCCTCATCCAAGAAGAAATAAATTTCAATAAATTAAGGGTCATGGCTTATCAAATTGGATTATCAGAGTCTGATTTTTGGTGGATTGACCCTTTTGACTTTTATGAAATGATAAAAGAATTTGTTGATTTGAAAGGAGGGATTTAATCTATGGCAGGTGATTTAAAAAGGGTTGGTCTAGAATTTAAAGCTGATGGGACTGCAGATTTCAGAAAGTCAATAAAAGCTGTTACTCAAGATATGCAAGAGTTAACTTCTGCCTATCAGCTTGAAAAGGCTCAGTTAGATAAAAATACCTCAACATATGATAAGTTAGCTCTAAGGTTACAGTTTGTTCAGGATGCATATGACAGTTACGCAGATAAGGTAAATATTCTTGAAGATGAATTAGTGGCTCTTGAAAATGCCGAAAATAGAAATGAAACTGCTATACAAAAGAAAAGAACAGAGCTAAATAATGCGAAACGTCAAATGGAAGAATACGGAAAGTCAATTGGTGAAGTTAGCAAAAAAATGAAAACTGCAAATTGGACAGATGTTGCAAATGATCTAGACAAAATTGGAAAAAATTCAACTGCAGCAGGAAAAAAAATGTCTATATTTACTGCAGGGGCTATAGCTGGTGGTATTAAGATAACAGGCATGGCATCTGATTTACAAGAAACAATGTCAAAAACAGATGTTATATTTGGTGATAGTGCTAATTCTGTAAAAGAATGGTCTGAATCATCAATTGAAGATATGGGATTAGCTCAGCAGACTGCATTAGATATGGTAGCAACATACGGGGATATGGGTACATCAATGGATATATCCACAGATAAAGCTGCAGATATGGGAAAAGAGCTCACAAAAAGAGCAGCTGACCTATCCTCATTCAAAAATATTAAAATTGATGTAGCCAATACTGCTCTTAATGCTATTTATACTGGAGAAACAGAATCTCTTAAAAAGCTTGGAGTTGTAATGACACAAGCAAACCTTGAACAGTTTGCCATGGCACAAGGTGCAAAAGAATCATACAAAGAAATGACAGAAGCAGAAAAAGTGATGCTCCGGTATGAATATGTTATGACGAAAACCAATAATGCTGCAGGTGATTTTGCAAACACCTCTGATGGATTTGCAAATTCGCAGAGAATAATGAGTGAGTCTTTTAAAGAAATGGCAACAGAACTAGGAGAAATACTACTTCCATATATGACTAAATTAGTTCAAAAGGTAACAGAGGTTATTCAGTGGTTTTCTGGGCTAGATAGTAGTATTAAAACAATTGTTTTAGCTATTATCGGAGTTGTAGCTGCTATAGGTCCATTGCTAATTATATTTGGAGCTATGGCTAGTGGTCTAAGTAGCATCATTACACTTGTAACAAGTCTTTCTGGCGCAAGTGCAACAGGTGCAACAGGAATAACAGGGTTATCAACTGCATTCACATCTTTACTTGCTCCAATAGTTGCAATAATAGCAATATTTGCAGCAGTAGTTTTAGCATTTAAACAACTATGGAATACAAATGAAACTTTTAAAAAAGCAATGATTGTTGCATGGGATTCCATAAAAGACACTTTGAAAAAAATATGGGAAACTGTGATACAACCGATTTTTAATAGCATTAAAGAAGTTATGCTGATGGTGTGGAATAAAGGAATTAAGCCGTTATGGGATAGTTGGGTAAAGTTTGTTGGCGGCATTATGGTCGAAATGGCAAGACTATGGACAAGTATTAAACCCATAGTAGATTGGTTTATTTCTGTATTCGGGCCTGTTTTAACAGCTGTTTTCCAAGTAGTTTCAAAAACATTTGGAGGTATAGTAATTGGAATTATTGGGGTTGCAGGATCCTTACTTGAATCATTAGGAACGATCATTTCAAGTATTATTGGCATATTTAGAGGTTTGATTGATTTTATATCAGGAGTATTTACAGGAGACTGGTCACGTGCTTGGAATGGAATTAAAGATATCTTTGGAAACATAATGAAAGGGCTTGGCGCTTTAATTAAAGCCCCACTCAATGGAGTAATATCTCTAATAAATGGAGCAATAAGAGGGCTCAATAAAATATCTGTTAAGATTCCTAGTTGGGTTCCTGGACTGGGTGGCAAAAATTTTGGAGTCAACATACCAAGGATTCCAATGCTTGCTGACGGGGGATATCTATACGGTGGAGCAGCAATCGTTGGTGAGGCTGGAGCAGAGCTTTTAACCCAGCAAGGCAGCAGAACGAGGGTAACACCATTGAACGGCTCTGGGGGCAATACAGATTTAATTGACTATAATAAAATGGCTAGAGCGTTTGCATCAGTGATGTCTACCATGGCCATGTACGTAGATGAAAATGGAGTAGCAAAAATGGTGGATAAGAGGATGATTGAGGTGATGACATAATGTTTAAATTTAAAGGTATATCAAGTAACGATATGAAGGTAATTGCAGTTGAAGAGAATTTTATTGCAAAAGCATCTCTCTTGGTAGAATCTATTAATATTGATGGGAAAGATGGAGAAGATTTTATTGAACATGGCTATGGATCAGTAGAAAAAGATATTGAATTACAAATATTAGATGTTTCTAAAATTGACAACATTATTGCATGGCTAAATGGACCTGGAGAATTAGAATTTAATAATAGAATCACTAAAGCGCGTTTTTATAATGGGTATGATGTAGACCGATTTGTTACGCTTAAAAAAGCAGAAGTATCTTATATTAGAGATCCATTTTGGTATGAAACGAATGATGAATATGATGTAGTTACTACAACAGTATTAAACGGAGGTAATATCTATTCTAAACCTTTAATAAAATTGACCGGTAACGGAACGGTGGATATAACTATAAATGGTGTTAGATTTACTTATACATTTACAGATCCATATGTAGAAATAGATTGTGAAGAAATGACAGAAAAATATGATGGCTTATCACGTTCGAGGAACATTGAAATAGGGTTGGAGTACCCAAAACTTAATACGGGAATAAACGAGATCATTTTACATAGTGGAACATGCATAATTGAAATGAAAAGGAAGGATAGGTGGCTATGATTAAAATCTTTAATGCAGATGATAAAAATTATAGTACAAACGGTAACATAGCCATCCAACCTTTAAAATGCATTGAAACTAAAAAGGAAGGATTTGATGGATGGTATGTCGAACTTGAAATAGCAATTGATTATAAAGAATATATTGCTCACGACAATATAATAGTTGTTCCAACGAAATCAAAAGGAGAACAACCATTTAGAATTAAAAATCCCGAAATTAATAGTAGAGGAATCAGATTTACGGCACATCATGTAGCATTTGATAGTGAAGATTATATATTAGCTGACATATATCCTCAAGGGCTAAATGGGATGGCATTGCTAGACTGGATAAATACTCGTACAGATAACACTAGCCCCTTTACTGTTTTCTCTGACGTGTCAAATTTAGGGACAGCACGAATTGTGAGAAAAACATTAAAAGATGCTTTTCTAATTGCTCAAGAGCGAATAGGTGGGAATTTTGATTTTGACGGATGGACAATTAATTTATTATCATCAATAGGTTTAGACCGTGGTGAAACTATTAGGTATGGAAAAAACCTACAAGGAATTAGGGTTTATGAGAACTGGGGTAATGTTTGTACAAAACTATTGGCGGTAGGTCCTGACGGTATTATTTTGCCTGAAGTATACCTTGTCTCAGAAGTACAGTACGATAAACCTTATACTAAGGCTATTTCATTTGACATTCCTCAGAAAGAGGGAGAAGAACTTACAAATGAGGAAATAATCTTGAAGCTAAGGGAGATAGCTATAGAATATATTGAGACTCATCAATACCCTGAAATTAGTTATGAAGTGGAAGCAAACATTAATCAAAGTTTAAATATCGGCGATATTGTTTATTGTGTAACTAAATATGTTACAGTACCTACGCAGGTACAAGGATACGTTTATGACGTAAACAAGAAACGAGTAACCAAATTAGTATATGGGAATTATAAAAGAGATGTTAAAGCAGTATTCAGTACTATAAAAGCTGATATTGAGAAAGCAGTAGAGTTGGGTGTTACACTTAATAAAGTCGTAGCAGATCAAAGTAACTTAATTAATCAATTAGGAAAGTTAGGGCATGTATATATTGATGACAATGAAATAATGGTTCTCGATGCACTCCCAAAAGAGGATGCTCAAAATGTACTGTTGATTAATCTAGGAGGTATTGGTTTTTCATCCACTGGAATCGAAGGTCCATTTACATCAGCTTGGACTCTTAATGGAGCGTTTAATGCATCTTTTATTACGACAGGAATTTTAAATGCATCATTGCTTAAAGCTGGAATGATTCAGTCTCCAGACGGATTGTCCTATTGGAATCTAGAGAATGGGGAAATAGTACTTAATGTTAGTTCGCTTAAAATACAAGCAAAGACTGTTAGTACACAGGAAGATATTGATTCAACGTTAGAATCTGCTGTGGGTTTAATATATGCTGATGTGGAAAGTCTTGAAACTAAGATAACCCAAAATACAAATGAGATAGCCTTAAGAGTAGCTAGAGAAGAATTGACCGCAAAAAATGTCTGGGGAATAAATTTAATAAGTAATGACCCCGTAAAATGGGAGCTTATTGATTCGTTTACAGGGCAACCTGTGGAATATGATGAGTTGTCTCCCCCCACTATGCAAGAGGCTGAAAGGTATCATTTAAAGCCTGTATCTTTAATCCCTGTAGAGGCTGGAAGACCTTATACTCTATTTAGTACCTTAAGGGACGGTCAAGAAGCTCCTACTCAAATGGAATTAGTATTTTACAATATTCATGATGAGATTGTTTATCCACAAGAGGATTCTTCTGTTAATTTATTCTTCAATAACAGTTATATTATGTATTATGAGGGAGAAGTTATGAGTTATAATTCAAGCTATCCTGCAACCTTTGTAGTACCAGATGATGTAGTTAAAATGGATATTACTATAATTCAGCGCGCAACAGGGATTTCTTATCCTATCTGGGACAGAGCAATTCTAAATCCAGAGGAAATATCAGACTCCCTATTAAAGTTAGAGATTGGATATACATCTACTGATTGGATTATAGCTATTGATGATGTGGAGGGTAACCATAATTTAGAGACTAGAGTAGAGGGGGAAGAGCCTATAGACCCTGAAGTTGGTCAGTTGTGGTTAGACAGTCTAAATGGAGCAGACTTAAATAAGTGGAATGGAGAAAACTGGATAACTATAGGATGGGGTAATTCAGAAAATGTCCTAGAAAAGATATCTGCTCAAGAAGCTTCTTTACGAGTACTAGAGGATTCAGTCAATATTAAAATTTCAAGTCTTGAAGAAGGACAAGAAAAAGTAGACACCTACTTTAATTTTAGAGAGAGCGGTATGAACATAGGTAAGTCTGATAGCCCACTAAATATAAATATAAGTAATCAGCAAATGGATTTTATAGATAATGGGCAAGCAGTAGCTTATATAAACGGTCAAAAGATGTACATAACCTCAGCCAATATAACGAATGACCTAATAATAGGGGTTCACCAAATTGAACGCTATAATGACGAAATAACTTTTATAAAATATGTAGGCTTACAGACTGGAGGAGTTGGTTAATGGCTAAAAGTAGTAATTTTTCTACTAGTGGCAACGTATATTATTGGATTGAGGCTATTGTAAATTCACAAAGTATACCTAATAATACCTCAAGTGTTACTGTCCGAGTCTGGGCACAAAAGACTAATAACATAGATACTTACGGTAGTGGTACAGTCTATTGCACGATTAATGGTACTCAGTACTCAGCCTCTATTACCTCAAGCACTAGATTCAATTTAACAGCTAAAAAGATATTTGAAAGAACTCAAAATATAGGACATAACTCGAATGGAACAAAGACCTTATCTATGGCAAGTTATATAACCCATAGTCAATTTACATCAAGTAATAAAAGTTGGAATTATACCTTATCGACTATACCAAGAGCTAGCTCTATTACAGGATTTGCAGACTTTAACATTAATGGGAGTTCTTCAATCACAATAAGTAGACACAGTAGTAGTTTTACCCACAATTTAACTCTAAGGGTAGGAAATACAGTGGTAGCAACAAGAAACGGTATAGGAACGAGTACAACTCTAACTTTGTCTACATCAGAACAAAATATTATGTATCAAGCTATACCCAACGCTACTTTTACAACCGTGACCCTTTCATGTCAGACAAGAAGTGGGAGTACAAATATAGGTTCTGCGGTTACAAGAAATGCTACGGCTTATGTTCCTAGCTCGATAGTGCCCTCTTTTACTGCATTAACCCACTCGGAGAATATAGCAAATGTAAAGACAGTTGTGGGGGCTTATGTACAAAGCTTAAGCAGATTAAACCTAGCCATAACAGGGGCAACAGGGGCTAAGTACTCTTCAATAGCAAGTTACAGAATAGCTTTTGAAGGTGTGACTTATAACAGCAGAACAGCAGTAACCCCTTATCTACCGAACTCTGGAGGCAGGATTGCTACGGCTACAATTACTGATAGTAGAGGTAGAACAGCTACCAAGAATGTAACAATTAGTGTTTTAGCTTATTCTCCGCCTAAAATTTCAAGTTTTAGCGTTACTAGATGCGACTCTAACGGTACGCCAAACCTCATGGGTACATATATTAGAATTCCTATGTCTTATGTAGTTCGAAGTTTACTCTCTGGGACTGAAAAGAATACAGTAGCTATAGTCATAAGGTCAAGGATTAGAAATGGGAGTTGGGTCACTAAGCATAACCAAGCTGCTACTACAAGTCATTTAACTAGAAACTCCACTTGGGGTTACTATGGAGTATATGCCATAACTGATAGCTACGATATCAGGGTAGATATAACCGATAAATTCAACACTACTATATCTTATGTAACTATATCTACTGGAGCTGTTCCTATGTCTTGGGGTAAAGATGGTGTGGGGATAGGTAAGGTACATGAGGGGTTATCAGCACTAGAGGTAGCAGGTGATATCGATGTATCTGGTACAGTCACTGGTGTTTGCAAGTCAAACACAACTCCAGTACCTGCAAGTACTCCAGGAAGTAACTACCCTATAGGGCATACTTGGTTTTCAATAGGTAACGATACTTCTTATCCTTATGCTTACGGTATAGTTGTTAATTATAAAATGAGTGATTCAAGGTTTACCCAACATTGTTATCATCACGGGCATGGTGAAACTAACACAGGTTTTTACTACAGGCATTGGAACTCAGTTAGTGGCTGGACAGTTTGGAGAACACTTTCTGTAGAAGGTCATACGCACAACTATATAGCTCTTAACTCTGACCTTTGGGCAAGACATTTAGATGGTAGAACTACATCTGGAGCTGATGGTCGATTATATTTGAACTGGAAAGACAATAACCCAATACATATATGTGGAGAGTTAAATATGACGGGGCAAAGAATAATTAACTCGAGTAGTTTTGTTAGTGGTACAATATCGGTTTCTCCCACAGCAAATTCTCCTAGTTATGCTACAGCGAGTTATGGAAGAACTCTAAGTGGAGTACCCTCTGTAGTAGCAACAGCTAGAACTTCAGTGCCAGGGAGTACTTTATTAGAAACGGGAGTAACAAATGAATCTACTACCAGTTGTAGAATTTATATCTATAGAACAAATACAACAAGTACAGATGTTAACTGGATAGCAGTGGTATAGGGAGGATGTAAAATATGAAAATATGCTTATTAATAGATAGTGACAATCAAATATATGCTTATGCTCCTTGTCATGTTTTAGAAGAAGATGGAGTGGAATATCATTCCCCATCTTTAATAGTGGATGGAGAGTCACAACAATTAGGCTGTAGAATGGTTATGATTGATGAAGAAGATATTCCAAACTATTACGATTTGGAGCTTTGGCAATGTAGATGGGTTGAGGGTAACTTAGAATATTGTCATGAAAAAGTAGAATTTGTTGAGATGTCAGTTTTAAGGGATGAGAGAAACAAAGCTTTTGCAATTGGAGATAAGTACCAAAACTTTATACTTTGGGAAAGTCTAACAGAAGAGCAAAGACAAGAATACAGAAACTGGAGAGAAGCATGGCTAAATGTAACTGATAATAAAGTAAAACCAGAAAAACCAATATGGTTTGATTAGGATCTCTTCTGAGGTCTTTTTTTATAAATAAAAACATGAAAGCAGGTGAACTATGGGAGAAAATTGGTATGACAACAAAGATTTGTTTGAAATGATCCAGGAATTAAAAAAACAACTATCAGAGACTACAAACTTAATTAAAGAATATAATGGTCTCCGTAAAAAGCAAACAGACTTTGAGAAAAGAATTATTATTGTTGAGAATTGCTTAGAAAATAAAAAAGAAAACAAAAAAGATTGGCAATGGATACTTGGATGGTTAGTAGCTATCGTAAGTTTATCCATTGCTATTTTTAAATAAAAATTAGGAGATGGTAACATGGTTTTGAAAAATGTAAAGAAAGAAACATGGATACGAACAACTGTCTTAGTAGTAGCTTTAGTTAACCAAGGGTTACAAATAACTGGCAAGCAGATACTACCATACACACCTGAAGAAGTGGCAAACGGTGTATCATTTGGATTGACGATTGTGGCAACAATATGGGCTTGGTGGAAAAATAACTCATTTTCTGAAAATGCACAGTATGCAGACGAAATAATGAAAGGTGGAAAATAATGAATAATAAACAAATTCAAACACTGTTAAATGTATGGTTGAAGAGTCAAAAGAAAACTTTGCTAGTCGTAGATGGTAAAATAGGACCATTAACTAGACAAGCTTCTAAAGACTTTCAAAAGGCTCATGGTTTAGTTGTGGACGGTAAGCCAGGTCCAATAACTCAATATGAGCTCATGTTCTTCAAGTACTCAAATTTCAGAAAATCAGAATTCAAATGCAAATGTGGAGGTAAATATTGCAATGGATACCCAGTAAAAGTAGATGAAAATCTACTTATTTTATTGCAAAAAATTAGATATCATTTTGGGAAACCTGTTAATATTAACTCCGCAATCCGTTGCAAACAGCATAACAGGAACATAGGTAGTACAGACACTAGCCAGCATGTCAGAGGTGCTGCAGCAGATATAAGGATAAGTAGTATTAGTCCTAGTACAGTTTATAATTATTGTAATAGTATAAATCCTAGTGGTGGAGTTGGTAAATACAGTACTTTTACTCACATAGATACTAGAAATAAAAGGGCTAGGTGGTAATTTATCCATGAGAAAATATTAAAATACTATAACTAGATATCCTAAAAGAGACCTCAATCCAATATGTGGATTGGGGTCCTTTTTACTCTCGGAATAGCCCTACTATACGTGAATCCTCATTAATAGTATTGAGTTATTCGTATAAGTGTTAGAAGATAACTTTATATCGTGTCGGTTTAATAAAACCGATTAACGACCTTAATTATATTATTCAAAAGTTTTGTAAAATGTGATATAATATTTACATTATTAGGGAAATTCCAATGTTAACATTGGATTATGTCATAATATTTAATGTGAAAATTACTTTTGGAATCAAAAATATGTTGTAACCGATCATAGGAGAGGAGAGAGTGTATATGATGATAAATCCAGGTGGTATAGGAAGTATAGTTATATTGATATATTTATTAATTTTAGGTGTGGGAGCATATCTTACATACCTGATTATTAAAGCTTTAAGAATATATATTAAAAGGAACTCATAAGGTTCATCGAACCGATCAAGAACTGGTACCTTCGGTATAAATATGGATTACACAAAAACATATTATATATATGTGCATAAGAATGATTATGATAATGCACAAGCATTATTAAGAAATTAATTAAATAGATCATAATTCATATTTTTCTATAGATACGCAACAGTAGAATGGGGCGACCAAAGGTGCGCCCCTACGTATTAATGATGCTATGTCGTAAGGGGATACCTCTGGTCTCTCAATGTATGACTTATATTACGCATTTGTAAAATATGGTGAAGTGATTTTTAGTAAAAAAAGGAGAAGGTTTATGGACGTTGTTCGTGTGTTAAGTCAAATATTCATTTTAGGTTTGTTTGGAATAGGGATTTATGGGTTTATGCTATTTGTAAAACTTGCTAATAGAGGAATTAAAGCATTTGATATTTATATTAACGAAAAGACAAATAATAAGTGGAATTTTTAATTATAGGAGTTTTTTATAATGGGGAGTAAGCTTGAGTAAGAATAATTTAAAAATAATCGTTAATATTTTATTTGTAGTAGGTTGGTTAATGATTTTAGGAACAATAATTTTTTCTATCTTAATGAAAGATAATTTAGATGCATATAACTTAGGGAGAATATTAATAACGATTACTATTATAAATTTGTGTGCATTAATTTTTATTTTTATAAAACCAATAGGTCATAAGTTTTTAGATTGTTAAAAACAAAGGAGATTTATAAATGGGATGGCATTTAATTGAATTTATTTTAGAATTAATTCTAGACATAATCTTTTTTAAGAAAAAAAAACATAAAAAATCTTAGGATGAGTTAAAATAATTCAGCTACTAAAGCCTTTGGTCTGCACCACCTGACCACGGGCTTTAGTAGCGATTATTATATTTAACTATAAGTTTATCAATATCTTTTTTATCTTCAATCCATTCTTCTGAATATCCGCATTC
>NZ_WHNX01000017.1 GCF_009362815.1 Alkalibaculum sporogenes | reverse complement strand
AGCCGAGCGGCTGAGTCGTTAAATAAAATCATACAATAGTAAAAATTTCGATGAATTTAAAGATTAACGATGGACATTAAAATACTGTTATGTTATGATAAATTTAAAACTTAATAGTATATTTACCTTATCCAGAGTGGTGGAGGGACTAGGCCCTGTGAAACCCGGCAACCAGCAGTATGAAATGGTGCTAATACCTACAGAATATCTGAATGATGAGGGGTTTAATTTAAAGACCTCATCTTATGACGAGGTCTTTATTACGTGGTGAATATCGACTAAGGAATAAAAGGTAAAGTCTATTGTAAGTAACAATTAAACTACGGATTTTATATGACGAAAAAAATATTGGAGGAACGAAATGGCTAAAAAATTATTTACTTCAGAATCTGTTACAGAGGGACATCCAGATAAAATGTGTGATCAAATATCTGATGCGGTGTTAGATGCAATTCTGGAAAAAGATCCAAGTGCAAGAGTTGCTTGCGAAACGGCAATTACCACAGGATTAGTTCTTGTTATAGGTGAAATAACTACGAATTGCTACGTAGATATACCCAAGATAGTAAGAGATACTATTAGAGGTATAGGATATACTAGAGCAAAATATGGTTTTGACTGTGATACTTGCTCAGTATTGACTTCTATCGATGAACAATCTGCTGATATTGCGTTAGGTGTAGACAAGGCTCTAGAAGCTAAAACTGGTGAATTAGTAGAAACTGAAATAGCAAATACAGGTGCTGGCGACCAAGGAATGATGTTTGGTTACGCATGTAATGAAACTCCTGAGTTGATGCCACTACCTATATCATTAGCTCACAAACTTTCTAAAAGATTATCAGCAGTTAGAAAAAATGGCACATTAGATTATTTGCGTCCAGATGGAAAAACTCAAGTCACTGTAGAATACGAAGATGGTAAACCAGTAAGAGTGGATACTATTGTAATATCAACACAACATGCCCCAGGAGTAGAATTAGAAACCATAAGAGAAGATCTTATAAAACACGTAATTGAGCCAGTAGTAGAGAGTCATTTGTTAGATGGTCAAACTAAAATGTATATAAATCCAACTGGTAGATTTATCATAGGTGGACCTCAAGGAGATGCAGGATTGACGGGAAGAAAAATTATCGTCGATACTTATGGAGGCTATGGACGACATGGTGGAGGAGCATTCTCAGGAAAAGATCCTACTAAAGTAGACCGTTCAGCAGCATATGCGGCTAGACATGTAGCAAAGAATATAGTAGCAGCAGGCTTAGCAGATAAGTGTGAAGTAGAATTAGCATATGCAATAGGTGTATCAAAACCTGTATCAGTTTATGTAGATACATTTGGAACTGGTAAAATAAGTGATGATAAAATTATTGAACTAATCGATAAAAACTTTGACCTAAGACCAGCAGCTATAATTAGAGATTTGGATTTAAGAAGGCCAATTTTTAATAAAACTGCAGCATATGGACATTTTGGAAGAACTGATGAAGACTTTACATGGGAAAGAACAGATAAGGCAGAGATATTAAAAAAACAGTCTGAAGCTTAAGTTCAATATATTAACTTTAAAGTACGCTAAAAATTGATATTATAAGATGCAAAAAAAGCTAGAAATTACTCTAGCTTTTTTCTTGTGGTTTTTCTATATTATTTGAAATTTATCCTATAGAAAATATTAACTCAGCTTCTGCTGCTAATTGATCGCCTACGTAGGCTGTAGCAGTTCCAAAGCCAACACTTCCTCGGCTTCTTGTTATTTCTGTTTTCAGAGTCAAGGTATCTCCTGGGATTACTTTTCTTTTAAATTTTGCACTTTTTATACCTCCAAAATATGCAGTTTTGCCCTTGTTTCCTTCGAGACTAAGTAAGGCAACTGCACCAACTTGAGCTAATGCTTCGATAATTAATACACCAGGCATAACGTGTTCTCCTGGAAAATGTCCAACAAAAAAGTACTCATTTGCAGTGACATTTTTAAGTCCAGTAGCCATAACTCCTGCTTCTAACTCAAGTATTTGATCCACTAAAAGCATAGGATATCTATGAGGAATAATTTCTTGGATTTGATTGCTATTAAGTAACATAGTTCACACCTCTTTCAGATATAAGATAAGGGCGATTCGTAAATCACCCCTTGTTGTTCTTGGTAGTTATTCTGAAAACTTCTTGAATATTATAGTCGCATTGTGACCGCCAAAACCTAAAGAGTTAGACAGAGCTACATTTACTTCTGATTTTCTTGCTTTATTAGGGATGTAGTCAAGGTCACAGTCTGGATCTGGAGTAGTGTATCCTATTGTAGGAGGCATAACGCTATCTTGGATAGCTTTTACGCATACAATAGCCTCTACGGCCCCTGAAGCACCTAAAAGGTGTCCGATCATGGATTTTGTTGAGCTAACAGGGGGTACTATATTATCACCTGTTTTAAATAAAGCTTTGATAGCTAAGGATTCGTTTAAATCATTATAATAAGTACTTGTACCATGAGCATTTATATAAGATACATCTTCGGTATTTAAATTGGCGTCTTTTAATGCATTTTTCATCGCTCGCATACCGCCTTCACCTTCAGGAGCAGGTGAAGTAATATGATGAGCATCACAAGTCGAGCTATAACCGACTATTTCAGCGTAGATTTTAGCTCCTCTTTTTTGAGCATTTTCTAAAGATTCTAATACTAGTACACCTGAACCTTCACCCATTACAAAGCCGTCACGGTCTTTATCGAAAGGTATAGATGCCTTTAGAGGATTATTAGAAGTACTAAGAGCTTTCATAGACATAAAACCTGATATTCCAATTTCATTAATAGAAGCTTCTGTACCTCCAGTGATGGCAATGTCAATTTCTCCATGTCTAATTTTATGAAAAGCTTCACCAATGGCATTGGTTCCAGAAGCACAAGCAGTGACGACGCAAAGACAAGGACCTTTTGCTTCTAGTGCGATAGCAATATTACCTGCAGCCATATTGGCAATCATCATAGGGATAAAGTACGGTGATACTCTATCGTGTCCTTTAGAAATCATCTTATCTGTTTGCTCGTAGAATGTTTGAATACCACCAATACCACTACTAACAATTACACCGATTCTTTCTCTATCTATCTCATAATCACCGAGTTTTGCATCTTCATAAGCTTGGTGAGCTGCATATATAGCATACTGTGAATACATATCTAATCTTTTTAATTCTCTTTTATGAGTATATTTTTCTGGATGAAATTCTTTTATTTCACCAGCACATTTAACTTCATAGTCATCTGCATTAAAACTTGATATTTTATTAATACCACATTTTCCCGCAACCACATTATCCCAAAATTCTGATACGTCGGAGCCTAGTGGATTTACAGTTCCCATTCCTGTTACTACTACTCTATTCATATTGCCCTCCTATACCACCATTCCACCATCTACATTGATAACTTGACCAGTTATATAGCCAGACTCATCAGATGCTAAAAAGGCTACTAAATTTGATACATCTTCTACTGTTCCCAATGCATTTGCAGGTATGTTGCTTTTAATTACATCCTTTTGTTCTTCAGTAAGCTTCTCTGTCATATCAGAGACTATAAAACCTGGGGCAATCGCATTGACAGTAATACCTCTAGTAGCTAATTCTTTAGCTACAGATTTTGTCAAACCAATAATACCAGCTTTTGAAGCAGCATAATTTGACTGTCCTGCATTACCTATAAGACCTATCACAGAGGCAATGTTAATTATTCTACCTTTTTTCTTCTTTAACATATATTTTGATGTATGTTTTATACAATTGAAGCAACCTTTTAAGTTAGTAGAAATTACATCGTCGAAATCATCTTCACTCATACGTAATATCAAATTGTCTCGTGTAATGCCAGCGTTATTAACTAGTATATCTATTGAACCATACATTTTTATAGTAGTATCTATAATGTTTTTAGATTCATTAAAATCACTGACATTTCCTTTGATAGCAAAAGCTTCTTTTCCATTTGATTTTAATTCTGTTATCAAATCACTAGCAGCTTTATCATTGGAATTGTAGTTAATTACTACATTACAGTTTAGACTACTTAATTTTTGGGCGATAGCTTTACCTATACCTCTAGAGCCTCCTGTGATTAGGGCGGTTTTTCCTGTAAGCATATTAACCTCCTAGTACCTTCATCGTATTTTCAAAAGACTTAGTATCTTCTATATTAAGTACTTTTATGTTTCTATCAATTCTCTTTACAAAACCACTTAGCACTCTTCCTGGACCAATCTCTATAAAGTGAGTAATACCATTCTCTATCATATATTTTATGCTATCTTCCCACTTAACTGGAGAAATAACTTGGTTGACCAGTAAGTCTTTAAGTGAAGAAAGGTCATTGTATGGGTTGGCGGTTACATTAGATATAACTGGTACATTCCACATATTTAATTGTATTCCATCCATATATTCATCTAGTTTTTGTGCAGCATTCTTAAGTAGAGAAGTATGGAACGGGCCACTGACATTTAACTTGACAACTTTTTTAGCACCACTAGATTCAAACTTAGAGCACGCATATTCAACAGCTTGAGATTCACCGCCAATGACGACTTGCCCACTGTAGTTATAATTAGCTGGTTCTACAACACCCATATGGCTAGATTCGCCACAAATATCTTCTACAATGTGATTTTCCAGTCCAATAATTGCAGCCATGGCGCCTTGACCATTTGGTACAGCTTCTTCCATGAATGTACCTCTGTTAAATACTAAAGATAGTGCAGTTTCTAAATCAACTATATTAGAAGCTACTAATGCAGAATATTCACCAAGACTAAGCCCTGCACAGTATTGTGGTTGTACATTCGATTTTTTCAAAAGAGTAAGAGCAGCAATACTTGTAGTGAGAATAGCTGGTTGAGTATATCTAGTTTGATTTATTTGATTATTAGGATCCTCAAAGCAGATCTCACTAATTTTAAATGGAAGTGAAGCATCAGCAAGTTCAAAAACTTGCCTAGCTTCACTAAAATTATCATATAGATCTTTTCCCATTCCTTTGTATTGAGACCCTTGACCTGGGAATAAAAAAGCTATATTTTTCATATGGATCATTTACTCAATTTTACTTTCAACATATTCTACTATATCTTTAACAGTGGTAAGTTTTTCAGTATCTTCTTCTGGAATTTTGATATCAAATTCATCTTCAAATGCCATAATCACTTCAACTACGGCTAAAGAGTCAGCCCCTAAATCTTCTTGGATATTAGAATTTGTTTTTATTTCGTCTAATTCTACACCTAACTCTTCTGCTAAAATACTCATTATTTTTTCTTTAATCATTATAATTCCTCCATTTGTTTTTTATATTAATATTCAAATAAAATTGATCCCCATGTTAATCCACCACCAAATCCAATTAAGAGTATTTTATCACCCTCTATTAGATTATCTTCTCCATACAAATCATCTAAGGCCATACCAATGCTTGCAGCAGAAGTATTCCCGTAATACTCAAGGTTCATGTAGAATTTTTCTAAAGGAATTTTCATATCTTTAGAAACTTTAGCAATAATCCTTTGATTTGCTTGATGTGGTACGATATATTTAATGTCTTCTATAGTCAGATTAGATTTGACTAAAATATGATCTATAGAATCCTTAATGGCGTAGGCTGCAAATTTGAATATTTCACTGCCATTCATTTTCAAGTAATTATTACTATGGCAATCCAGTTCTTTTAAGCTAAAAGGACTACCTAGGGATACTGCGGGTAATGTAAGTGATAGGTTATCATCTCCTGATGAGTTTGTGTAATCAGCCAAGATACCTTTATCACTTTGCTCTAGTATAACTGCGCCTGCACCATCTCCAAATAATACACAGGTGCCTCGATCTTCCCAATCGAGAACTTTAGAAAAAATTTCGGCTCCGACAACGAGGGCTTTTCTTACAGAACCTGATGCTATAAATTTATCGGCAATTTGAATACCATAAATTAAACCTGTACACGCTGCAGAGATGTCAAAACATGTTACGTGACTATCATTAAGACCTAATCTACTTTGTAAAAGTGAAGCAGTAGAAGGTATAAAGTAATCTGGCGTGGTAGTTGCGACGATGATTAAATCTATTGTAGATAAATCAATATTGTTTTTTTTTATAGCGTCTAGTGATGCTTTATATGTCAAATCCAGAGTGGATTCGTTTTGTGATATTCTTCTTTCTTTTATACCAGTTCTACTATATATCCATTCATCATTAGTGTCGATGACTTTTTCAAGATCAAAATTGGATACTGCCAGTTCAGGAGAGTATTTTCCTGTTGCAATAATCTTAGATTTATTCAAATGATTCTCCTTTCATGTTGTTTAAACACCTATGTTTCTGTACTTATTATACCTTTTTTTCATAATATTCTTCATGGGTGTTGATTTTAGACTTTTTACAGTTTGAATTAAACTAGCTTGCAGATGACTCATAGTTCTATCAGAATTTTTTTCTATATCTGATTCTTCTGGTATAATTTTATCTATTATTTTTAAGTCTAGTAAATCATATGATGTTAACTTCATCAATTCAGCGGCTGTTTTAGCCTTGGAACTATCTTTCCATAGAATAGTGGCAAAGCCTTCAGGAGACAAAATTGAATAGATAGAGTACTGCATCATCCAGATTTCATCAGCTATGGTGAGAGCTAAAGCACCACCACTACCGCCTTCGCCTATAACGATTGAGATAATAGGTGTTTGTAGGCTAGAAAGTTCAAATAGGTTCGTAGCTATTGCATGACCTTGACCTCTTTCTTCGGCGCCTATTCCACAAGCAGCTCCTGGAGTGTCGACAAAACATATGATGGGACGTTTAAATTTTTCCGCTTGTTTCATCAAACGCAAAGATTTACGATACCCTTCGGGATCAGCCATACCAAAATTTCGCTCAATATTTTCTTCGACATTTCTACCTTTTTGCTGTCCAATTACAGTTACGGGCATACCGTCTAATAATGCGATACCACCAACAATAGATTTATCGTCTCTGTAGTTTCTGTCACCATGAAATTCTATAAAATTTGTAAAGATACTATTTATATAATCAAGAGAAGTTGGTCTATTTACACTTCTTGACTTGGTTACATGTTCCCATATGTCATAAGTCGATGTTGAGTCTGTTTTTGATTCTTTTATATTCATGGTTTCACCTCATGGATTACTAGAATATTATGTAGCATTTCTTTCATTTTCTTTCTAGGTACTACAGCATCTACAAATCCATGTTCTTGAAGGAACTCAGAACTTTGAAATCCTTCAGGTAGCTCTTGTCTAATAGTCTGCTTGATAACTCTAGGACCGGCAAAGCCTATTAAAGCACCTGGCTCAGCAAGTATGATATCTCCAAGCATAGCAAAGCTTGCAGTAACGCCGCCAGTAGTAGGATGGGTAAGAACACTTACATATAATAAACCTTGATCATGATGTTTTTTTAATGTACTACTGACTTTTGCCATTTGCATTAGTGAAAAAATACCCTCTTGCATTCTTGCTCCACCAGAAGCTGTAAAGATAATCAGGGGTAATTTGTTCTTTATTGATCGTTCTACAGCTTGTGATATTTTTTCTCCAACTACAGTACCCATGCTACCCATGAAGAAATGACTATCCATAACTGCAACTACACATCTTTTACCATTGATTTCACCGTAGCCTGTAACAACAGCCTCACGAATATCAGTTTCTTTCATAACTTTATTTATTTTCTCACTGTACTTAGGAAACTTTAGTATGTTTTTAGTCTTCATTAGTTTATTAAATTCTCGAAATGTGCCAGGGTCAAGAGTGAAATCAAGCCTCTGCATTGCATTTAAACGAAAATGAAAATTACATTTTGGACAGATGTAATCATGGTTATTTAAATCTTCATGGTATACTAATGTAAGGCAACTTTCACATTTGGTATATAAGTTTTCGGGAATTTTTTTTTCCTCTTTATCAGTTACCTTAAATTTTTTATAATTATTTAAAAAGCTAAACATAGAATCAACCTATCTTATGATTTTATTTAAAAATTTAGTATCAATATTTCCAACTAAAAAGTCCGGATGTTCAATAATTTTTTGTAGTAATGATACATTTGTTTTAATATCTTCTATAATTACTTCACTTAAAGCCATGTTCATTTTGCTTATGGCTTCTTCTCTATTATCTCCCCAAGTAATTAGTTTACATATCATAGAGTCATAATACAAGGGTATTTTATAATTTTGGTAGATATGTGAATCGATTCTTACTCCTTTGCCGCCAGGTAAGTGTAGCTCCTTTATTAACCCAGCACAAGGTGTAAAGTTATTATCTGGGTCTTCAGCATTTATTCTGCATTCGATAGCATGACCATGTATTTTTATATCTTCTTGTATAAAAGGGAGATGCTCACCTTCCGCTATCTTGATTTGTTGTTTTATTAAATCGACGCCTGTTATCATCTCAGTTATAGGATGTTCAACTTGTATTCGAGTATTCATTTCCATAAAATAAAAATTATTATTTTCATCCACTAAGAATTCGATGGTACCGGCATTTATATAACCAATTGCCTTCGCAGCTTCTACAGCTGTGTGACCCATTCTAGCCCGTAGTTCATCATCAAGACACGAGGCAGGAGCTTCTTCTAAAACTTTTTGATTATTTCTCTGTATGGAGCACTCTCTATCATTTAAGTGAACCACATTTCCGTATTTATCAGCTAAAATCTGAAACTCTATATGTTTAGAAGTAGTTATATATTTTTCTATATAGATTGAAGCATCTCCAAAAGCATTTGATGCTTCGGCTCTAGCTTGATCTATAAATTTTTCCATTTCATCTGAGCTATTTATTATACGCATTCCTTTACCGCCACCACCAAGAGACGCTTTAACAATTACTGGAAAACCTATAATTTCAGCAATTTTATTTGCTTCTTCAGGAGTTTCTACTATACCATCGGATCCAGGAATTACCGGTACATTGTTAGCAGCCATAATCTCTCTTGCAGTAGATTTGTTTCCCATTAGTTTAATAGAATTAGATGCCGGTCCAATAAAAGCGATGTTACACTCTTCGCACATTTGAGCAAATTTGCTATTTTCTGAAAGAAATCCGTATCCAGGATGTATCGCGTCGACAGCTAGAGCTACAGCGGCACTCATAATTCGCTCTAAATTTAAATAACTATCTTGTACAGCACCTGGACCAACGCAAATTGAATAATCAGCAAGGGCAACGTGTAGACTTTCTTTATCAGCTGTAGAATAGATGCTAATGGTCTCTATGCCAAGTTCCTTACACCCTCGTATAATACGCACGGCAATTTCGCCTCTATTAGCAATGAGGATTCTCTTAATTTGTGCCATTATATATCTTCTCCTATAACAATAAGTGATTGATCATATTCTATTACTTCTAAGTTAGAAGGGAATATTTTCTTCACAATACCACTACATGGACTTTTAATTTCATTAAATATTTTCATAGCTTCTATAATACAGACAACATCTCCTGCATTAACCTTTTGACCTATGCTGACAAAGGGTTTTGCATCTACAGATGCAGCCTCATAATATATTCCTACTAAAGGTGATTTCACTATTATGTCTTTTTCATTAAAAGTTTCAATAGTCTGATCATTAGTAGATTTTTCTATAGTTAATTTAGGTGTGACAATCTCTGGCACATGTGATACAGAAGTGTTAGCTATGTTTTTAGAAATGTGAAGACTAAAGCTATTATCTGTTAAATTTAATTCATTTATGCTAGTCTCATTTAACTTATCTATTAATACTAATATTTCATTAATATTCAAATTAGGTACCTCCTACCATTATGCAAACAGTATTTGCATTAAATCCTTTGACAATCAAAGTATATTTGAAATATAATACAAATATTAATGTTTGTCAACAAAAAAAGTACACTGGGAGGCACAGGGAATGATAATAAAGCCCGTAATTAAAAACAACATTTGCATCCGGGTACATCCTTTAGGGTGTAAGGAAAATGTAAAGAGACAGATAGAATATGTAGAGAGCCAAGAAAGCTTTAAAGGACCTAAGAATGTACTTATTATAGGAGGATCATCAGGCTATGGCTTAGCAAGTAGAATAAGTTTAGGATTTGGATGCAAATCAAACACAATAAATGTTTCATTTGAAGTTGAACCTAAAAAGAATAAGACTGGTACTGCAGGTTGGTGGAATAATGTGTATTTCCAACACTATGCTAAAAAAGCAGGATTAAAGTATAAAGATTTTGTCGGAGATGCTTTTTCATTAGAGATGAAGGATCAAGTTATGACATATATTAAGAAGGAATACGGAAAAATTGATCTTCTTATATACTCCTTGGCATCAAATAGAAGAACTGATCCTTATACAGGCGAAACATATATTTCAACGCTAAAGAGCATTAATAAAGAAGTAAAAGGATACACAATCGATATAAACAATGAATTACTCAAAGAAGAAAAGATGGAAGCAGCTACTCCAGAAGAAATTCAAAACACAATAAAAGTTATGGGTGGAGAAGATTGGAAGATATGGATAGACATGCTTGATGAAGCAGATTTATTAAATGAAGGATTTAAAACTGTGGCTTATACTTATTTAGGATCACCTGCCACATATGAAATATATCATCATGGTACTATAGGTATGGCTAAGAATCACCTTGACGAAACAGCAGCTGTAATGAATCCTATTTTAAAGAAAAAATATAATGGTGAAGCATTAATCTCTGCTAGTAAAGCTATAGTTACGAAGGCTAGCGTTTATATACCTATATTTCCAGTATATGGTGCAATTCTCTATAAATTGATGAAAGAAGCAGGAACTCATGAAGGTGAGATAGAGCAAAAATATAGATTGTTTAAGGATATGATTTACGGAGAACAGCCAATTATAGATGAAGTCAACAGACTTAGACCAGATAATTTAGAACAAGATGAACAGCTACAAGAAAAAGTTAAAGAAATACTAGCAAACATAAATAATGAAAATTTACACGAATTATCAGATATAAAAGGTTTTATTAGCGATTTTATGAAGATAAATGGATTTGATTTTGAAAATGTAGATTACAATGAAGATGTAGATATGGATGCACTCAGTGAGATAGAACTTATTTAATAAATTAAGAGAGGAATAAGGGTGATATTTTTTACTCTTATTCCTTTTTTAAATAAAATTCAGATTCTAGCATCTCACCTCTCACTTCTTACCTCTCACTTCTCATTTATGATATAATTTCCGCACTAGCAGATTGGCTCGCAGAATTTAAATCATTTTATGTGCTTGCACAAGAAAAGGAAATGAATTCTATGAGCAAGTGCAAACGACGGTCACCCCAAAGGGGTTGAGGATAATCTGCGTAGGATAAAGCAGACTCTACGTACGTCCACCCAAAATATGATATAATGATATAGTATATTGTAAGCAAAAGCTTATATGGCGAGGTAAAGAATTTATGGTAAAAATTTATGGTTATGTTGACAAAATAATATTTTATAATGAGAGCAATCATTATACGGTTATGGAAATAGAGTGTAATAGTAAACTCGTTACTGTGGTTGGAAACTTTCCTATGTTAAAAAGAGGAGAATACCTATCTGTAACAGGGCAATGGGTAGAACATTCGAGTTTTGGCATGCAATTAAAAGCAAGTCATTTTGAAGTTGAGGTTCCTACCAGTACTCAGGGAATGGAGAGGTATCTCAGTTCTGGAATTATCACTGGAATAGGAGAAAAAAAAGCTAAATTATTAGTAGAACATTTTGGAGATCAGGTTATAGAAGTTATAAGGTATAATCCTTTAAAACTTGCAGACGTACCAGGGATTGGAGAAAAGACAGCACTCTCTATATCAGAATCTTTTAATGAAAATAGAGAAGTTATGGAAAGTATTGTTTACCTAGGTACATTTGGTATAACTTCGACATACGCAATGCGAATATACAAAGCATATAAAGAAAATACTATATCCACTATTAAGGAAAATCCATATAAAGTTATCGACGATGTACCGGGGATGGGTTTTAAGTCTGCTGATACAATTGCTATGAGTATAGGAATTGAGAGTGAAGACCCTTTTAGAATATCTGCAGGTATAAAGCACTCTTTGCAAATGTGTTATAGAGAAGGGCATATGTTTCTTTCAGAAGAAAGTCTAATTAGAAATGGTGCAAATCTTTTGATGGTAGACTTGGATTTAGTAGAGTATCATCTTAGAGAATTGACGTTACATGGAGAGGTCAAGCTTCAAATTATCGACGATCAAAGAGTTTATTATTCAATGCCACTTTTTAAGGCAGAAGAGAATGTTGCAAATTCTATTATTAGTTTAAGTAATTTTCCTTATGAAAAAGAAAGAATCGATATTGACAATATTATTTTAAAGTTTCAAGAAGAAAATAATATTGAATTAGATGAAATTCAGGTCGAGGCAATAAAATCAGCTGTTCTATATGGTGTTATTATTATTACGGGAGGTCCTGGAACAGGTAAGACAACTATTATAAATTGCATCCTAGATATATTCAAAAGGCTCAATTATCAGGTTGCTTTAGCTGCTCCAACAGGAAGAGCTGCAAAAAGAATGAGCGAAGCTACAGGATCAAAATCCACTACAATTCATAGGTTATTAGAATACGGATTTGCCATGGGAGAAGGTAATCAGAGTTTTGAGAAAAATGAAGAAAATCCATTGGAATATGACGTTATTATTATAGATGAAGCATCTATGATTGATATATTGCTAATGAATAGCTTATTAAAAGCAGTGACTTTAGGAACTAGAATTGTCTTTGTAGGGGATATTAACCAACTACCATCTGTTGGTCCTGGTAATGTATTAAAAGATTTAATAGATAGCAATGTATTAGAAGTCGTTAAATTAAACAAAATATTTAGACAAGCCCAAGAGAGTATGATTGTTGTGAATGCTCATAGGATAAATAATGGAGATCTTCCAATATTAAATGAAAAAGATAAAGATTTCTTTTTTATAGAGTCCTTTACTGGGGAAAAAATAAAAAGGAAAATATTAGAATTATGCACTCAAAGATTAACTAAGTTTAATTTTATGGAAGATATTCAGATTATTACACCTGTTAAAAAAGGTCCTGTAGGAGTGCATGAGTTAAACAGTGCCCTACAAAATAGCATTAATCCACCTGCTGAAGATAAAGCAGAAAAATCTATTGCTACCACAGTGTTTAGAGAAGGTGATAAGATTATGCAAATTAAAAATAATTATCAAAAGGAATGGGATTCCATAGAAGGTGGGGAAAAGGGCAAAGGAATATTTAATGGAGATATTGGATTTATAGATAAAATTAATACCGAAGGCAAAAAACTAACTGCGACATTTGACTACGATAAAAGAGTTATATATGATTTTGAAGAACTAGATGAAATTATGCATTCTTATGCTATTACGGTACACAAAAGTCAGGGAAGTGAATTTCCTGTAGTGATTATGCCTATATTTAGTGGGCCTAGTATTTTATTGAATAGAAATTTATTTTATACTGCTGTGACTAGAGCAAAGGATATGGTAATACTTGTTGGACGAAAACAGTTTTTACAGGGCTTAGTTCAGAATGCAAATAATATTAAAAGAAATACAGGGTTGAGACAAAGGATAGAAAACAATATTTTTATAGAGCAAGGCTATGATGATTGATAAATTTCTCGATATCATATTTATCCCAAATGGAAGATGTCCAATATGCAAGCGGGTAATTTTTTTTTCAGATGAGTTTATATGTCACCAATGCAAAAGTAGTCTAGACATGGTTGGTGATGAAAAGTGTAAGAAATGCGGGAAAGAAATAGATGATGGAAAAAATTATTGTAGCGGTTGTATTACATATAATTATAATTATCAAGAAGGGTTTGCTCTCTATAATTATGAAGGATCAATTAAAACAATAATACACAATATTAAATTTTCTAACTGCCCAGAGCTTGCAGTATACATGGGTAAAGTATTAGGTAAAAGCATGAAAAATTGCAGTTGGTTAGAAGAACTAGACTATATAATTCCTATTCCATTACATGAAAATAGATTTAAAACAAGAGGGTATAATCAAAGTGAAAAGATTTCCAATGGAATAATTAATGAATTTACTCAAATGGATAAGGCATTAGATATAAAACTATGTATAAATACACTTATTAGGCAAAAGGATACACCACATCAATTAAAACTTAGTAAGGAAGAAAGATTTTCTAATGTCAAGAATGCATTTAAAGTAACAAATAAGGATGTTATTAATGAGAAAACAATTTTGTTAGTAGATGATGTTTATACAACTGGTGCTACAATAGATGAATGCAGTGCAAAATTATTGGACAATGGAGCACTCAAGGTCTATTTCGCAGTACTTGCAAGCGGAAAAACAAATCAATTATAAAGTGATTTCACTCTATCTAAGACAGACGCAACTGATATCTAATTTTTCATAGATACACCATATAAGCTTAAATAGGCTAGGGTCGGCTCATCAATGAATAACCTATTCAAAAATAATTGACCCTATGATACTAAAATTCTCCTAGTTGTTTTACTTCTGTATCTAGCTTAACACCGAAATTCTCATATACTACTTTTTGCACATGATGAATTAGGTTAATTACGTCACTGGCAGTTGCATTATCTTTGTTGATTATAAATCCACAATGTTTTTGTGACACTTGAGCGCCTCCAAGTTGGAAACCTCTCAATCCTGAATCTTCTATAAGTTTTCCTGCAAAATAACCTTCAGGTCTTTTAAATGTACTGCCTGCACTTGGCCATTCAAGAGGTTGCTTGCTTTTTCGCTTATATTCTAAATCGTCCATTTTTTCTTTAATTTCATTATTAGAACACTCTGATAATTTCACTTTAGAAGATAAGATAATTAAGTCTTGCACTTGTATAGCACTAGTACGATAGCCTAATTGTAAATTGCCGTTAACAATCTCGAATATATTACCTTTTTTATCAATTACATGTGCACTGATTAGTATATCTTTCATTTCACCACCGTATGCACCTGCATTCATTGTTACAGCGCCACCTAAAGTTCCTGGAATTCCAGAGGCAAACTCAAATCCTCCTAGATTGTTTGACAGGGCGATTTGAGATAATTCACTAAGCAATATACCAGACTGAGCATTTAAAATTGAATCCTGTACCTCACAATTACTATAATTCTCGGATAGCTTAATTACGGCACCTCTAACTCCTTTATCAGATACTAATAAGTTTGAGCCATTACCCATTATGTAAAAGGGGAAGTTTTCGTTGTTTAATAGAATAAGAATATCCTTAATTTCTTTTTCCGTTTTAGGAATTAACAAAATATCTACAGGGCCACCTACTTTAAATGACGTGTGTCTTTTCATAGGTTCATCGATTAATATTGAGTTTTTATCTAAAAAAGTTTCTAATTTATTTAGTATATGTTTCATTACGATTTTCCTCCAATGATAAGTATTATTGCGCGCGACCATATGTAATTGCAAGGATATGATTGCAAGAATATGTATATTAGAGAACAATACTTACATTTTTATATATAGTTATATTATTGAGCAAAAAAATTATTCACCTAAGAATGTATTATACAAATTTTATAAGGAATTATCAAGTTTACTTTTTATTATCAACTGTTTGATTAGCACTTTGTTGAATATTATATAATGTTTCTGTAGTACTTTGGTTTTTTATAAACATATTTTTCAACTCGTCTTCTATTGAGTTATGTATGAGTTTACGATCCAAATAAAATGGCATAATGTGTAGAAAGTTGCTATCATCAATGGTTTTTAAGTGTGGATATGTTTCAAAGTCATAAGAGTATCCTTCCACTACAGGTAGTCTACCGATAGACTCGATGCTATTTTGAGATTCTTCATTTAACAAAAATTTCATAAAGTCGTATATAGCCTGATTTTTTTCTTCATTGCCTGTATCCATTATAGCATAGCTACCTACATTCTCAGCAAAAAAGACCGGCATATCAGTTTTGCCCTTCGGGTAAGGCATGATAATAAATTCAAAACCTTCTCCTTGATTAGATTTTCTTAATAGACTGTTTATATCGGTTAGATTTCCTGCTAAGATGGCTGTTTTTTTATTTAGAAAATCATTAACGACTTGGGCTTTAGGTCTAAGGCCATAATTGTCGGGTAAATTATTTATCTGTTTATGAATTGTATTTAATTTTTGTAGACCAGTAAGAACATCTTGGTTATAAAAATCGATACTTTTAGTATTGTCATTAGAAAAAATATTTCCGCCGTCACTTAATAGAAATGGCATGTAGGAATAGCTGTCGTCACCTAGATAGAAATCATAAGGGATAATTTCATTTTTAATATCTTTTTCATTAATGCTTTTCAATAAGGATATAAATTCTTCGAAATTTAAATCTTCAGGGACTTTAACCCCAAGAGAATCAAAAATATCCTTATTTATTATTAACACATTTACAGAGTAGTAAACAGGGATGCCCCATATTTTTTCATCTTTGTAGACTGTTCCGATCAATTCGTCTTTTATACTAATGATACTATCTTCTTCATCTAAAAAATTAATTGGTATAACATGATCGAGAGGTAGAGTTTCGTTGTCTATTGTAAGAGGCATTATGTCAGGATAATTGTTACTTAATGCGGCTTTAAATGCAATATCTTTATTGTCATTATAATGTAATTCCCGTAAAGAAATATGGATATTAGGATTAACTTCTTGATATGCGCTTATTCTACTCTTAATCCAAGCAAATTCGCTGCCATTAATAGTAAGCCTAGGTATATCCCACATGTTAATTACACCAGACCACTCAACTTTAGAAGTATCAGTAAGGTATTTTTTTGTATAAACATTATTCAAATAAAAGGGTGCTGACAATACATATACAAGTATAATGCCGTAACAAAAACTTTTAAGGATTTTTTTAAACATAATAACCTCCTTATACTATATATAAATTTATTCAAAAAGTAACATTTTAGAATTGAGAATTAAAATTTGAACTATATTCAATCGTAAAAATACTCTTACACTCCTCATATATATGAAACAAAATTCTATTCCATGTTTTCTAAGTTTTTTTATGCAATAGCCTCATGAGTTTTAGTGCCTATTAATGGGGGATAAAGTTCATTCTGATATTGTTAGAATAAGAATGCTAAATTAGCATAAGATCTTAAATATTATATAATTGTAAGTAAGTTTACTTATCACTTATTATTTGGCCACTGAATGAATAGCAACAAATCATAAGAATACATCATAAATTAATGTCAAATTTCTACAAAAGTAGCTATTGACATCTTTTGTCGAAAAGAATATTCTTATAACTAATATATGACAATAATATAAATAATTGATAAAGGCAAACCTAGCGAAAGATAGGCGCGAAAAGCATGAAGTCTAAAGTTATTAAAGAACAATGATAGTTCAGCTACAAAATACTATATTTCATATTTACTATTAATGAGTCAGGGATCATATTTCATAATAACATCTTAGATTACATCACAAAATTCATATAATCAACATAGTATTCCAACTTAATTAAAGACAAAACAAATCTACTTATCTATAAATGAACCTGCTCTATTTAAATAATAAATGAATTTTATTTGTTAAGAATAATTATCGTTTACTATAAAACCCAACATCTAATATATACAAGGGAGGATATATGAAATGTTTAGAATTGCAATATGCGATGACGAACATGTTATTTGTTCGCAGATTGAAAAGATTATTTTAGAAAATCAAAAGTACATTACCCAAGAAATTCAAATAGAGATATTTTATTCAGGTGAAAAACTTTGTTGTTTTATGGAAAATGAAAATGATTTTGATTTAATCTTTTTAGATATTGAGATGGAACTGTTAAACGGAGTTGAGGTAGGTAGAAAAATTCGTGAAGAAATGGACAATCAAATAACCCAGATTGTGTATGTATCAGGGAAGAATAGCTATTACAAAGATTTGTTTGAAGTAAGACCAATGCACTTCTTATCAAAACCAATAAAAGCAGATGATATAATAAAAAATATTGAACTGGGAATGAAATTATCTAATAAATTTGGAGGGGTGTTCAGCTACAAAAAATCATATGAAACATATAGGATTCATATTAAGAATATAATATATTTTCAAAGTGTAGATAGAGAAATAAAAATCGTTTCAATCAAGGGAGAAGAATTATTTTATGGTAAACTTGATGACATATTTCATCAAGTTGAAAAGTATCACTTTATGAACATTCACAAATCATATATTGTAAACTATGATCATATAGAAAAATTTAAGTATAATGAGGTAATAATGTCTAATTCTATTCATCTGCCAATAAGTCAATTGAGAAGAAAAGAAATAAGAGGACTACAGATTAAATATGAGAAAGAAAGGTTACTCTTATGAATATAAGTATTTATAATATGATATATATTATATCAAATATTTTTGGAACATATATTATTTGTAAATTTATGAGTGTTTTTTTTGAAAGAAAAGAAGCCAATAAAAAATTAGAATTATTTTCATATACAGTATATTATATTGTAATGACTATAATTTATTTTAAAATAAATATCCCTATAGTTACAATGCTATTTAATATAATTGCTTTTATGGGATTATCCATGCTTTACAAAGCTAACATAAAAAAAAGAATTTTGGCTATAGCCTTGATATACTTAATCTTAATATGTATTGAATTAATCGTTATCATGTTATTATCTGGAATGCATTTCACTATTTTTTCAAAAAATGAATATACATTATCTTATAGTCTTATCGTTTTAAAAATAGTTTCTTATTTGGTTGTTCTGATTTTAAATAAGTATAAAAATATTAAGATGGGTGAAAGGGTTCCATTTTCTTATTGGGTTTGTCTTTTATTAATACCATTGTCGTCTTTATATATTATATTAATACTTTTTCAGGCACAAGGACTTTTGATTGAGCAGGTGATTTTAGGTATTGTTTTTATATTACTAATTAATTTTGCAACATTTCATTTATATGATGCTATTTCATCAACTTTATCTGATAAAATGCATAAAAAACTTATTGCACAGCAAAACATGTACTATGACACTCAATTTAATCTAATGAAATCATCATTAAAAGCTACTAAAATATTTAAACACGATTTAATGAACCATCTTTCTGTAATATACACATTGGTTGCAAATGAAGAAAAAGAAGCATCTATAAAGCATATATGTAATATGATTGAAGTATGTAATGATGAAAATAAGTTTGCAGATTCAGGCAACATAAATATTGACAGTATTCTGAACTTCAAACTTCAAGAATCAAAACAAAAAAACATTCCGATATTTCTTGATTTGTATATACCTGAAAAAATGGATATTCCCTCTTTTGATTTGGCAGTTATATTGGGCAATTTATTGGATAATGCTATAAAAGCTGTTTCTGAATTAGAGGAAGAGCGATATATTAATATTAATATTAAATATGACAAGGGACGGTTTATAGTAAATGTGGAGAATCCATTTTGTGGAAAACTATTAAAAGATGGAAACGAATATCTTACTACAAAAAAAAATAAACATAATCATGGCATAGGACTGGACAGTATAAAAATCGTTTTACAAAAATATGATGGATTTATGGAGATTAAACATATTGAAAATATATTTTTTGTTACAGTATTGATGTTTATATAGAAATTTTAGAGCAATCTTTTAAAAAGATTGCTCTATTTTTTTAATAAGTAGCTATTGATCTTAGTTCACTACAAAAGTATATATGAATTTCAACAATAGTCCGCACAATTAAAGTTTTTATGGTAAATTTAAGTCATAAAAAGAAAATGAAGAAGAGGGAGGAACTACTTTGAAAAAAAATTCGTTGAAATGTTGTAAAGTGGTAGCTGATTTAGCATTGAAGGTAACAACATTTAATGTAAATTCAGCATGTATATTTATAGTTCATCAACCAAAGCTACCAAAGGGTGCGGAAAAACTCCGTAAGTTTAAGTAAGCGTGTCTGTTTGGGATAGAATTTCAGAAATATTTATAAATAATGAAATAATCATTGCAGAGGATAAAGAATTATATTCATATGGTTTGCAACAAGGAATTTTGATGATACTTAATGTTACTACAACCATAGTAATAGGAATTATCTGTGGAATGGTATGGCAAAGTATAATTTTTCTTCTTTCATATATTCCACTTAGAACTTATGTAGGAGGGTATCATGCAAAGACACAGTGGAGATGTTACATATTTTCTATACTAATAATTTCTGTAGCACTTTTAGGAATTAAGCTAATACCTTGGACAAACATTATTTATTTCACGTTAATGTTCTTTGCAGGAAGTATCATTTCGCTACTTGCACCAGTAGAGGACGGTAACAAACATTTAGACTCAATTGAAAAAACTATATACAAAAAACGTTCACGGGTTATATTAAGTGCTCTATGTGGAATAGGAACTTTATTATATATAATAGGTTATCCACAAATTTCAATCTGTATATTAGTGGCACTATTATTGCTTGGTATTATGCTAATATTGGGAAATTGTAAAAATAAATTAAGAAGATTAAATTATGTTTAATGTTGTTAATTTCCAATAATAAACTCTTAATAATGAAACCTTGATGAATTACCTAGTCCCCATACTAGGTGAGTTTGAGTAACAAAAAATTGCCATTTACCTCGACTCCACCGTATCGCAAATTTACTCCATTATCGAAAAAACAAAGGAATATATTATAGAATATAAATTTAACATTTATTTATCATAAAGAAGCAAGGTACTTAAAATTTTTTATATTAGATATATTATTGAAAAATTAATAAGGGGACGAAGTATTTATGAATAAAATTATGTATATATTTATAATATTTATATTTTTTTTTAATATAGAATATATTATTGATAATTTTACTAAAATTGAAAAACGTAAAATAAAATGGAAAAGGATGAAGGATAAAGGATTAGTGTTATATATAATAATCGGGGGAGTGTTCTATTATGGGTTTATTGGTAGCTTAATTGGAATGATAATAGTTCCCTGGATTAACTTTAATTTTAGTTTTGACTTTATTTATTATGAAACATATATAAGTTGGTGTTTTATTATAGGAACTATAATGTTATCATCTGGAATTATATCCAGATATCTTAAGTGGAAAGACTATCAAAAAAAATATGAATCTCTATGATCTTTAATCATTAGCAAATCTTACAATATTAACATATTAACTTTATTTATTCTTTTAGAACAAATGTTATCGTTGAACGTTAATTTATTGCTCTTTTATATGCTTAATTTATTAATGACCCAATTTAATTATAATCTAAATTTGTTATATAGTTGATATTTATATATAGGAGGTACATATGAAAAATAATGAAATTTTGTCGGCAAGAGCTTGGGGGATTATTATTGGTATTGTCGGTATTATAATCGGAGTGATTTTTGCTACTTACAATTGGAGTGCATATGCAGAAGCAAATTTGACTTTTCCTGCTAATACCCAAACGAGATATTCTGATTATTTAAATATTGGATCTAGTGTTGATGTAGCGGCTGCACAAGATTATGGAAGCACATCTTGTAAGTATAATGTTTATTACATGAAGAGAGGTGCTTCTCAATGGACTACCATAAAAAATGGGCTAAATTTTTCACGTAATGATAGTGCAAAGGTTATAGGTTCATATTCCGCTGGGAAGTTTAGAGACGTTAGAATAAAAGGTTATAAAACTTATGGAACTTCAAGCTCTTCTAAACTACTTGTGTATGTTGGATGGTAAATAATTATATAAATTAAAATAGTAAAAAATTTTAAATATCGACTATATATTCAATTTTTGTAAGTGGTGGAGGAATATTATGTTAGAATTTAATTTTAATACAATGACAATTAATGATAAGTTGCTATATAATGGCGGAGAATTAACAATCATTGGAAATGGAATAACACTACTTACTGGAGAAAATGGAACTGGAAAGAGTACACTTTTAAAGCAATTATATTTTACTAATAGATCAAATAGTGTCTATATTTCACAGGATAATGATGAGATGCTTCAAAAGTTATCAGTATTAGAAAATATAACAATGATTCAAGATATATACAGTGATAAAGATTTAATTAAATTACTTAATAGTATGGGAATAGGAGAGCTATCAAATAAAAATATAAATACTATGAGTGGTGGAGAAAAAAAAATCATATCAGTTTTACGTGGATTATTATCTAATGCTGAAATTTTATTTATAGATGAACCAACAAATGATTTAGATTATCGTATAGTTAATAAATTAATAGATATTATTAATGAATATAGAAATAAAAAAATAATTATAATTGTTACACATGATGAAAGAATGTATGAATCAAGTGAGCAAATTTATGAGATAAGAAATCAGTCAGTAGTAAAAATAATTGAGGAAAAAAAAACAAATGAAAAGCAAACATTAATTTTGTATGAAAGAGTAATAATTAATACTTCTTTAATATGCAAACGAATTTTTAACAAAGACTTGTTTGGGATTGTTCTACTACTTATGTTTGTAATGTCTACTCTTTATTTAATTATAGATACAAAAGCTAGTGTATATAATTATAATAGTATCATAAAACAAAATCAAATCAATATTTGTAATACTTTATATAAAAATCCAAAAGAATTAATAAGAGAAGGATATATCCCTACTTATCTTTTGCAATTTATAAAATCTGATTTACCAATAAGAGATATATCAAAAAAAGTAAAGGAGTATACTAATGAAATGATGGAGCAGTCATATAGTGTAAACCTAATATTACCTTATTCAAATACTTATGATGTTTATTATTTATTATTCTACAATACGCGAGAGAATATAGAGATTTCAACATTTGATGTTTTGTTAGAAAAAATTAATAATTATGATTCCAATGAAGTTAATATAGATACAAATGATTATTTTAAATTTAATTTTAATAATAAAAATAATACTACTAAAAATATAAAATTTGAAATTAAAAGCTATAAAGATTCAATTAATTACATATATGATAATTATAATAAAAATAATCTAGAGACAACATTTTGTTCAGTTATATTACAGGATACTACATCTTTCTATGATTTTATTTCTAATAATGAGCTAACTAATTTATGGGATGGAAATTATTATATACAGTCGAATGAAACAATTAATCTTCTTAACGAAGCAAATATTTATCTTACGTCGAAAAGTAACTATCAAAAATATTTTGTAATAATAACTGTATATATATTGTTTGAAATATTTAACAATTTTATTAATATATATATTATAAAAAAAAGAATAAGTATTTTCAGAAATTACGGATTTCATAAACATGAGATAACCTCTGAAATAATAAAAATATATAATCAAAAAAATGCGTGCATTTTTTGTAGCATCCTAGTTGTTCTTATTAATTTTTTTTCTTATTTTAAAGATAATCAGTGGAAGGTAATTAATAACAATATTTTTCCTTTAGTATTTATTGTAGTATTGGTATTAGTTTATAGGTATAAAAAGTTGATATTTAACAATTTAATTAAAGATGAGTTTAATTTTGGAGGAGTTTATGAAAACTAGTATTACATTAAAAAATACATCAGTTGATTTTCAAAATGAATCAATTGATTTTAGTTGTTTTGGCATTTACTTAGTTTCAGGAGATAATGGGGTAGGGAAAACAAGTATTATAAAACAATTAATATATGGTAAAAATGAAATTAAATTTAACACCAAAATACAAGAAGAAAAATATAGATCTGCAAAACATCAAATAATAACATATATAGAACAAGATCCTTTACCAGATAAGAGTACAGTAGAAAATTATTTATTTAGAAATAATAAATATATCGATTTAGAATTATTAGAGGAGCTAATTCATAGTCTTAAGATTAGTGATGCTGATATGAATACAAAGGTTGAAAAATTGAGTGGTGGGGAATTAATTAAGCTAAATATTATTTCTGGACTTATAAAGAAAACTCCATATATTTTTATTGATGAACCTACAAATAATTTAGATAATGAATCTGTTTGCGCATTTATTGAAATTATTAAAAAAATGTCTGTAAATCATACTTTTATAATTATATCCCATGATCCCAGATGTACATTTGAGAATGCTAATATAGTAAGAATAGAAAAAAATAAAATTAATTTTTTTATTAATAAAAATAATAAAAATAAAAATATAGCATTACCTAACAATATTAAAATACCAAAAGTTAAACTAGTAATGTCACACTTTAAAGATAGTTCTATAATTTCAAGTACAATTTTATTATCATGTTTAATCTTGATAAATTTTTTTGTCAGTAATGCATTTATATCAGGCTGGTATAATAATGAAGATTTACCTAATACAAAGGATATTATCGCTACATATATTGTAGATGGAGTTTATGGTAGTCTTAATCAAACATATGCGTCTGGAGCTAATTTGAATATAATCGAATCAGATTATTACAAACATATTACTTATAATGATATAAAAAATTTGGCTGATAGAGAAGAAATAGAAAAAATTATTATTTCGGATGAAAAATATATTAATCAAATGTCTGAATCATATGAAAGTGAGCAGTTACTAGACAAGCTGCATATTGCTTCAATTCCTTATAGTGTAATTAATGAATTTAATGGGATTGTTAATTATGATATAGATGTGCGATATCTAACCGCAGGAAGATTACCCTATGATAATAAAAATGAAGTAGCTTTATCTGGAAAGGTTTTGAAAACTTTTTTTAATTTTAATGATAATGATATTGCTAATGCTACTGGAAAAAGCATAGTAATAAATACTAATAAATATACAATCGTCGGCATCACGCATTACGATATATGTATAATATCATTCAATAATAATAGTGTTTATGGTTTCTTTACTTATAATAATTCAAATTACGATAATAAAATTTCGAATATAATGAATTATTTAACTTCTCTAGATGCGACTAATATTAATAATCCAAGAAATATAATTATATATACTAAAAAAGGTTACGAAAAAACAGTATTAGATTACTTAATCAAAGAATTTCCAGCTAATAATTATTATTCTCATGAGTATGCTGTAACCTTTTCTAAACAGTATAATTCTCAGTTAAGTAAAATTATGATAACCATAAATTTAATATTTTCTATAATAATAGCTATAGCTTTCTTTTTGTTATTTAATAAGCAGATGAAACTTTATCGTATTAAGATGAAAAACATTGACAATTATTATATATTAAATAACTTAACTAACAAAATGTATTTAGTAGCTCATTTATTACAATTTGCCATCACAGTTATTGGAATATTTGTTATAACATATCTCTGTTCTGATTATTTCAGTATAGTTATTAAATATCAACTATTATTTGTTGTTTTTATTACAATTCCAATACTAGTAAATTATTTAAGAAAAGAGGTTAAATAATTCTGTATATATTTTTATTAATCTATCTCGTAAATATAATAATAATTATTATACACGAATTAGCACATTATATAGTTGCAAAGATATTATGGAATGAAGTAGAAGAAATTGTGATTGGTTCTCGTATTTTGTCAATTAAATTATATAAAGTTTCATTATCTCCAATCATTTTTGGAGGACGTGTTGATGTTAAATGGAATAAAGTGGCTAATTCAAATATATATCAAATAATATTATTCTTTTTAAGCGGGGTATTTGCAAATTTTATTACGTTAATTATATGCTGGTTATATATAAAATCCATATATGGAAATTTATATATTATACTAAGCGGTTTTACAATAGTAATTAATTCAATTCCTATTTACAATACAGATATGTCTATTTTACTAAAGGTCATAAAAAAGTTAAAAAAATACAAATGAGAGGTACTATGTCTTCAACTAAATTTAAATTTTTGCGTTAATATTTATGATAATTGATTATATAGCACAATTCATTCCTTATATTCCAACATGGTTTCATTGGATTAGTCGGTTATCTGAACCTGTTTTTCTATGCATGGTATGGATAAAAAGAAAAGGCTTAAAATATTTCTTTTATATCTTTTATCCAGCAGACATAGTTGTATTATTTTTTTAGCAAAATTATTTTTATAATAATTTTTACCTAATTTAGTGCATAACCATTTATTATATATCATGTATAAAAGGAGGTATAAAGATTAAAAAATTATATATTAAAGGATGTATAGTAATTTTTACTTTAATACTATTTACTACATTTGCATCGGTATACGCTGGCAATAGTTATTCATCCTACGCTACTGTTACCGTTCCAGGTTTTGCTACTGTAGAACCTCACCCTATGAAACAGACTAAATCTCAAAGTGGGATTGCTGGTGATATAAAAGTAGATTATGTTTCTAATAATTATGAGATGTATACGTACATGGGAGGTAAACAAAATAATGAATTGATGACCTTTGGTAGTAAGATTGCAATTTCAACAGGTGATCAGCGAAAAATTCCCGCAACATCTAAAATGGTTAAAGATTCGAGTATGGGATGCTATTTTCGAAGTAAGTTAAATCAATATGTGAGAGTTAATTGTAGAACTAGTTGGAGATCTAACTAGAAGTACTTATTAAGTATTACAATAAATGGTTGTGCAATAATTTATATTTTAAGAGATATATTTAATTAGTCAGGGGAGTTTATATGTCATTAATTACGAAGAATATTTTGATTTTTTTTTCATTTAAGTTATTAGTACTAGTTGCAGTCGTCTCATGTGTTTCATTAACCTATTTGAATGAAATAGATGGAATTTTGACTGCTTATGAAGTTACAATAGCTGTAATAGCGAATCCATATTATGTTACTTTTATTTCATTACCATTTCTAATCTTTATGATTTATAAATTACAGAATGATTATTCAATTTATATGATAATAAGATTTAAAAAGATTAGAAATTACATATATATACAATTTATTTCGATATTTATAATAATTTCCATATATGTAATAATACAAATATTGGTAGTTATTATGATTACACGCGCTGTATTACCGCATCAAAATATTTTTTTGTTTATGAATCAAAGTGTGGATTTGACTCAAACAGTTTTCGATTCTCTTAAAATCTATTCATATTATAATGAAACACCACTAATTGCTTTATTTAAATTAGCTGGATATATGATTTTTGGGATGTATATCAGTAGTATTTTATTTTATATTGTTATAAATACTTTTTCTAAAAAAATAGTACTTATCATACAAATAATTGAATATATGGGTATGATCGTTGCAGTGCATTCAATAGATCAGTATAATAATATTATAGGATATTTATTTATTAACAACTATTTTATTTTACACTTTGGCTACAATTATAATATTAATCATATGTTGGAGATAATGCTGCTAACGATAATTATATTAGTCATTTATTTAAATACATACTTGAATAAAAATGTAAAGGTGGAGTATTAATTGTACTTAATTATCTCGGAAGTGAAAAAAATATTTAAATTTTCAATTATCACGACGATTATATCCAATATTTTATTTGTGATAATATGCTATATGATACAAAACCAGTATGCTTTATTTTATAATATGCAGCTATGGTCTATAGGAGGTGAATATTTAAGTCTATTTTATATAATAATTGCAGTAGTTCCTGTTTGTTGGATAATGGTTTATGAAAGAAAAAATAATTATCTTGCATATGTAGTCCCTAGGATCTCTAAATTAAAATATCTTTTATTGAAATGGTTGATATCGGCATTCTCCTCGGCATTAGTTATGTTTATAATTTCATTTACTGCACTTTTATTTATTCTATATATTTTTCCACAGGTTGATATAGTATTACCTTTATCGGAAAATGATATATCAATAAGAGTTTATAAAGGTTTACTTTATGTAAAATATCCACTTTTATATGGATTTTTACTAAGTGCTTGGAGAGGAATTCTAGCTTTTTTATTTTCAACCTTAGGATATGTATTGTCATTATTTATTAAAAATTTATTTATTGTATTAGCGACTCCTTTTTTATTTGGAATAATTGATTCATTTGTTCTTGGAACATTAGGATATTCGCAATATGAAATAATAACTAGTTTTGATCCAACACGTGTTAAAAGTGAAGTGATTTCTAAATATACATTTATTTTTAGTGCGTTAACTATAATAATTTTAATTGTAATTTTATTAGTATATTATTCATTAATTAAAAAAGAAAAAATATTTGAAATATAACATAAATATTAAATATAGTAAAGAAGGTTGAACTATGGATTACATTATCGAATTAATAAATGTGAAAAAATCCTTTAAGAAAAGAGTGGTTTTTAGTAATGTTAGTCTCCAAGTTATAAAGGGTGAGACAGTAGGTTTGGTGGGTGAAAATGGATGCGGTAAATCAGTTTTGTTTAAAATTATTGTGGGACTTATGCGACCTGATATGGGTGATGTTTTTGTAAGAAGTGAAAAGGTTGGATTGAATACAGATTTTCCGATAAATGTTGGTATCTTAATTAATTCTCCAGGCTACATAGATTTATATTCTGGTTATGAGAATTTAAAATTTCTTGCAAATATCACCAAAAAAGCTGACAAAAATGATATTTTGAATACAATGAAAAAAGTTGGATTGGATCCTTATGATAAAACTAAGGTCAAAAATTATTCTGTTGGTATGAAGCAAAAGTTAGGGATTGCTCAAGCAATTATGGAAGATCAAGATATATTAATATTAGATGAACCTTTTAATGGGTTAGACTATAAAACTAAAGATGATATTATTAATATAATCAGATTACTCCAAAATCAAAAAAAAACAATTTTAATTACAAGTCATAATTTTCAGGATATTCAAACTTTATGTAATAAAACATATATAATTGAAAACAAGAATATCAAACCAATGTCTGATGAAATGAAACTTAAGTATAAAAATTAATATATTAGAAAAGGAGATAAATAAACTGATTTTAGAATTATTGAGATATGAAATCAAGAAGTATTATCATTGTAAAACACTATTATATATATTTTTGTTAACCTTCATTGCATTATTATACTTACAAAGTTATGAAAATAATTTTAATTCATATGAATTCATTTTGTTTATTTTGTCAAACAAATATTTTATTACATGCATATTATTGCCAATATTTGTATTAGTTATAATTAGCACTATTGCTAATAAAAGTGTTTTAATCATATTTAAAAGTAAAAGCATTTCTAGGTTTTATATTATGAGAGTCATATTAATATTTATATTAGCCTGTTTATTTATTTTTCTTCATATATTGATATTAACAATAATAAGTCTGTTGTTAATTAATAATCACGTTTCTATATTTTCATGTAATGAAATAGCTAGTCAATATTCAATTATAAATATTACACACCCCATAATTGGTATAATTAAAACTTCTATATATCTAATTATCGGATTAACTTTTATAGGGATTATTATTATTACATTAACTCATTTTTTGCCTAAAAAATTGAGTTATTTTATTATATTATTTTCTTTAGCAATATCTTTCTTATTTAATAATATTGAAACAATGCCATTTATTTATAGATGTTTTGCTTTTGGGACATATGTTGTTATATGGTATAAAAATGTTCTTGTATTATTACTTATGTTTTTTAGTAGTATATTTTGTTTTTTATTATTAAAGAAGTTTTGGTGGTATAATATTCGAGATTTCAACCTAATTTCACATATAAAATTAGATAATAGTCGTTATTTTTATTCATTTTTATTTAAAAAAAAGTACATTTTACTTATTGTGATTTTAACTAGTGTGAGTGTGATTAGTATATATACAGAAAATATTAAAAGTAATTTTGATGAATTAATTGTATTAGAATTATATGGGTCAGGAACAGGAATATTTTCTATGCGCAGTTATATTTATATTATGTTATATAACATAATTCCTGTATATATATTATGTGGATTTTATGAATACTGTAAAACACATATAAACTTAGCAGTAAAAATAAGATTTGGAAGTCGAACTAAATGGTTGAATAAAATTAACAAAACAGCAATAAATTTTATTATATTATATATATTTGTTACAATTTTAGTTTATATAATTACAAGCTTTGTTTTTACAAGAGATATAGAACTTAATAAAAATAGTGTAGAATTACTAAAAGGAACGCCAATGGTAAATACTCCTATTATTAATATAATAATAAAATTTGTTATTTCTAAATTTTTGGAGATGTTGTTTATTTTTTTGTTTATTTTATTAATTGATACTTTTACTAAGTCAACAATAATTGATTTTATATTAATCGTAATAGGACATATAATAAATTTGTTTCCATTAAAATTTATGGTTTATAATCCTATGGGAATTTCATTTTTAGGAAGGCAGATATATAATGAAAATGCAAGAACTCTTACTTATTCAGAGATAATAATTACACTATTTATATATATTTTTTTTGTATTAGTTATTTTAAATTTAAGAAAAAGTATGATCTTTAACGATTGAATGTAAGCGCTCAATAACAGAGTGCCTTATATTTGGTGGGAATAGGCATTTGCGGAATGGATCCAAAAGATGCTATAAAATTTGAAGTTAATTTAATAGTTGTTTCTACTTAATACTAAGATATGAATTAGGAATGTAAACTATACTCATTAATCCATATATCCGTGTCTCTTATGTGCCATGATATATACGCTTATCACGACTGACTGTGCATTTACGGTTCTACTTTCTTTAGATGGAGCACAAGGATTCTTACAGTGGCACACAGGATTTGTTCCTTTATAATAAGTTTCTGGATTCACGAGACCAACCTTTAGGTTTGAAAATCTTAGAAGGATCAAGTGGGCAAACAGGCCAACCAAATTCATTGAAAGCTGGATCAGCTATATCATCTGACTTTGGACTTTTTCTAAGAGGTATGTATACTTTTTCTAAATGACAATCTTTTAATAAAAATGGATACGTTTTATAGGTATCAAAATCCGAACCACATAAAAATATTTTAGGATGGATAGTAGGGTGTGCATTTAGAAAGTTAGAAATTACAGGTTTTAAAGATTTACTGTCATCAACAGTTTTTCATCTTCAGGATCATCATAAAGAACTTCTAGTTCAAGTTCTGGATATTTTTCCTTGAAGTTGCGATAAAGGCAAGTAATTCTCTAACGATACCAAGTCCATTCGTAGCGTAACAAAACTTTCCATTGGCATACATTTTTCATATTTCATCATTAGCTGATGAGACTTTAGGCATCTTAGAATACGTAATATTATGGATGTGATCTGATGATTTGCCTTTGTTAATAGATTTCACACGCCGAATAATACTATTAAGAAAAGATTTAGTGAGAAAATCAGCAATGTATTGGTTGTTCCCAGTTGGGATAATCCAAAGCACGCTTATTACTATAGTAATTCGACATGATTGCCTAAAGTCATTTTTGGTTTGAAAAAAATAATAAAAATCTGAATTTATCAGGTTAAACTAATTAAAAAAGAAATCAAAAGATTAGATAAAGCATTAATCAGCAAAAGTCAATTTTTAAGTGAAAGCAGAGACTCCGAGCGTTTAAGCTATAAATATAAGACTTTGCGAGTTTACCGAGTTGAAAACCTAAAAAAGTACGCACTTTTCGAACACATAAAAAAGCTTGAATCCTCGTATTTCCAATAGGTTTCAAGCTTTTTACTATAACTGACAAAGACAGGATTATATTATGAAATACTGAAGTTCGTATTTGCAATAGATAAAATTAAAAAGGTTACAATATATTTATTAGATATATGTTATAAGCCATTATAATAAAGAAGAAGTGGATAACAGCATAAATACTTATCTACTTAAGATACTCCAATATAGGAGTGCAATAAAAGGTTAAAACATTATTCAAAAAGTAACATTTTAGAATTGAGAATTTAAATTTGAAAAATATTCAATCGATAATTGTTAATAACAGTAAAGCGATTATGATGTTGTTAGAATAAGTATAATAAATTAGGCATACTGTCTTAAGTAATTATATCTATAATAATATCTACTTTTGGGTAAATATTATATAATGATATTGATAAGAGATAGTATTATGTAAGCTCTTTAGTTACTACTGTTTAAATAGACTAATACAAACAAATATATAAATAAATATAGAAGGTGGAATTTATTCATGAGATTAACAGGAGATCTACACACACATACGACATATAGTCATGGCAAAGCGACTATTGAAGAAAATATTTTAAGGGCCATAGAAGTTGGACTTAAAAAAATAGTAATATCTGATCATGGAAGTGGTCATTTCTTATATGGTGTAAAAAGAAGACATTGGATAGAAATGAGAAATGCAGTTAATTCAATGAGAGAAAAATATCCTAATATAGAGATATTGCTTGGAATTGAAGCAAATGTTGTTGGATTAGATGGGAATATCGATATTCGTGACGAAGAGTTTAAAATGTACGATGTTGTCTATGTTGGATATCATTATGGAATAATACCTCATAGTATCAAAGATTTCGTTATGTTTTATTGTCTTAATGCATTGGCTAAAGTATTTCCTATATTAAGAAGAAAAGCTATGGAAGTCAATACAGACGCATTAATAAAAGTCATGGAAAAACATCCGATTTTTATGATAACTCATCCAGGCGCAAAAATTCCAATTAATATTGATGCTATAGCAAGAAAAGCAGCAGAGTTAAATATAGTCTTAGAGGTAAACGCAAGTCATGGACATCTTACGAAAGAGGAAATTATAGTAGCAAAAAAATATAATGTAAAATTTGCAGTAAATAGTGATTCGCACCTGCAAGAAAATATAGGCAGTGTAGACAGAGGATTAAAAGCTATAGAATATGCGTCTATACCAGTAGAAAATATAGTGAATGTTGAGGAGGATTAATATTATGAGATTTGTTATAGTAACTGGGTTATCTGGTGCGGGAAGAAGTTATACACTTAGAGCGTTTGAAGATTGGGGATATTTTTGTGTTGACAATCTACCACCAGAATTAATCCCAACTATTGCTGAATTATGTGGAAGGTCGAACACAAATATAGAAAAAGTAGCTCTAGTTGTTGATAGTAGAGGTGGGATATTCTTTGATCAACTTGAAAGTATATTAGAAGAAATGCGCCAAAGGAAATTTGATTTTGAAGTGCTATTTTTAGATGCTACAGATGAAGTGTTAATACAAAGATTTAAAGAGACTAGAAGAAAACACCCACTTGCAAATGAAGATAGAACATTAGTAGGGGTTTCATTAGAACGGGAAAAACTTGCTGAAATTAAAAAGATTTCAGATTACATCATTGATACATCAAATTTAACTGTAAAAGACTTAAAGGGAGAACTGTCTAATGTATTTAATAACGACATGAAATCTACAGGATTGCTTATAAATGTAGTTTCGTTTGGATTTAAATATGGAATTCCTTTAGATGCAGATTTAGTTTTTGATGTAAGATTTCTACCTAATCCTTTTTACGTAGAGGAACTGAGAAAACTTACTGGAAATGACAAAGCAGTACAAGACTATGTGTTGGAATACAAACTAACACATCAGTTTATTGATAAGATATTGGACTTACTAAAATTCTTAATTCCAAACTATACAGAAGAGGGAAAGACTCAGCTTATAATAGCCATAGGGTGTACAGGAGGACAACATAGATCGGTCACAATAGCAAATACTCTGTACTCTTTACTCCAAAAAGAAGGTAATTGGGTAGTAATTGATCATAGAGATATATATAAGCATATAGGAGATAATTAAATGAGTGATATATATACTCAAGGTGAATATTATAAAAAGTCAAATTCTCCTAAGGTTGTTATAATTGGAGGTGGAACAGGAGTATCAGTACTACTTAGAGGAATTAAAGAATATACAGAAGAGATTACAGCTATAATTACCGTAGCTGATGATGGTGGTGGATCAGGCGTTTTAAGAGAAGATTTAGGTATGTTACCGCCTGGAGATATTCGAAGTTGTATTTTAGCTTTAGCAGATGACGAGTCAATAATGCAAAACTTACTAAATTATAGATTTGAGGAAGGCAGATTAAGAGGACAAAGTTTTGGAAATTTATTTATTGCTGCAATGAATGCAATTAGCGATAACTTTGTAGAGGCTATAAAAAATGTAAGTGACGTTATGGCAGTTAAGGGTACAGTACTTCCAGTTACTACAGAGGATATTACACTAACTGCAGAATTAGTAAATGGTCAAATAGTAAACGGAGAATCATATATTGCAAAATCAGTCCAGGAAATGAAGAGCAATATAAAAAAAATGAGGATCAATCCATGTACAGTAAAAGCTTTGCCATATTGTTTAGATGCTATAGAACAAGCAGATATAATTATATTAGGTCCAGGGAGTTTATATACAAGTATTATTCCAAATTTATTAGTAGAAAATATAGAGATTGCCTTGCACAACTCAAAGGGAAAGAAATTTTATATTTCTAATGTTATGACACAACCTGGGGAAACACAAGGATATGATTTGTTTGACCATATAGAAGCTATAGAGAATCATTTAGCTAATGGAAGTAAAGTGGTAGATTACATAATAGCAAACTCTGGTATAGTAGAGAGAAAATATTTAAAACAGTATCAACTAGAGGGGTCAGATATGGTTCGAATCAATTTGTCAAAATTTAGAGAAGGTTATTACAAGTTTATATTAGATGATTTTGTAGAAGTTAAAAACGGATATATTAGGCATAATGCAAAAAAAATAATTGAGACGATATTAAATGTAAAAGAGGATTAGAATATGAGCTTTTCATCTGAAACTAAAAGTGAAATTTGTGCTTTATCTTACGATGATAATTGCTGTATGCTAGCAGAATTATCAAGTTTGTTTCATATGTGTGGAACTATAAGTTTTGAAGGAAATAACAAAGTCAGTTTTAATATTAGAACTGAAAATGCAGCTATTGCAAGAAGAGGATTCAAAATACTAAAAGCAAACTATAAAGTGAATGCAAAAGTTAGTGTTTCAAAAAATAGGCAATTCATTAATAGGAATGTATACACTGTAAAGGTTCCATCACAAGAAGAAACACTACACATCCTTTTGGAATTACATATATTAAAAAACAATGATGGTTTTATTACTTTAGATTATGATATTCCGAAGAAATTTACAAGTCGTTCATGTTGTAAAAGAGCAGCAATAAGAGGAGCTTTTTTAGGAGGTGGTTCTATATCTAATCCAGATAAGGCATATCACTTAGAATTTACTTGTCATAATAAAGAATATGCGGAACAACTATTGAAATTGATTAATAGTTACAATTTAACAGCAAAGTGTATACAAAGAAAAAATAACTATATTGTGTATTTAAAAGAAGGAGAACAAATTGTTACCTTATTAAATATCATCGGTGCACATAAGACCTTATTAAATATAGAAAATATCAGGATCATGAAAGAAATGAGAAATAATGTAAATAGAATTGTCAACTGTGAAACTGCTAACTTGACCAAAACTGTAGATGCGGCATATAGGCAAATAGAGTCGATTGAATATATAAAAGAACATATGGGGCTAGAGAAATTACCTCAAAAGCTTAAAGAAGTAGCAGAATTAAGGTTAAACTATGAGGATGCATCCCTAAAGGAATTAGGAGAGCTACTAGAACCTCCAGTAGGCAAATCAGGTATTAATCATAGATTTAAGAAAATAGAGGAAATAGCAAAATCTATAGGATTGAATTAATAAGAACTCAATACTTTTGTCATAATTCTCAAACTTAAATATAATGTATGCACATAGGGTCAAATTTGACCCGGAGGGACAAGTTGTTGACGTAAGCGATATATACATTTATAATATTATATAAGTAGTATATAATCTTATATAGCAAGACAAACTTGTAGTTAAGATAAGTTGAAGGGATTTTTTAGGATGAAAAATTTTACCCATTTACATGTACATACTGAATTTAGTTTATTAGATGGTTTTAGTCGCATTAAGGATGTAATTCTTAGAGCTAAGGAACTCGGCATGGAAAGCTTGGCTATAACTGACCATGGAGTCATGTTTGGGATTATAGATTTTTATAAAGAGTGTATCGTGCAAGGCATAAAACCAATAATAGGGTGCGAAGTATATACGGCACCAAGAAGCCTGCATGATAAAGATTCCAAGCAAGATTCAAACCCTGGTCATTTGGTTTTACTCGCAAAAAACAATGAAGGTTATAAAAATCTAATGAAGATCGTATCTACGGGTTTTATAGACGGATTTTATTATAAACCTAGAATAGATATGGAGTTTTTAGAAGCTCATAAAGAAGGGCTTATTTGTTTAAGTGCTTGTTTAGCAGGAGATATACCTAGAGCAATAATGAATAATGACAATAAAAGAGCCAAAGAATTGACTTTGCGATATAAAGAGTTATTTGAAGATGATTTTTACTTAGAAGTTCAAAATCATAATATGGCAGAACAAATAAAAGTTAATGAAATATTAGTTCAAATATCTAAAGAAACCAATGTACAGTTAGTTGCAACAAATGACGTTCACTATGTCAAAAAAGAAGATGCTCAGAGTCATGACGTATTGCTATGTATACAGACTGCTAGTAATGTAGCGCAAACAGATAGGATGAAGTTTCCAAGTGATGAATTCTACCTAAAGTCTTATGATGAAATGTATTCGCTTTTTAATCACATACCGCAGGCTATTGAAAATAGCAATTTGATAGCTGCAAAATGCGATCTATCTATTAGCTTTGATAATATGCATTTGCCAACTTATCCTCTTCCAGAAGGTATTTGCGAGAGAAATTACTTACGGGAATTATGCTATGAGGGTCTGCAAAATAAATATGATGATATTACTGAAGGACTCAAGCAAAGAATGGAATATGAATTATCTGTTATTGATTCCATGGGATATAATGAATACTTTTTAATTGTATGGGATTTTATTAAGTATGCAAAGGATAATTATATTATGGTGGGACCAGGCAGGGGTAGTGCCGCTGGTAGTTTAGTATCGTATACCTTAGATATAACAACAGTAGACCCAATAAAATACGATCTTTTGTTTGAACGATTCTTGAATCCTGATAGGGTTACAATGCCGGATATAGATATAGATTTTTGCTATGAGAGAAGGCAAGAAGTAATAGATTATGTGGTAGATAAATATGGTAGTGACCGTGTAGCACAGATTATTACATTTGGAACTATGGCAGCAAGAGCAGCCATTAGAGATGTTGGAAGATCTCTAGATATGTCATATAGTGTAGTTGATAGAGTAGCAAAGGAAATTCCAATGGAAATAGGGATGAATATTGAAAAGGCTATAAAAGGAAATCCTAATATATCTAAGATGATGGATGAAGATAGTGAAGTCAATCGTCTAATCGAATTATCCAGATCTTTAGAGGGGCTATCTAGGCATGCATCAACTCATGCTGCAGGTGTGGTAATATCAAATAAGCCTTTAGTAGAATATGTGCCCCTTTATAAAAACAATGAAATTATAACAACACAATTTCCCATGACATTATTAGAAGAACTAGGCTTATTAAAAATGGATTTCTTAGGACTTAGGACTTTGACTGTTATACGTGATACATTAGATAATATAGCATTGAGCAAGAATATAAATATTTCTCTAGAAAATATAGATCTTGAGGATAAATTAGTCTATGAATTGATATCAAGTGGAGATACATTAGGAGTATTCCAATTAGAAAGCAGTGGAATGCAAAAATTTATGAATAATTTAAAACCTGATTCATTTGAGGATATAATTGCAGGAATTTCTCTGTATCGGCCAGGCCCAATGGACTCTATACCGACGTATATTGAAAATAAAAAGAAACCGGAAAAAATACAGTATATACATGAGGTGCTTGAACAGACACTAAAAGTAACATATGGTTGTATGGTTTATCAAGAGCAAGTTATGAAAATAGTAAGAGATGTAGCAGGTTACTCAATGGCTAGAAGTGATTTAGTAAGAAGAGCTATGTCAAAGAAAAAAATGCAAGTTATGGAAGAAGAGAGACACGTGTTTATCAATGGGGAAGTTGATGAACAAGGTAATATCGTAGTTGAAGGTGCACTTCGAAGAGGAGTAAGTTCAAAACAAGCTAATAAAATATTTGACCAGATGATCGACTTTGCAAATTATGCATTTAATAAATCTCATGCTGCTGCCTATGCTGTTATTGCTTACCAAACTGCTTGGCTTAAAAAGTATTATCCTATTGAATTTATGGCTGCTTTGTTAACAAGTGTGATGGGTAATGATGGTAAAATAGCTCTTTATATAATGAATTGTAGAAATATGGGCATAAATGTATTGCCTCCTGATGTAAATGAAAGCCATGAAAAATTTACTGTAGTAGGTGAAAATATAAGATTTGGCTTAGCTGCGGTTAAGAATGTAGGTGATAACCCTATAAAATCTATTATCTCTAGTAGACAAAAAGATAAATACAAATCATTTACAGATTTTTGCCAAAAAAATAATAGTAAAGTATTAAATAAAAGAGCAGTAGAAAGTCTAATAAAATGTGGCGCCTTTGATTCTTTATCGGTATATAGATCACAATTAATGAATGTATATGAAAAGATTATCGATAATATAAATATGGACAAGAAAACTAATATTGAGGGACAAATATCATTATTTCAAAATATACAACAACACAATATGGTTCATGAATCCTTGCCTCAAATTCAAGAATTTGAAGAAGATATGAAGTTAGCAATGGAAAAAGAGATGTTGGGCTTATATATAACAGGACACCCACTTAGAAAGTATGAAAAAATTCTTTTAAGTAGAGTTTCACTAAATAGTAGCACTATTAATAATTATGATGAACTTGTTGCATCAGGAGTAAAGGATGGAAACATAGTTACAGTTGGTGGCATGATAACTAATAAAAAGAATTTACTAACCAAAAAGAATAATATGATGTGCTTTTTAACATTAGAGGATTTATTCGGTAGTATAGATATCGTTGTTTTCCCAAAAATTTATTCAAAATATGAAAAATTGATTATTCTTGATAAGTCCGTACTAATTAAGGGTAAAATAAACTTTAACGAAGAACAATCACCCAGTATTCTCTGTGAGAGCATGGTTGAACTCGAACAACCAGGAGAATATCAAGAAAAACAAGAACATAAAAATATAGAAATTATGATCCCAGAAATGTCTAATGGGACTATAAATAGAGTTAAGGATGTACTAGTAAAGTATCCAGGTAGTACACCTGTTATATTATCGATAAAAAATACTGATAAAAAATTTAAATCAAACAAAGAATTATGGGTTAACTTAAATGAAGATTTAATTGGTGAACTATCAAAGATGTTTGGCAGTGACAATATTCATGTAAATTAAGTAATATAAATAACAAAGGGAGAGGTTAATATGAAGAGAATCGGAGTTTTAACTAGTGGTGGAGATGCACCAGGGATGAATGCAGCCATAAGAGCTATTGTAAGAACTGCTATGTATAATAAAGTAGAAGTGTTCGGAATCAAAAGAGGATATACTGGCTTATTAGAACAAGACATAGAACCAATGAATATATATTCTGTTGCAGATATTATTCATAGAGGAGGAACTATCTTAAGATCTTCACGATCTGAATATTTCAAAACAGAAGCAGGACAAAAAAAAGGAGTTAAGATACTAAATGATTATAATATAGAGAGCCTTATTGTTATTGGTGGAGATGGATCATTCAAAGGTGCCCAAGCTTTAAGTAATAGAGGTGTAAATACTATAGGGATTCCAGGAACAATTGATAATGATATTGGATGTACTGATTATTCTATCGGATTTGACACTGCACTTAATACTGCATTAGATGCTATAGGAAAAATTAGAGATACAACAAGTTCACATAATAGAGTTAATGTCGTGGAAGTTATGGGGCGAGATTGTGGTGATATTGCCTTATTTGCTGGTTTAGCAGGAGGAGCTGAATCTATAATCGTTCCTGAGCAAGAGTATAATCTAGATATAATATGCGAAAAATTGCTAAAAGGAAAAGATAGAGGAAAACTACACAGTATTATAATACTATCTGAAGGGGCAGGAAGCTTTGATGATTTATGCAAGGGAATTGAAGAAAGAACAGGAGTAGTTACAAGGGGGACAAACCTAGGATATATACAAAGAGGTGGTAGTCCATCTTCCTTTGATAGAATATTAGCTAGTAGGATGGGAAATATGGCTGTAAACTTACTTATCGAAGGACAAAGTAGTAGAGTAACGTGTATCAGAGATAATAAATATATTGATATGGGTATTAATGAAGCATTAGAAATAGAAAAGAAATTTGATGTAGAAGCATATAAAATATCAGATATACTATCAATCTAGGAGGAATTTTATGAAAAAAACTAAAGTCGTTTGTACACTAGGGCCTTCAAGTGATTCAGAAGAGTTAATAACTAAGCTTATTGAAAGTGGTATGAATGTTGCGAGAATTAACTTTTCACATGGGATTCACAGTGAACATAAGAAAAAAATTGATTTAATTAAAAAAGTCAGAAAAAAATTGAATGTGCCTATAGCTATTATGTTAGATACTAAAGGCCCAGAAGTCAGGATTAAGCAGTTTGAAAATGGAGTAATAAATCTAGAAAAAAATGATCAATTTATTTTAACTACAGAAGAAATAATTGGAAATGAAAAGAAAGTAGCAATAACCTATGATAAGTTACCCCAAGAACTAAAAATAGGTGATGCAATACTTGCAGATGATGGCCTATTACAATTTGTGGTAGATGATATTAATGGAAATGATATAATATGTAATGTTGAAAATGGTGGGGAGTTAAAGAACAATAAGAGTCTAAATTTCCCAGATACGGCAATTAAGCTACCTGCTATAACGGAAAAAGATATTGATGATATAGTGTTTGGTATAAAAGAAGATATTGATTATATTGCAGCATCATTTATCAGAAAAACAGATGATGTTATAGAAATAAGAAGAATTTTAGAAGAAAATAATGGTGAACATATTCAAATAATATCAAAAATAGAGAATAGAGAAGGTGTCGACAATATAGACTCTATTATCGATATTTCTGATGGTATAATGGTGGCTAGAGGAGATTTAGGAGTAGAAATTTCTCCTGAAGAAGTACCATTAGTTCAAAAGGAAATAATAAAAAAATGTAATGTATTAGGTAAACCTGTTATTACAGCTACGCAGATGTTAGATTCTATGATTAGAAATCCAAGACCTACAAGAGCAGAAGTTACAGATGTAGCAAATGCGATATTTGATGGTACTGATGCAATTATGCTATCAGGAGAGACTGCAGCAGGGAAATACGCTATAGAATCTGTAGAGACTATGGTGCGAATAGCTATTAAAACAGAAACCTCTTCAGAATATAGAAGATTAATGACACATCATTTTTCTGGAGATACTTCAGTAACAAATGTAATAAGCCATGCAACTTGTTCTACTGCAGAACAGCTCAAAGCGTCTGCTATTATAACTGTTACATCATCAGGTTATACAGCGAGAATGGCATCTAAATTCAGACCTACATCACCAATTATTGCATTAACAGATGACGAAAGAGTAGTTAGACTACTATCATTAGTATGGGGTATTCAATGTGTAGAAACTGACTGTTTTAACGATACAGATAGTATGTTTAAAAAATCAATTTTAACAGTAGTAAATCAAGGCTTAGTAAATTTAGGTGATTTAGTAGTAATAAGTGCAGGTCTGCCATTAGGTGTAAAGGGAGCAACTAATATGATTAAAGTACAAACAATAGGAGATGTAATTATCCGGGGTGCTGGTATTGGAAAACAAGCAGCAACAGGAGTAGCGAGGATAATTGATCAAAATAAGAATGACAAATTCGAAAAAGGTGATATTGTTGTAACCTACGGCGTAGATAGAGACAATATATCTTATGTGAAAGAAGCCTCGGGAGTTATCACTGAAGAAGCTGGTTTAACATCTCAAGGTGCAATTGCAGCACTTCAATTTGGAATTCCAATAGTAGTAGGAGCTAAAGAATGTTTAAAGCTAATAGAAGATGGAACTATAGTAACGATAGATCCTCAAAGAGGTCTGATATACAATGGTAAGGCAACTGTAATGTAAGGTAGTGTAAAAATAAGAACTTCTAGAATAAACTAGAAGTTCTTATTTTTAGTATTTATATGAGTATTCGATATTATATACCTTATAATTTAAGGTGTTAGATTCTTTGCTTTCTAGCTGAAATACTGAAAAGAATATAGAATCATTATTTGAGTTAAAAATAATTCTATCACCGGCTATTCTCAAATTAGAAGCTAATTGGGTACTTTGAGTTCCATCTGAATTCATTATCCAAATATTTTGGTTATTGGATGAATCATCTATCTTCTCACCATAGATGATTTTATTTTCATCAGGAGTAAAATAAAACATCGATATGGGACCTTCATAAACAACAGTATTATTATAGTACATATCAACACTTATTAACTGATTAGACTTTTCGCCTTTTGCATTATACAAAACACTGGCATTCTCAGTAGAAATATTAAAGTCAGTAACATTTTTGTGAATTAAACGTGGAACAACCTCTGTCTGAGCTAAATTAGCATAATACAAGTCCATGTCCTTTGTTTTAGGATTTAGGGCTAAGAAAAAGGCTAAATTGTAATCTTCATAATAGTCAACTTTATATATATTTAAGTTTTCAGTTAAATTATAAGTTTTTCTATATATACTTTGACGAGAGATGCTACGAAGCTCCACTATCTTTATTTGACCTTTTGTATTACCGTATATGACTAATTCATTATTTACCATAGAAAATTTAGGTGAAACACTTTCGTCAGATGTAGATAAATTTTTTGTTTGGCTACCTTCATTATTTGTCCAGTTTAACCGGTATGAATCTTCGATTGCTTTTCCATCTGGATCTCTATTGTATTCGACATAAATCATACCTTTGTGTTTTTTATCAAATAAGGCATTTACTTGTTCTTTTGAAGACAAGAGCACTTGCTTTAATTGATTGTTCTTTATATTGTAAGTGTGTAGATTCGAGTAAATACCAGCAGACTCTATATTCCCGCTTATTGAGCTAGAGGGGCTACCTAATAAGAGCGTTTTACCATCACTTGATATATCATAAACTAATCCATCTATTAAATTGCTATTGATACTTTTAATCAAAACTTCCTGATTAGATTCTAAGGAGCTTTGCAATAAGGTTTCACTATCGGTTAGACCAGTAGCATTATTTAATATTTTGGGTTCGCTATCTCTTAAAAATAAAGGGGTACATCCTGCTAATATGATAGAAAGAAGTACTATAATGATTAATTTTATTTTATGCACTTTCACATCTCCTTAGGAGGTTATTTTACTATTCTATTTTACAAGGTTCATATAATGAAATGAACAACATAATGTAAAAATGGTGTAAAATTAATTTTCCTTTAAAAGTTTAACCACAACCATAGTGCCTTCTCTATCTTTACTTTCCATGTATACTTTTCCATTGTGCCTGTCTACAATGCTTTTAACTATAGATAATCCTAAGCCTGTACCTCCAAATTCCCGAGATCTTGCCTCATCTACTCTGTAGAAAGCATCGAAAATTCTTTCTAAATATTCTTCGGGCACACCAGGACCGTAGTCCCTTACAGATATTTCTACGTAATTATCATAATGTGTAGCGACTACATTAATTACATCACCTGAATTAGAATATTTAATTGCATTGTCTAAAATATTGATAAACACTTGTTTTAGTCTGTCGTTATCACCTCTTACACGAGGAAGTTCTGATGTGTTGTAAAGTATATCTATATTGTACTTCTGACTTTTTACTTTCATTTGATAGATAACATCTTCTAGAAGCATATTGATATCAACACTCGTAAAAATAATATCGAAATCAATCTGATCGTATTTAGACAGTGATAGTAAATCATTAACTAATCTAAGCAGTCTTTTACCTTCTCTATTTATGTTGTCTATACTCTTGTTAGTTAATTCAACATTATCTGTTCCTCTACGCTGTAATAAATCCGTGTATCCTATAATAGTAGTTAATGGAGTCCTAAGTTCATGAGAAACATTACTTAAAAATTTCTTTTGTTGTTTTTCTACTTCGTATAACTTAGTGTTATCTCTTATAACAATTAATACACCAAGAGTGTTTTGATTATGCATAATAGAACTTGCAAGTAGTAGAAGGTGCTTATTAGAGAAGTTCACTTCTGTTACTATATCATTTTCTTCTCGCAATACAGCTTCCACCATATCTTTTAAAAATGGGGTATTGTCTAAAATAGAGCTTTCAAATTCATTTTCACTTGTATTTAAAATCTCCTTTGCTTTTTCATTAACCATCAAGATATCAAAATTTTGACTTATTGCAAATATTCCATCATCGATAGATGAAATAATTGCAGATAACTTGTATTTTTCTTCTTCAATTTCAGTTATTTTATCTGAAATATTTAGAGTCATATTATTGAAATTACTTGTTAATTCGCCTACCTCATCTTTTACATCGTACTTAATTAATTCAGAATAGTATCCTTGAGATACTTTCTTAGTGGAGTCAACCAATAACCTTATAGGTTTTAGAATAGACTTAGCCATGTAATTACTAAGGATAATAAGAATTATCATACTAAATAAAGACGAAAAAATAAATAAAGTAATTATCTGTTGAATAGTAGTATCCATAAATTCTAGAGAATATATTAAAGCAACAACGCCAATTTTATGATCATCGATATATATCGGGGCTGCAGAGTAAATTCTACTTCGATCTTCAACTTTTTTATATAGGGACACAGATTTGCCACTATCCAAGGAGAGTGCAGTTGATACCTCATTATCTAAAGAAACATTACTAATAAGTTCCACATTAGCAGAATCACTTAAAAGATTTCCGTCTAGATCATATAACAATGTTCTTGTGGTATAAAGATTTGATAGACTCTCAACTAATGATAAACTTTTATTAAGAAATATTGTGTCATAATCTGAAGTAGATTGATCCGCTCTAACCTCTTGTTGAATATATAAGACAGCTTCATTTGAATACTGAGATAATCTCCTTTGAGAAGAGCCTATACTATTATGAATTAATCCTTGTATTACTATGACGGCTATTAAAATCATAGTTAAAAGCACAAGGGCTAAGTTAATAAATACAAATTTAGAGCGAAAAGTAAACTTCATTAAAATCTCCTCATTTTATATCCTACACCAAAAACAGTTTGTATATAATTGTGTTTAGCAAACTCACCAATTTTTTTTCTAATCCTTTGAATATGCATGTCCACTGTTCGAGTATCACCAAAATAGTCATAACCCCATACTCTTTCTAAAAGAAGTTCTCTTGAGAAGACTTGTTCTGGGTTAGATACTAGAAGGTGTAACAACTCAAACTCTTTTGGAGTCAAGTGTATTTCGGTGCTATTAACTAACACCTTTCTTTCATTACCAATTATTTTTATTTCATCATTATATAAAATATCATCTTCATCCTTAGGAGTAGTGTTTTGACTTCTTCTAAGTAAAGCTTTAATTCTAGCCATTAATTCCCTGCTATCAAATGGTTTTGTTATATAATCATCAGCACCTAATTCTAAACCTAGGACTCTATCAATAATATCGGTTTTAGCAGTTAGCATTATTATTGGTATACCTTTATCGGCATTAACCTTTTTACAAACATCATAACCGTTCATTTTAGGAAGCATTAAATCTAGGATCATTATATCAGGGTTAAAAGTTTCTACTTTCTGTAAAGCCTCTTGTCCATCATTCGCAGTTTCTACGATATATCCTTCAAACTCTAAATCTAGCTTTAGAAGTTCACATATAGACACCTCATCGTCTACTACAAGTACTCTTTCGTTCATGAAACCTCACCACCTTATGAAATATTTGTAATTATTATAGTATTTTATCATAAAAAAAATGAATTTAATAGATTGTCGAAAAAAAATAAATGCAAACAATGTAGAAAAATGTTGCACTTTAATAAAAAACATGTTAATCTTTAATAAAGAAATTGCTTTTCAGATACTAGCAAACTATTCGAAAGAATAGGACGCAAAGCTATAGGGCCTTCCCTTCACCGGATGGTAGCCAGTTACCAAAGAGAAGATTTTTTTATGCTAAATAATGATAATTTGATGGGATGCGTAATGCATCCCCTTTTTTTATTATCGCCAAGTAAGGAGCCAAGTGGCTGCTTACAGACATTTGGTTACGTAGGAAAGTGCTACTTTTTTACTCAATAAAAATAGAAAGGTTTATAGGGTAATTATTCCCTATGGTATTTTGTAAGTTACCCAGGCTGTAAGGCTGTCTAAGTCTAAACTTACCTACCTTAACCAGTCTAAGCGTTACTATGATGCTTGAATAAACCGAAGACACGGTTACTATAGTAACGCTAGAGTTTTATTGATTTTAGGGATACAAAGATGTCTAAGGCTTATAATATATTTTAAATCATGTAAATAGTCACTTAACAGTGACAAGAAAATAATCGTTTAACTCTATTTCCATTTTAGAAAACATCTTTTCTGTTTCACTTAAGATCTCATTAACCCTTTCAGGAGTAACACCCATCAAACTAAACATAGATTTTATTCTGAAATTAAAAATTACTGAAGTATCACAGTTAAAAAATCCTTCTACATTTCTTTTTGTAATGCCTATTCCAGAACCAACTACAGCAGTTTGAATAAGTTTTATTTCATCCTCACTAAGGTTTAAGTTGTATTCATCTACGTGTAATTTGTAGAAATGGTAGACAACTTCAATATCGTATTCAATTCCTTCATTGCAAATATCATAATAAAAATTTTTAAGCATCGGATTATTATCTAAAAGATAAGTGAAAACGCGCAACTCTAAAGTTGTACCGTATTGCAAATCATAACAATTGTAAGTTTCTAACATGTATTTTTTCACAGCATCTTTTATATGGACAAAAAAGTCACCGTAAATCAAACCAGCTATATTTTTTTTTGTTTTGAAGTAATAGTTAATCAATCCAGGGTTGCTATTTGCTTTGTTGCATATATCTACATAAGTTGTCTTTTTGTATCCTTGAAGATAGAACAATTCCTTACATGTATCAATTATCTTATTTTTAGAAATTTTACTGGTTTTATACTCTGCCATCCAAGTACCCCTTTTATAAAATATTTGCCTTAATTATATACTATCATCAATAAGTTATCAAATTAAATAATATTATAGTTTTACAAAATCTACACTAATTAAGTTTATTTTACTCTAATAACCCCATTTTTCTACTTGTTGAAATGAGTTCTGTATAGAAGAAATTTGTTTAAAAAGTAAAAAAAGTGTTACAATGAAAAAGAAAATGAGCAATCTTTGTACAAGAGCTTACTTTCACAATTTACTTAGTCAAGAGAGGAAAGTATGCTAATGGATCGATTATACAAAAAAGGCGAGATAGTAACTTTAAATATAGAAGATATAAGCTCAAAGGGTGAAGGTATAGGTAAATACAATGGTTATACTATATTTGTTGAAGGAGTATTACCAGATGAAAAGATTAGAGCTAAAATTACTAAAGTAAAAAGTAATTATGCCATAGGAAGTTTAGACAAAATAATTGAACAGAGTAAAAATAGACGTACACCTCCATGTGTTTTTTTTGAAGACTGTGGAGGATGTCAAATACAAAATTTAGAATACAAAGAACAGTTGAAGATAAAAAGGAAAATAATTGTAGATGCACTAGAGAGGATAGGAAATTTAAAAAATATTCAAGACAAGGTGAAATCTACGTTAGGGATGAAAGAACCATATGAGTATAGAAACAAAGCACAGTATAAAGTATCTCAAGACGCTACATTAGGGTTTTATAAAAAGAAGAGCCATGAAATTATACCGATTAATCATTGTAAGATACAAAGCGGACAAAGCGAAAGTACAATGAAATATATAAATGAGTTTATACAAAAGAATAATATATCGATATATAATGAAGAAACACATCAAGGAATTTTTCGTGGTGTAGTGGAACGAGTATCAAATTTTAATAATGAAGTGATGCTAATATTCGTAGTTAACGTGAAGAAAATTAAATTTTCTAAAGAGTTAATTGAACACATTAAGAAATACTTGCCTAATGTAGTAAGCATCTACATTAACATTAACATGAACAAAACCAATGTAGTTTTATCAAAAACTAATAAACTCATTTATGGAAAAGAAAAAATAACTGACAGCATAGGAACTTTAAAATACGAAATTTCACCATTATCATTTTTTCAAGTAAACCCAATACAGACAAAGGTGTTGTACGATAAAGTAGTTGAATTTGCAGAGCTAACAGGAGTCGAAACAGTCTTTGACTTATACTGTGGTATAGGAACAATATCTCTATATCTAGCAAAAAATTCAGGAAGAGTTTATGGCGTAGAAGTAGTAGAAGAAGCAATAAAAGATGCACAAGATAACATGAAGTTAAATAATGTAGATAATGTTGAGTTTACATTAGGTAAATCAGAAGAAAAAATCGTAGAGTTACTTAAACAAGGAATAAAAGCAGATATAGTAATAGTAGACCCCCCTAGAAAAGGCTGTGACGAAAAACTATTAGATGCCATAATCACCATGTCCCCTCAAAAAGTCATATATATTTCTTGTAATCCAGCAACATTAGCAAGAGATCTAAAAGTGCTAAATGTAGGAGGATATAATATAGAAGAAGTCCAACCAGTAGATATGTTTGCTCATACGATGCATGTGGAGACTATAGTAGCACTATACAAAAAAGACTAATCATATTTGCCCATATATCGCTTAAAGCTAAGCTTTTCAGGTTTAATACGGATATTGTAAATTATCGCAACAAGGAACTGAAAGATGAAATAGTTGTGAGACTTGGCTTTTGGATGTGAAATGTAGGGACATAAGAAATTAAATAATAAAGAATAAAATCCACTGATGAAATGTGAGCTGACCCTTATCAAGTAGAACAGATAATTAAATTAAAATTTATGCAATTAGTGCTTGGTTTCGATATTCAATTGGAACTAAGCACTTTAATCTTTTTTGTAGTTGTTATAGGTGTATGATATTGATTCATTATCATATACCTATAATCACATAGATTAAGAGTAAATGGATTAAAAGTAAATATATTAAGGCATGATAAAAGAGGAATGTAAAGCCAAATTGCGGTAAATACATTCCCCTTTATTATTTGTTTATATGTTATTCAATTACTTTTCTTTCGTAAGAATTATCTATAGCAGACTGTAAGAATTCGTTTCCAATACCAGGCAATTCAGGTACTGTAAAATATCCGTTTTCTGGTTGCAAGTTAAATTTAGTTAAGCCTTTAGAAGTATCCATACGATTAGCAACGTGATGTTCATGAATCGTAAAGTTTGGGATTGCTGCTTCAAGGTGTAATGCCACATTAGTGGCAAGTGGGCTGCCAGCCACATGAATTTGTATAGCGACATCATAGATATAGGCTAAATCACATATTTTTTTCACTTCAGTTATACCACCGCAATTCCCGATATCAGGTTGGGCTAATTGAATCAGATTTTTCTCAAAGTAGGGTGCATATTGCCAGCGTGAGAAAATGCGTTCTCCATTGGCAATGGGGATTGAAAGATTTTTGGCAATATACTCTGATGTTTTAACTGAGGGGGTATTAGGTTCTTCAAAAGCCCAAATATTATACTTTTCTGCGAGTTTTCCAAGTTGTACAGCACTTATAGCATCAGGATAAGAGTGATTTTCCATGATAATATCCACATCTGGACCTATTGCATCTCTTACAGCTTTAATCCGAGCTTCAACCATGTTCAGTTTTTTAGGTGAAAGTAAACCTGTTTGCTCAAGGGAGTTCAAACTTTTACCAGCTTCATCTCGATCAAAGAAATCCACTTTAATGGCATCATAACCTTCAGCCATGGCGAGAAGCGCATTGCTTGCATAATCCTCAAGAGACGTTGCCCAAACTTGGGGTTCATCTATTTTACCCCATCCAAATTGCAATTGACTGGCATAGCAACGTAAATTCTCTCTCATTTTTCCACCGAGTAGGGTATAGCAAGGTACTCCAAAATGCTTACCTTTAATATCCCATAAAGCAACATCAATAGCAGCAATACCTGAAAAGACCACTGGGCCACCATTTTGTCCCCAAAAGGTGCTCTTGTACATCTTTTCCCAAATCACTTCATTCTCAAGTGGGTTCATACCAATAATGAGTTCAGCAAGATCACATACCATACCGTAAGCAGCACTCCCACCAGTACCGTATGCCATGCCAGCTTCACCATCGCCATAGAGCCCTGTGTCGGTATAAATTCGGCAGCCTATGGGACTATTCATTTTATTATTGGCAGTATTCATGTGAAAAACTTCAATTTTTCTGATTTTCATCTACAATCATCCTTTCTTACAACTCATTTTTTAGTGTTCAATTTTTTAGCTTAATTCCAACATACCTTCTGTATCGACATGTGTTTTATGTGAATTATGGCGTGTAATGGCATAAATAAAGCAAAGCAATAGTGCTACAATATTAAATATAGCTAATGGGGTCGTTAGAGATTTAATGGAGTTCCATCCTATAAGCCCTTGAACGAAAATTGCTGCAATGATAATACCATAGTAGACAACATTATTTGTATGCATAGTTGCTTTTGCCCATTTCGTAGGCATTTTTTTAGGCACTTGCCATAATGAATAGAATAATAAGAAGTTATAAACTGAAGTGATTAACATCATATTGCTGACAATTTTAATAACAGAGAAATTTAGAAGTACTGGAACTAAGCCAACGATTAATTGGATGGTTAGTATAATATAAGCGCCACCACGTTTGTTCATTGAAGCCAGCTTTTCTGGAAACCAACCGTCTTGAGATGCCTTTACAAAAGGACCAACCATTGCACCATAACTTGAATTCATCGTTGTGAGTAATGCCATGATAGGACCACCGAACATGAATGCATAGAAAAGTGCATTTGGTAAAATAGTTTTTGCAGCAAGTGTTAAAGGTTGACCTGCGACAACTTCTAATGGCAATATAGCAGAGCCAATAAGTGCTGCACCGGTGTAGACAATCATCAATACAGGAATAACAGCGAGCATTGATATGGGTAAATTTTTTGTGGCATTCTTAGTTTGTCCACCATAATTAACATTGTATTTGTAACCTTGACAAGAGTAGACTAAGAGCATAACAGCCGCCCAAAATCCTTTGCTGCCATTTGAGAAAAATATTGAACTTGTAAAACTAAAAGATTGAGAAAAATCTGCTTTAGTAGCACCAACAATGATAAACATGAGCAAAGCGGCAACTAAGATAGCGCTCATGATTTTCTGAACTTTAGCCATATTAGCAAGCCCCATTAAATTGATGGCATAAAACAATATCAGGAATATAATACCAATAAGTTTACCATTAATAATTGGAAACATGGAGGTAATATACATGCCTAGAGCAGTTGCAAATAGAGATAAACCTAATGTTTGCAGAGAAAATCCCACAATATACATACCGCCTACTTTTTGACCACCTAACATCGTAATAATTGAATAATCACCACCAGAATACTTTGTTACAGATGAAAAAATAATAATGGGAAGATTGGTAATGGCACCGATGATAATAGCGATAAAGTAAGCGAGCCATACAGAATACCCTGTCAAGCCTATAGCAGGACCAATCAGAGTGATTACCCCAGCTCCGATTACCTGTCCAATCCCCAGTGCCCATAATTCAGTGAACCCTAAAACACCACTATCATTTAATGTAGACTCTTTTTTCATAAATTCCCTCCTAAATTTTTATGTATTGTCAACTAAACTTATTCAGTTTAGCTTTACACCTTTTATTTTTAAGGGTTTCACAAAAAAATATAGTGACCACCCTTTTTTGAAGTATAATTGAGTCAACATAACGCAGAATTTTCTATAAAGCATTTTTTCATAAGTTATTTGACACTACCAATTATTATTGTAATTAGCGCTTTACATGGACCAAAATACATCATCACCACTGATGGTGACTTTTGGTCCATTAAGTACAAAATCGGATAATTCATTACCTAAACCAGGACGATCAGGTACTTTAAATTTACCATTAACAGGTTGATAGTCGTACTTGCAAAGTTTTTTATTAAAATCACATAGATTTACAATATGATGCTCATGAATAATAAAATTTGGAATGACACACTCTATCTGCAATGCTGCCGCAGTGCAGATAGGGCTTCCACAAGCGTGAATTTGAACAGCCACATCATAAGTATAAGCCATGTCTGCGATCTTCTTTACTTCAGTAATACCACCACAAGTGCCTAAATCTGGTTGAATCACTTGAAGGGAAGCGTTTTCAAAATATTTAGCGTATTGCCATCGGGTATAAATACGTTCACCACTGGCAATAGGGAAGTTTAAACGTTCTGATATATATTTTGCGGTTGTGGGATCAGGTGTGTTGGGTTCTTCATAGTAAAAAATATTATACTTTTCAACAAGTCTGCCGAATTGAACAGCAGATTGTGAATCTAAGAAAGAATGATTTTCAATAATTAAATCGACTTTTGGTCCAATAGCTTCACGAACAGCAGCAACTCTAGCCACAATTTTATCAAGTGTGTCTGGAGAGAGTAGAGTTGTACGTTCGATATCGCTATAACTGCCTTCTTCAGCGGTTTCTTTGAAAGTGAAAAAATCGATTTTTATGCAGTCGTAGCCTTCTGAGACTGCCTGTTTTGCATGATTAATATAGTCTTCTAAGGTACGAGCTTGTTCCATAGAAGGTTGCCATCCAAATTGAAGTTGACTGGCGTAAGTTCTTAAATTATCTTGTCGCTTACCGCCTAAGAGTTTATACACAGGTACATTAAAGAACTTCCCTCGAATGTCCCATAGTGCTAAGTCAATAGCACTCATTCCAGCGGTAAAGACACACCCCCCATTTTGTCCCCAAAAGGTTTCTTTGTATAACTTGTTCCAAATGACTTCATTGTCAAGAGGGTCCATGCCAATGATCAATTTAGATAGATCTTGAACCATGCCATAAGCACCAGTAGAACCTATACCGTATGCCATAGCAGATTCCCCATCCCCATAGATACCTTCATCTGTATAAATACGACATAGAATAGGTTTCCAAATAGGATTTTGTGGGTCTTTCACTTGAAAAATATCCACTTTTGTAATAATCATTAATTCAACCTCCATTATTATATTTGTTCACTTGTTCGCTAAGTGAATTATATATTAAACGGAATTGCGAGTCAACGAAAAATTAATAATTGATTTTTAGGGACTATTATGTAAAAATAGATTGAGAAAAAGGAAAATAATAAATAATAAAGGTGCATCAAAAATGGATAATAAAAAAAATAAGAAAATCACACATATTTCTGCTGTAGATCAAGTTTGTTCCAATTTAAAAGAGGGGATTTTATCAGGTGAATGGACAACGGGAACAAAACTGCCTTCTGAGAGTGATTTGTCAGCTCTATACGGTGTAAACAGGTTAACTGTTCGTATGGCGTTACAGACACTGAGCACGATTGGTGTTGTTGAAACACGTGCAGGAGACGGTACTTATGTAAAATCTTTTTCTATTTCTCATATATTTCACCATGTATCTGATTTTTATTATGAAAAGAAGTCTTTTGAAGAAATATATGCACTTCGTAGATTAATAGAAGTTGAGTGTTGTAGATTAGCTATTTTAAATGCCACAAAAGAAGAAGAACTTGAATTGAAAACTAGCTTAGATCAATATTTAGTAGCCAAAGAAGAATTTCGTAAATGCCTTACAGATGAGTCTTTAAATACACTAGTTGACGAGGATTTGCTTTTTCACTATCAAATTTGTTTAATGAGTCATAATTCTGTATATGCTGATGTATTTATATTTACAAAAAACATCATTCGGCAGTATCTTTCGGGAATTATTTCTAAGAAAAATGATCTATGGCTTCAAAAAAAATACAATGATGATTTAGATGATCATGTGAGTGTTTATAAATCAATTTGTGAAAAAGATTTTGAAAGTTGTAAAAAATTTTACTATAAAACGCTCTCAATGGAGATGTTCTAATATAGAAATTTCAAAATTTGTGCGTATTTTTAAACGAGTAGGGACATGTCTCAACCATAAGTGTTAATTCAAATATAATTTCTTAAAATTACTGAGAAAAGAAAACAAAAAAATAATTAAGTTAGAAGGTGTTAAAGAAAGATATAGGCATGGTAATAAAACCATTTATTAATGGTATAAAAAGTAAGGAGAAGTTATTAACAAGGGTTGCTTAGGCAGCTCTTATTCGTTCTAACAATTGTGGTAATAAGTTCTGATATTTAGGATCAGCATTAATAAGAGTAAACCCTTTACCAGAGAGCTTGGCAACTTCTGAAAGAGTCAAGTTGCCAATCTCTTTACAAATGTCCTTATAAGAGTAATCACAAAGGCATCTCATTAAAAAAATAGAGATAGCTTTAAAACTAGAAACCTTGTGACTGTATTTGATCTTTATAAAGTCAGGACTACCAATATCAAATACTAAGTAAAGATGGTAATTCCATATTAATAACAACTATGGGTTCCGAATTACATCGCATCAGTAACAGCTGAAGGTGGTATTGTTTCTACAGCAGAGGAATCAATGATTTTTTTAAAAGAATTTTTTAAAGGACATTTTTTTCCTAAAGAGAATATAGAATACTTCAAAAAGTGGAATTTAATATTACCTCCACCTAGTCTTTTCTTCTATGGCATAGGGTTGGAAAAATTATTTATACCTAGAATTATCTCTCCGTTTAAACCGATCACAGAAGTTTTAGGGTTCTGGGGACAAACTGGTTCCTTTGCATGGTATAATCCTGATACTGATTTATACTTTACTGGTACTACAAATCAGATAAACGGTGCAGGTCATTCTGCTGTAGTAAAAGCTATTTTAAAAATTATTAAATCTGTATTATAAGATATGTTTATCCTTATTAAAACATGGTGTCCTGGTAAGTTGATTTTTTCCATAGGTTCTTATATGTATATGATCATACATTTTGTAGTACCCTCTCTCTAGGCATTCAAAATGATAGAGAAGAATCAGTATGATTTCAAGCTGCTTAATCTACATGCTAATATATTTAAGTTTATTCATCTGCCATATAGTGAAATGAGTAGCTTTAAGGGGGACTAGAAAATTGAAAAGAGAAATAACAAACATACTTTTTTTAATAGGATAACTATTCAAACACGACTGGAGGTTTTCATATGTATTCACCTTTTTCATTAAACATAAGCCACATTGAACGATTGTTCCTCATCAATTTTGAGAGGGATCCGGACGAAGTCTACATTGGTTTTGAGCCCCAGTGGTTTGATGATGCTTCCTACGGTACAGGCTTAAGAATTATAGCCTGGCGCAAGGACGGCTATATAGATGTGTACCAGCAACCTGGCCTGACCAAAGAGGATAGAATAGACGTAGCAGCAAAGGGGCTGGCTGATACCATTATAAGTCCCATGACCAATGCCCGTTTTAGCGTGACCACAAGCGGCGTTGACGTGGCCTTCGCCTTTAAGGACAAAGCTGGCCGTAAGGTGGAAGTTGAAATTGTGGAAAAAAGCCAGAAGCCAACCAACCCCTTTTCGCTATTAGCGCCTGTGGGAAGCTCTTCGGCTAATCCCTCGTCTCTACCTGTCTATCTGATGTTTAAGTTTGATTTTGTCCGCCGGGCGAATACTGACGTAACCATTAGCATTAACGGCCGGACTCATAAACCGGATACCTTTCCATTCCCACTTAATGGTTCTCGCGTGTACTTCATGCGCTACAGTTCTGATACATTTCTGGTGGACTGGTGCCCATCACAGTCACAGGCGCTTGAGCCACTTAGAAGGGAAGGAAACAAGCTTTACGGGCCGAATGACACTCTTTATGAGCTTTCAGAGCAACAGAATTGTCCCGCCTTTGCCCGCATTAGTTCAAGTCGCAAAAGCCATAGATTTGCATCCGAGTTTCATCCACCCTTCCCGGAAATCGCCTACATTGCGGATAATACTTCTTTTAGCGGTGAATTCGTACTTAGCGCGGATGAGTCTGCAGGGGTGGTGAGAGGTACTTATGAGGTTAGTCGCAGTGGTGACGAGGTGGAAGTAACACTTAACCCCAGCGGCGGGTGGGAGCCACGCCCCAGGACTCTTTTCTTAAAATTCCTTTTTAACGTCGCAAAGATCTTCCGTCAGTGGCCAAAAACCTACTTGTGGACGGCAAAGATCAATCTTAGTGAAGGCGTTCCACCTTTTATGGAGTCCAGGTGGACGAGGATCTAACCCCAGGTGGTTGGACATTAGACTTCAGACAATGCTGGGCCGGCTAACGCCTGTTTTTTTCTCGCGAGCCCATTGTATGGCAAGGGTATTTGACTCCGAAACTTGCAGCAGTAAAAACGAGAGATGAACGATTAACTTGAAAAATGACTACACGAGTAGGTTCACCTACTTGTGATCAGAAACTTTAAGAAATTTATGAAAGCTCTTTTATTGAAAATATATTTAGAATGTAGGTGGTAATGACGACTGTGCATAAAACTCCTGTACCAACTAAGCTAAGGAAAGTATTTATAAGAATCTTGATCGTTGTATGTGTATTTTTAGCCGTTGCGAAAGTTTTGTTTCCAGGCTTATCCGCTATCAAAACTACCGGCCCTTTTTCCTTTGATTCGGTCGTTGTGCAGATTAATGATAATTCTAGATTGGAGGCATTTCTTAACGATGGGAGCATTCGAAAATTATCCTTGAAAGTATACTATCCTACCGATAAAAGCATAGAAAGAAACAGCTGTCCATTAGTTGTTTTCTCACACGGGGGGATAAGTGTAAAGACAAGCAATGCTTCATTATTTGAGGAACTGGCAAGCCATGGGTTTGTTGTTGCGAGCATTGCCCATCCCTATCATGCATTATATGCTTCGATAGACGGAAAGAAAGTGTGGATAGATCGAGACTATTTCCAAGAATTAAATATGGAAGACTCAAATAAAGACATTGCCAATTCATATATGCTCTATAAAAAATGGATGGGTATCCGTATGGCAGATATCAACCAGGTAATTAACACAATCATTGCAGAAACAAGACAGCCCGGTAACAGTTTCTATTCATTGATAAATCCGCAAAATATAGGTCTTGCGGGTCACTCCCTAGGAGGTGCTGCAGTTCTTGGAACAGCACGAATGCGAGATGACATAAGTGCCGTGATTGCACTTGAAGCACCGTATATGTACGACATCACAGGATATTCCGAAGATGAGTTTACATGGAATACCGAGCCATATAAAAGTGCGGTTATGAATGTATACAGTGATACCGGATACATGCTAATAGGCAATGATAATAAATATGCTCAAAACGCAAATTATTTGTATAATAATGGAAAAGCTATAAACTATCACATCCCTGGCAGTAATCACTTTACTTTAACAGACCTTGTGAGAACTTCGCCCGCGTTATGCAAGATGCTTGGAGGCAATTATTCAAAACCAGGTTATGAAACATTAGAATTCATCAATGAAATATCATTGGAATTCTTATCACAATATATGTTCCCTCAAACGTAATGCTACAAAATCTGATTAAGACATCAATGACATCAACTCGAGCCATGTGGAATCAATCTGTGACCTTATCATAGTGAAATAGAAGATATGACGTCAAGGTGGAACTAGAAACTAATACATGATGAGCGACATGTCTTGAGTTTATGGTTTGCCTTAATCGGATCAGATTGATTTGGAAAATATCGTGCAAATAAAATCGATTAAAAGTAGCACGTGTAGAAAAAGGAATTTCTCAAAGCGAACTTGCTGAAATGGTGGGTGTATCGAGAAACACAATCAGCTCTATTGAAACGGGTCAGTTTAACCCAACTTCTAAATTGGCACTTATTCTTTGTATCGCTCTTGAAAAAAAGTTTGAGGATTTATTTTATTTTGAGTAGAGTAGCAGACAAAGGGTAGGAATAAAAAACTTGACAAAACAAGTACCTTGCAATACAAAATAGACGTATCATGCATTGCAAGGTACTAGAATGAGTAGCTAATAGGGACATATCTCAACTATAAGCATTTATTCAAATATAATTTCTTAAATTTACTATCATTTTTTAAAAGAGTCACTTCGGTAATACTTCTGCACATAACATAGTATGGGATTTTGAGATTTCTCTTTGATATCACGTAAACTCATCTCTTTTTTGTATAATAATGGGAATATTTTAATAAAACATGTATAATAAAAGAAAGTGTGCAACGAGTATGAGTATGAATATGAACTCTGAAATTATAATGTACCAGATCGAAGATGGTTTGACAAAAATAGAACTACTATTGACTGTCTATTGACCAAATGGTTGAATTATTTCAGCGAGATAGAAGTGTGATTGGTAAACATATAAGAAATATTTTTAGAGAAGGTGAACTTGAAAAAAGTTTAGTGTGGGTAAAATTTGCCTACACTGCTTCTGATGGAAGAGATTATGTAAAAGCGTTGGAAGATATGGAAATAGAGTTGCTTGGTGAAGGAAAATAGGACTATTCTCACTGAGTGACCTATGTAAAAAAATGAAGTATATGGAGGAGATAGAAATGGCTATAGAGAAGAAATATATTTCAGATGTTGAAGCTATATTATCGCATAGGTATGATAATGGCGCAGACTATTGGACTACACCTGACAAACGATTAATAAAAGGATCCCCTTTCTCCACGCTGGATAGCATACTATATCTGTTGGAATTAGGAATGGAATCCAACGAGCCTTTACTTAAAGAATGCGCCATCATAATATTCAGTGCATGGAGGGAAGATGGAAGTTTTAAGGTGTACCCGCAAGGTTCAATTTACCCATGCCATACTGCCAATGCTGTCAATGTGCTTTGCCACATGGGTTATACCTGTGATTCCAAACTGCAAAAAACCTTTCTACACCTTTTGGATACACAATATAACGATGGCGGCTGGCGTTGCAACAAGTATAGCTTTGGACGAGGTCCGGAAACTGAGTATTCAAACCCCTTCCCAACACTTACTGTTTTGGATGCATTCCGATTTAGTGATTATCTCAATAAAGAACCAGCGCTTGATAGGGCTGTAGATTTCTTGCTTGAGCATTGGACAATCCGGAAACCGATTGGCCCATGCCATTATGGAATGGGCACACTGTTTATGCAGATCGAATATCCCTTCCGCAACTACAATATTTTTGTTTATGTATATGTTTTATCCTTTTATAACCGTGCAAAGGAGGATAAACGATTTCTGGAGGCCTTGAAAGCGTTGGAATCTAAGATGGTGGATGGACAGATTATTGTTGAGCGTGTTGTTCCGAAGTTGGCCAAGTTTTCTTTCTGTAAAAAAGGTAAACCAAGTGCATTGGCAACAATACGCTATCACGAAATTTTAAAAAATCTTGGTGAAAAGAGGTAGCCAGTATTTGTATCTAACTCAAAAATAAAGTTGGTTTAAGAAGTTTTAGAGATTTCAAAGTTGGTTATAATTTTTATTCCGATAAAAGCTATTATGATTAACTTAACGAAAAAAGCATTACCATAGTTTTGTGGGCTACAAAATACTATGTGATGGAGAATAATACTAATATCTTAGATATGATTTAATCAATAGGACTGAAACCTTATCTTGACAAGTTGCGAACCGAACTGCATTTAGGTTTTTCAAATGATGTTTTCGAAGGAATCAAAGTGGACTACCTGGCTCAGTCTGATAATAGAGCCTTGTTCACATTTGAACGTTTATTTGTGATCGTCTATCATGAGTAAATAGTTTAATTATATGGAGGAATTTATAATGTACGATGTAATTGTAATTGGTGCTGGCCCTACTGGCAGTAGTGCTGCTAAGGAATTAGCCAGTAATGGATATAGAGTTTTATTATTAGAAAAGTTCAAAATGCCTAGAAACAAATCTTGTTCCGGTATTTTAATAAAGAAATCAATGAATTTGGTTGAGCAATATTTTGGAGAAGCAACGCCATTTTTTACTCAATGCACACCTACAGATAATAGGGGAATGATTTTTACAAATGATAAAGGAAAAGAATATCGATACGAACAGGAATGCTTAAATATTTGGAGAAGCTCGTTTGATTATTGGTTGACACAAAAAGCAGTTGAAGCTGGTGCAGAGTTTCGTGACGAAACCGTGGCAATATCTTGTGACGATTATCCAGATGGTGTAGAAGTACAATTAAAAGGTGCAATTGAATATACCGAATATGCAAAATATGTAGTTGTCTGTGATGGTGTGGTCAGCTCAATAAAGCGAAAACTGACTAATACTCCCAAAAATTATATTACAACTTATCAAACCTTTAACAAAGGTTCAATAGATTTAGATTATCATTACTTTTATGCTTATTTGCAACCACAATTATCAGAGTATGATGCGTGGTTTAATGTAAAGGATAATTATTTAATACTTGGAGTATCTGTCAAAGACATAAGAAAAATTGAGTATTATTATTCTCAGTTTCTATCTTATATGAAACAACATCATAATCTGAAAATTGAGAAACAAGAACGAGAAGAAAAATGGTTGATGCCGCATATTATGCCAGGATGTCAAGTTGAATACGGAAAAGGAAAAGTTTTGTTTGCAGGAGAAACAGCAGGTTTTTTAAATCCGATGGGAGAAGGTATTTCTGCCGGAATAGAAAGTGGATACGCTGCAGCTAAAGCTATTGAACAGTGTGGTTTAATAAGTTCAGAATTAGATTTAGATAGAATATATACAGCATATCAATTCAATACAGTTAATTTAAAAAACTATATGGTAAGGCAATGGAACTTTGTCGCAAGTATCGCAAGTACTTTTGACCATATGCGCTTATGAACTGTCCCTTATTACAAAATGTGATATTAATAAATCTAAAGGCACGATGAAAAGTGTATCAATATGGGCTATATGACGATAAAAGAAACCTGAGAAAAATGGAGTATCACTGCTCAAATGGTGAATTATATTGTTTTAATGGGCGAATTAAGGGTGTGATTAAAATGGTAATATTTGGATTATACCAAAGGATACAAAGAAGACAGAGGACGGAAGATATCAAAAATCAACCTATAAATTGAGAAAGTTGAGAAAATCTTGAGATTTGTATGTAATGATAAAAGGGATCCTACAAAAGGAGGCCGGAACAGTGAACAAAAAAATCTTATTGGTTGACGATGAAAAAGGTATTATTACCATGATGAAAAATTACTTTGAAATGATAAACTATCAGGTGTATGTTGTAACCCAGTTACTGTTCTAAAAGGCTCGGCACAAATACTGCAAAAGGGTCTTGAAAATGGTAATCTGACAGCAGCAAGAGAGCGTGATACCATTTCTTTGATTGAGCAATATACCGGACGAATTGAGACTTATGTGGAAGCCATGACTAGCGCACAAAAGTTGGAAGAAATTTACTGCAATCCGATACCGCTTGAATGGGAAGCCTTTTCCACGGAACTAAGCGACAGCATTTCTATCTTGGGTAAAAGTGCTGGTTTTGCTATTGAGTTTCATAGCAGTGCCACGGAGAAAAGTGTTTGGTTAGACAAAGATACTGTGTATAATGTTGCTGAAAATTTGATATCCAACGCTATGCGTTATGCGGATAAACTGATACGGGTTGATTTGACCAGCGGACGATTGGAATGAGCTCCGCCAGCCTCTATAAGACATTTTTGTGGGAGGGTGCCTATTACGGCATGATTGCAGCTGTTGTTGGTCCGGTAACAGGTTACATCTGTACAGTTTTTGTTGGAGCCGCTACCACGGACAGTCTAGAGCTGGTAGCAATACCTATTGTGCCGATTTTAGAAGCAACTGTTATTTCCATCCTAGTCTGTTTGATAGCAACGTGTATCCCACTCAAAAAGATTGCAAGAATGAGCATCGTGGAATCCATAGAAACAGTCGAGTAACACCAGCCTTATCAGACCGTTAATTGGTATGAAAAGTTTAGAATGAGAAAAGGGGGGTGAAATAACAATCGAAGCCGAATTATATTAATTAATTAAATAGTTGAGACATGTCCAAAAAGGTTTGCAGCTGATAATTTAATATAATTTTTTTAAAAATAGGTATTGTAAAGCATTTTTAATGGATATATCATTAATTTCAAGGATATCCTCTAAAATTTAAAGGAGGAAATTAATTGCATGAATCTGAAAAAAATTAGAGAACTTGAAAAGATTATAATCCATGACTATAGCAATATTGCGTGCATGGTTGTATTAAAGGACGGCAAAATACTATACGAAAACTACTTTAGCGGCTGCACGGCTGCTAGCACTATCCATGTTTATTCCGTAGCTAAAAGTATTGTTTCTATATTAATTGGGATTGCCATGGACAAAGGCTATATCAAAAGTATCAATCAGAAAGTATTGGAGTTTTTCCCTGATTACACCGTTAAAAGAGGAGAAAAAACGATACAGAAGGTTACACTCGAAAATCTGCTAACAATGACAGCTCCGTATAAATATCGGTTTGCGCCCTACAACTATATAAAGTACTTTACTAGTGATGACTCGGTAAAATTTACCCTTGATTTATTAGGAGGTACGGAACATATCGGGAAATTTAGATACGCGCCACTCATAGGACCTGATATTTTGTCGGGCATTATCATAAAAGTGACTGGACAATCTGTGTTTGATTTTGCAACAGAAAATTTATTCTCACCACTTGGAATTACTGTAGAGGGTAGTGTAATTTTTCGTACTGCAAAGGAATATAAATGTCAAGTTTATAATGCATGTTTTTGATCATTTAAGAATGTAGGTTTTATTATGATTCTTGTTTAATATGATCCTTTAATCTGTAGGATTTTCCACTAATTGATATAAC
>NZ_WHNX01000016.1 GCF_009362815.1 Alkalibaculum sporogenes | reverse complement strand
TTACTTTTGTTACTTTGTTGCTTACAACTTTCATCGTAAGTCTTATACTATTTTGTTTAGGTTGTGTGCACTATTCTATTTTCAAATACCTATGTTGTTGCTTTTGAAGTTTTCTAACTTATTTTGACTTGTTAATATTCATTTTTTATCAAGTTACCTTAAAGTTCATTTATTCTAGCTAATTGCTAGTTTCATACTTTATTTACACGCGACTCTTAAAATAATACATCAATTAAGATATTATGTCAACTTACTTTGTTATATAACTCACTATATCTCAATATATAGTATGTTACTTTATATATTAAGCATGTAAGTTGTTCATAATAATTTTTAAAATTATATTGTTTGAAATATAGTAAATGTTAATATTATTATTATAAAATATTTATATTCGACAAATAGTTGTAGTAATTTTCCAATATTATTCGTAACTTATCTCTAAATTATGTCTAATTATCAAAGAATAAGTAATAATGATTTAAAAAGATTGATATTTTTATGCATTAAATATTATAATTATAAAGAAACAATTTCTTATACTATAGTGTTATACTTTATAAATAATATTTAATAATAGCAATCAAATTCTTCTAGTCCATCTGACATAGAATTAGATAATTTTTAATGCTATTTGGAGGTGCAAAATGAGTAACAGAAAAGATAATAATGAAGATGATGAAAAAATTATTCTAGAAAGTGACCTTTATGATCGGCAGTATTTAGATGATGATCATATGAAAGAAAATAAAGTGCCATCTTCTTCTAAATCTAAAAAAAAGAAGAAATTAAAAAAGAAGAAGAAAAAGAATTTACTATTTTTCTTAAAATGGTTCACTATTCTATGTGTACTTTCTTTATTCCTTATCGGAGTAGTTGGTGCAGGTTTTGCGTATTCATGGATTAATGATTCAGAAGGCTTGGATCTGAGTAAGTTTGAGTACATAGAACCATCATCCGTTCTAGATAAAAATGGCGATTTTGATCAAGAATTACAAGGCAAAGAGAAAAGAGAAATAATAGATATAGATGAAATACCAGATATGGTTAAGAATGCCTTTATAGATATAGAGGATGAACGTTTCTATACTCATAGTGGCATTGATATTAGAGGTTTATTTAGAGCAGGAGTGGGGATTGTTACCTCTCAGTCTTTATCAGGACCAGGCGGGAGTACTATTACACAACAGTTAGTTAAGCTAACTCACCTATCCTCAGAAAAGAAAGTGGAAAGAAAAGTAGTAGAAATGTATCTTGCCATGCAACTAGAAAGACAATTTACTAAAGATCAAATTTTAGAAGCATACTTAAACAAAGTAGGTTTTGCAAATGCATGGGGTATTCAAGCTGCATCTAAGGTGTATTTTGATAAAAGCGTTGATGAATTAAGTGTTTCTCAAGCTGCGGTATTAGCTTCTATTATTAAAAGTCCAACACATTATAAGCCATACATTACTGAAGAAGTAGAAGAAGGCGTGTATGCGATAAAAAAAGATGATGACGGAGTAATTGTTCATAATGAAAATAATAAAAACCGTGCTTTAGCTGTAGTACAAAAAATGAAGGAATTAGGACATATAACTGACGAAGAATTTGACACTGCTACAGAAGAGTTGAAAAATAACGACTTTGCACTACAAGTACCCCCAAATGCAGAAATATACTCTTTCTTTACTGATGAGTTGTATATTAAAATTCTTGATGATTTAATGATCTCTGAAAATTTTTCTTTTGATACAAGAGAAGATGCAGAAAACTATCTGTTAAATTCTGGATTGAAAATCCACTCTACCAAAGATCCAAATGTCCAGAATGTATTAGATGAGAAATTTAATGATGATAGTCTATTTCCAAAACAATCAAATACCGCTAAGCGAGCTTCTGAAGCGCTTACAAAAGAACTGGGACAAGAGGTTAACCTTTTGCCAGAAGCAGCAATGACGGTTATCGACAACTCTAATGGCCATGTAGTGGGAATGATTGGCGGTAGAAATAAAGAAAAAAGTAGATCTTTGAATCGCGCTACTCAAAAATTCCAGGTAGGGTCTTCGACGAAACCACTTACTGTATATGCACCTGGTCTTGAAACAAAAAAGATAACACTTGCCACAACTTATGATGATGTACCTATTCAAATTGGATCATGGAAACCAACAAATGCTGGTGGGTATAATGGAATGACTACACTCAGGGAAGGTTTAAGAAAATCTACAAATACCTTAGCAGTTCAGTCATGGATGGATATAGGACTTCAAGACACTATAAAGTACGGTGAATTATTAGGACTTGAGTTTGTAAAAGAAGATGAGCAAGCGTCTTCACTAGCATTAGGTGGTTATACTTATGGTCAGTCTACTGTAGCAATGGCTAGTGCTTTCTCAACTTTTGCAAGTGAAGGTACTCGAAATGAACCAATCTTATACACTCATATAGAGGATAGAGATGGTAATATAGTTTTAGAAAATAAGCAAGAAAAAATAAGAGTATTTTCTGAACAAACGGCATTTTTGATTACAGATGTTTTAAAAACAGCTGTTAGAGGTGGAACCACATCACTTTCTGTACCAAATATGCAAATAGCAGGTAAAACAGGAACTACCAACAATCATATGCATGCGTATTTTACTGGTTACACACCTTACTATACTGCTGCTGTTTGGTATGGCTATGACCAGAACAAGGTTAAGGTCGGAGGTAAAGAGTATAATTTAAATATTGGACTTTCAGGTGGTTCAAGACCTATTGGTCCGGCACCAATGTGGCAAGCAGTAATGAGGGATATTCACAAAGGACTGAAGTCTAAAAATCTCCCAGGAAAGCCAGGAGGCATTGTAACTGCTAGCATTGATAGAGTTTCAGGAAAATTACCTACTGAATTTACATCAAGAGATCCTAGAGGATCCACTATTATTAGCGAAATGTTTATTAGTGGTACTGTACCAACAGAACATGACGATTTTCATGTGGAATTAACACTTTGCACAGTATCTGGCAAGCTTGCAACTGAATTCTGTCCTCATGACACAGTAGAAACTACTGTTAGATTTATAAAACCTGACAATCGTTTCCCAAGTGGTGTAAGACCAGTAAACCCAAACTATGTTCCTAAAAGTGAATCCGGTGTATTTGTACCTGGTAGCCAAAATCTTGAACAATGTGACATTCACAGTGCTAATAGTGTAATGAACATCCAAATATTTAAAGACAATTCACCTATAAGCAGTCTTTCCTTAAACGAAGGTGAATCTACTACTATTCAAATACGAGGTTCTACAATAAATAACAAGAATGTAAATAATTTAAAAGACTTAAATGTTTCTTCTAACAATAAGAATGTAACTGTAACTGCAAAAGGTAATGACACTTATACTATAACAGCTGTATCTGGTGGAAATTCGACTGTAACTGCAAAATTTGCTTTTACTGATAAGATATCTTATTCTGCTAGTATTTCAGTTACAATCAATAAAAGTGAACCTGAACCCGAACCACAACCAACTCCTACCCCACAACCTGAAGATCCCGTAAGTATTGAACCGGAGACAAACAACGGAAATAAGGAAAAGGAAAAATCAAATAAAGAAAAAGAACCTGAATAAAAAAAGGCGAGTAGAAACCACAGTTTCTACTCGCCTTTTCTAAATAAGAAAGCTTTATTTAAATATAGTACATAATAAAAGTATCATTTTTTAGATTTAGAATGAGAAAAAATAGATGCTAGATATCCAAATACTACTGCAGCTGATATACCACTGGCAGTCATACTTATTCCTCCACTAAATGCACCAATAATACCTTCCTTATCAACTGCTTCCATTGTACCTTTCGCTAAAGAGTAACCAAATCCTATTATTGGTACAGTAGCACCAGCTTGCCCAATCTTTACAATCTTCGGATAAATTCCTATAGCAGTTAAAAGAACACCCATGACAACATATAATACTAATATATGTGCCGGTAATAATTTTGTAGTATCCATAATTATTTGAGCAATTACACAAATAATACCACCTATAACAAAAACCCATATATAATCAACCATTACTTCGCCTCCTTACCTAACTCAGGTGTGTTTTCTATAGTAATAGCGTGGGCTATGCACGGTATAGTATCGCCCTGAAGAGTTGTAGTAGGAGAAAGTAATGCTCCAGTTGGTACAAAGAGTATTTTATTTAACTCTTTTTTATTAAGTTGGTCAAACAAATATCCAGAAAAAACAACTGCTGAACATCCTGCACCACTACCTCTAGCATGAGTATCTTGAGATTCATCGTATATTTCAACACCACAATCTGTGTAGTTTTTACTAACATCAAATCCTTCTCTCAGTAAAAGATCCATTGTTATATCTTTTCCAACAGTACCAAGGTCTCCTGTTATAATAAGATCGTAATCATCTGGTTTATACCCAGTGTCCTTAAAATGTGATAGTATCGTTTCTACGGCTGCTGGAGCCATAGCAGTACCCATATTATCAGCTTCCTTAATGCCATAGTCTTGAACAATGCCTGTAGTAACATGAGTAATATACGGAGGTTTAGAATTTTGTGTTAATAGCATTGAACCTGCCCCTGTTACTGTCCATTGAGCTGTCATCTTTCTTTGAACTCCGGATTCTAAAGGAGACCTGTACTGTCTTTCAGCACTGCTAAAATGACTTGACGCAGATACTACTATATTTAACGCAAATTCACCTGCAATAATACAAGAAGCTAATTGTATTGCCTCAGCAAATGTTGCACATGCACTGTATACTCCAAAATAAGGAATACCTAGTTTTTTTGCAGTAAAACTAGTGCTGATAATTTGATTTAATAAATCTCCTCCAATATAATAATCTATGTCACCACTCTTAAGCCTCTCTTTATGAAGCAATGTCTCTACAGACTCATTACAAAAATATTCTTCTGCCTTCTCAAAAGTTTTTTCTTTACATGTATCATCACATTCTACTTTATCAAAATAGTCTCTCAAAGGCCCTTCCCCTTCTTTAGGACCAACTATTGATGCAGTATTTAGTATTGTTGGAGGATTTTCAAACCTAATAGTTTGTCTTCCTAATCTGTTATTTTTCATTGCATTTCACCACCTTCTACTTAAAAAAATAATATATTATACCTACTATAACAGATGCTGACGTGCCATATACGAGTACTGGTCCAGCTAAAGAAAACATTTTTGCACCAACACCCATTACATAACCTTCTTTTTTATACTCCATAGCAGGAGCCACAATTGAGTTGGCAAAACCAGTTATAGGAACAATAGAACCTGCTCCTGCATGTTTTCCAATCTTATCGTAAATTCCTACAGAAGTTAAGAATGCACCTATAAAAATTAATATGATAATCTGAACTGTTGCAGCATCTTTCTCATTTAATTCTAAATGTTTTTTACTCATATCAAATAATAATTGTCCAAAAATGCAAATAGATCCTCCCCAAATAAAAGCATTAATACAATTCTTTAAGAGTGTCTGCTTTGGTTGTTTATCCTTTACATAATCCTTATACTCCTTATCTGTTTTTATTGATTTCATGTAAACCTCCAATTTATTTCCTTATATTTTATTTATCTTTATTATTTACACTTTAAACTTTTATATGATTAATAATTTTATGGATAAAAAAAAATGAGTTATATAAAAATATAGTAATAAAGCGTTTTAATGCTTATTTTTATATGATAGAAAAGTTTTTTTGACTAAGCTAAGTTAATGTTTCTAATTATATTGAGTAGAAAAGTAACTTAATCAATAAAAAAAGGTTATAACCTATTATTATGCAGATGCTCTTGGCATACATATCATTATAATAAGTCTAACCTATGTTATGAATAAAATTATTTGATTAATTATCCACTTAGATACTCTTTTAACTTGATTAAAATTTTCTTTTCTATGCGAGACACTTGAACTTGAGAAATGTTTAGATTTTCAGCAATTTCGTTTTGTGTTTTATCTTGAAAATATCGCATTACAACAATTTGCCTTTCTCTAGGTGGTAACCTAGATATTATTTCTTTTAAAGTAATTTTATCCAAAAAATTTTCCTCATGCTTTTCATCAGAACCTATCTTATCTATTAGCATTACTGGATTTCCATCATCATGATGAATCACCTCATATAGGTAGTCTGGAGCATAACAAGCTTCTAATGCCATTACTATTTCTTCCTTTTCAACACCAATTTCCTTTGCAATTTCTTCAATAGTTGGTTCTCTATTATTAAGATTAAAAAAGTTTTCTTTTATATAGTAGACCTTCTTATAAATACTCTTTAGATTTCTATTGACCTTTATTAGACCGTCATCTCTTAAAAATCTTTTTATCTCTCCCATAATCATGGGTACTGCATAAGTAGAAAATTTTACATCAAATGAAGTATTAAAGTTATCTACTGCCTTAATCAGACCAATACTTCCAATCTGAAATAGATCTTCTCTATCGTGACCACGATTGCTAAATTTATTAACAATACTATTTACTAAACCTATATTAGATGTGATTAGTACTTCTTTTGCTAGCTTGTCCCCACCTTGTGCTTTAATTATTAATTCTATAGTTTGTTCATGATCATTATACGAGTATCCTTCACTAATCATATAAATACCCTCAATAACTTTTGATGCTTTTTATTGATTTTTTCATTACTACTTTAGTTTCTACCCCAGGAACGGAATTTATTGTTACACTATCCATAAAGCTTTCCATTACTGTAAAACCCATTCCTGATCTTTCTAAGTGTGGTTTCGAGGTGTACAATGGCTCTCTAGCTTGTTCAATATTCTCTATACCCATACCATAATCAATTACTTCAACTATGATTTCATTATCAATAATTTCACACAAGATATGTATAATCTCATCATCCTTATTGTAACCGTGGATTATTGAGTTCGTAACCGCTTCAGAAACAGCTGTCTTTATATCAGTTATCTCCTCTATAGTAGGGTCTAACTGAGTAGCAAATGCAGATACTACTACTCTAGCAAAACTTTCATTTTCTGATTTGCTCAGTATCTCTAATTTCATTTTGTTATTCATCACTCCCCCTCCTTATGGCTAGTATTGCGTCATCTAGATCCTTATATTCTTGATAAATATTAAATAATCCTGACATTTTTAATAATCTTCTATTAGAATCTTGAATATTAATCATAACTGGGATACCATTTTTCATTTTTATCTTTTTATACCTCCCCATAAACATACCTACACCTGAGCTATCCATAAAATTCATATGAGATAGATCAAAAATAATATTAATAATACTATTTGAACTGAGTAATTTGTCTATTTGATTTCGAATATCCTCTGAGGAGTGATGATCTAGCTCACCTACAATTTTTACTAATAGTGTATCTTCTATTATTCTCGTCTGTAATTCCATATAAACAGCCTCCTTTAATATATATAAATTCGCTATTAATCTTATATTTCCTTCAAAGAAATATAAGAAGTTTTGTCGAATAGAAAAAAACTCATTATATTAATTAAATTTGATGTAAAAAAGGAACGACGCAGGGTCGTTCCTCTCAATTACATTGTGATTATTTCAGCAGTGTTAATAGACTCTTGTATTAAATGTTCAATATCAATTTTTTGCTCATCTATTAAAATCTTTTCTAATTTTGGTCTAGTTTCTGGATGTTTTGGAACAAAGACAGTACAGCAATCTTCATATGGTAATATTGATGTCTCAAAGGTATCAATTTTTTGTGATATATCTATAATTTCATTCTTATCCATTCCAATTAGTGGTCGATAAACTGGCAACTCTACTGCATTATCTGTGACAATTAAACTTTCCATAGTTTGACTTGCTACTTGTGCAAGGCTTTCCCCTGAAATCAACGCCTTAGCCTCTTCAGCAATTGCAATTCTCTCGGCTATCTTCATCATTATTCTTCTCATAAGTAAAGTGGTATATCTTTCATTGCAAGATAGTAGTAATTCTTGCTGTATATCTGTAAATGACACAATATAAAGCTTAATCGGCCCTGTATAATCTTGCATTATCTCGGTAAGTTTAATGACCTTATCCCGTGCCCTTTCACTAGTGTATGGAAAACTGTGAAAATGCACTGCTATTATCTCAACACCACGTTTAGCCATTAGATATCCCGCAACAGGGCTATCTATTCCACCTGATAACATTAATACTCCCTTACCACTGCAACCTACAGGTAACCCACCTAATCCTTGTAAAATAGAGCTGTACATATAAGTCTTTTCTCTTACTTCAATGTATAGCTTAACCTCTGGTTTCTTAACATCTACTTTTAAATACTGATTATTATCTAATAGATGACCACCAACCTCATTGTTAATTTCCATAGATGTTAGTGAGAAACCCTTATTTGCTCTTCGTGCTTCAACTTTAAAAGTAGTATCTTCATTTATACATTCCATCATATTTACAGCAACACGTTTTATTTGTTCAAAGTCATTAGGAAAGGCCTTTGCTTCACTTATTGATACTATCCCAAACACTTTTCTAAGCAAATCCAAAGCTCTATCAAAATCTTCAAGTGCAACTCGAATAATAAATCTACCTTGTATCTTTTCTAATTTAACGCCATTTAATCCTTTTAGAGATGCCTTTATATTTTTTAAAAGCATATCTATAAAAAAAGATTTATTCAAACCTTTTAAGGCAATTTCCCCATATCTCACTAAAATAACTTTTTCCATAATAAAAAATTACCTCCTAATATACTTTCTTAGACTACCTACAGCTTCTTTTATAACCATTATAGTATATTCTACTTCACTCGCATTGTTATATTTTGAAAAACTAATACGTAAAGAACCCTCAATACTATCTTGTGATAAGTTCATACTTTTTAATACATGGCTACCAGATTTTTTCTTTGATGAGCATGCTGAACCAGAAGAAATAAATATATCTTTATTTTCGAGTAAATGCAATAAAATCTCACTTTTTATGTCTTTTATTGATACACTCAAAATATGTGGTGCAAAGTTGTCATCGTCCTTGCTATTAAATTCAATATCTTCTATTTGTTGGCACATTAATTCCATAGTATAGGATTTTAATTTCTTTATATGATCTGTAACCACTTCGAAGTCTTTAGAAATTATTTCAGCTGCCATACCCATACCAACTATAGCAGGCACATTTTCAGTACCTGATCGAAGACCTCTTTCTTGCCCACCTCCAAATGTGTGAGTTTTAAGATTTAATTCTTTATTTACGTATATTCCTCCACTGCCCTTAGGCCCATGAAATTTATGACCACTAAAAGTCAATATATCTATTCCATCTAAAATTGGTTTTAAGGGAACTTTCCCTAATGCTTGTACACAATCAGAATGGATAATACATTGTGGAGATTTCTTTTTAACAATCTCCCCTATTCTCTTTAAATTCTGAATACAACCAATTTCGTTGTTAACTTTCATTATACTAACAACAATTGTTTCTTCACTCAATACTTCTTCTAATTGATTCGTATTTATAAATCCACTTCTATCTACATCTAAGTAGCATACCTCATAGCCACAGGTACTAAAATGTCTAAATACCTCTAATACAGAAGGATGTTCTATTTTAGTTGTTATAAGTTTGTTGCCTAATCTTTTATTTTTGCTTATTGCACTTGATATAGCTAGGTTATTTCCTTCTGTTCCACCAGATAGAAAATATATCGTCTTATTGTCTACACCAAGTAGTGATGCTAATTGAATTCTAGCTGTATCTAATGCTTTCTCAGCAGCTAAACCCATACGATGAAGAGACGAAGGATTTCCATAGTTTATACTATGGTATAAATTCATTATATTAATTACATCTTCGTCTACACGTGTAGTTGCACTATTATCTAAATAAATCAATATTTAATACTCCTTACTTCATTCTCTATTTAACATATCAATTATATATATATCCCCATTAGAATTGAAATAAATATCATTATCTTGAACAAAAATAGTTGATGGTATTCCTGAGGTTATAGATCCAATAGTATCAACTACTCCCTTATTATTCCTATATTTTATTTCTAATTTGTTTGGAAATTTTATATCATATTCAATTGGTTCCTCAAGCCAAATATATTCAGTTTCCCTATCTAGTATTTTAATTACTGTAGTATCTGCTATATCTATTCTTGTACTATAGATTCCCCCATTACTTAAATTAACTCTCTTAATACTATTTTTTACATTAATCCCATCGTCATCGACAGTAGTTTCTTCAATCTTTATAAGTAATTTGTCTTCATCGTATATATCGAGTAGATATGTTTGATCTTGCGGCGACATATTAGTAATATTTTTTACAGCCCCGGTATTAGTATCTAATCTTATAAGATCTGTAGTCTTGATTAATTCTTCATCATTAACATCTATCTTATCTTTTTTAATTTGTGCAGTTGCATATAATCTATTATTTCTAAAATAGATTAGTTTGGTTATTATGAAGTCGTCGTTTTCGGTTATATTTAGTTCCTTAACATTTCCTTCCAAATCAACTATTTTATTCTGAAACTCATCATCTTTTATAGTTTGAATTAAAATACTTTTACTATCACTCGAAATAATAAAATTTCTTGTTATTTCATCATTTAGAGAATAGACTAATATACTATCATTACCATTGATACTTGACACATATATACCATCTTCTTTTTCATATGATATTATTGATTTATCAATAGATACTGTAGCATTCCATGCCTCTTCTGCTATTATATTTTCATCTTGATTTTTTGTATTATATACAACTAAGTTGTTATTATCTTTACTTATTAAGATATTTTTGTTATTTAGTATTTCAAGCAATGTACCATCTTGAGTAATCCTATGTATATTATAATCTTCATTGTTTTCAAGTTCTACACTCTCAAAAATGGTATTATAATCCTCAATCTGCTCGTTTTCAATTATATCATCAGTTTTATTTTCAATTTCTTCATTAAAACAACTAGACAATAACATTATTCCACTAATTATAACTATCAAGTAGATTTTTTTTATTTTCACTACCTACCACCTATACCTTTATCAATTACTTTCTTCTTTTCTTACTTTTTTTTCTTATATCTTCCTGGTTTATATTTTTTTTATATTGAGCATAACTTCCTTTATGACCTGCTTTTTTCATTCTCTTATTAATTATATGGTTTGATTCAATTACAATCTTAGCCATTACCCAAAAAGCAAAAAGCGTAAACACTAATAATAACAACAATCCAACTATCCTTATCATATAACCTTACTTATCTATATCTAGAAATATTCTACTTCCAGTAGAACTTCTTTGTCCTTGATATTTTCCGCTATATGGGTTTGACGCTTCTTGATCCATAGAAGCAAAAACTAATTGGCATATTCTACGACCTGCTTCGAGCTTAATAGGTAATCTATTGGCATTAAATAGTTCAAGTGTTATTTCTCCCTCAAATCCAGGATCAACCCAACCTGCATTTTGAATGAATAAACCCATTCTACCAATTGAACTTCTACCTTCAACAAAAGCTGTCAGATTTTTGGGAAGTTTAATATATTCTTTTGTAGTAGCTAATAAAAATGAATTTGGCGGTATAATAACCTCATTACATTCAAATGAAATGTATTTTATCTCATCAGTCATAGTCATAGCTTCTATTTTATTTTCGTCGAGCTTTAAAAAATGGTTTCCTAATCTTATATCCACTGATGCTGGTTGTATTTGTTCTTGGTCTATAGGGTCTATTTGTAACTCACCATTGTTTAAAAGTTCTATTATTGTCTTGTCCGATAAAATCACGATTTATGCACCCCGTTTTAGTTTAAGTTCTTAGGTGTTCTTTGTTATAAAATATTTATAAGTTTGTTCTATATGGTGTTTAATCATTACATAGAATTTTCATTACTAATTATACACTAATTTAAATAAAAAATCATTAGTAGCAATAACGAATCACACGGTATTGCACGAAAAGTTATTTAAAGCAGCAGGGCATTAAGTTGCAAACTATATAAGCGTAGCGACTTTCAAAAATTTAGTTTATCTTCGAGTTCTTTTCATACATACTCTTACTCTGATAATTTGAGACAAAATTCTATTCCATTACTTAAGTGTAACTATGGTAGCACCAATTCCACCCTCATGGAATCCACCTAATCTAAATTCACTCACATGTTTATTTTTCTTTAAAAGGATTTGAATTGCTTGACGCAATACGCCAGTACCCTTTCCATGGATGATAGTAATCTGAGCTAAATTTGATAAATAAGCATCGTCAATAAATTTCTCTACATCCATTATTACTTCCTCTGAGTTCATTCCTCTTACATCGATACTAGTTTGTATATTCTTCGACTTGCTCTGTACACCACTTCTACTATAATTTTTCTTAGCAACTTCTTGTTCATCTACATGTACTATATCTCTTATATTTACTTTAGATTTCATAATACCTAATTCAACTAGAGCAGAATTATCAGCATTTACCTTTATAATATAACCCTTTTGATTCAAGGATGTTACTAAAACTCTATCACCTGGTTTAAATGGTTTTGAAGATTTATTGTGTTGTGGAGTTTCTTTGCTAATTTCTACAATTAATTTATTTTCTTTTTCTTTTAGATCTCTTTTTAATTCTTCTAATTCTCCAGTATAACTATTTTTTGCCCTTGTTTTTATTTGATTCATTTCTTTAATAATCTGCAACGCTTGTTCATTTGCATCTTCTAAAATTTTTAAGGCATTTTGTTTAGCAATTAGTTCAACGTTTTTTTGTTTTTCAATGATTCTTTGTTTCTCGACCTCTAATTCTTGTAAGAAACTCTCCGATTTTTCCCGATTTTTAATAGCTTCATAATAATTTTGCTCTGTTTCTTTGTTTCTTTTTTCAATATCGTGTAAAATATCTTCAAATTTTATATTTTCGTTACTTAAGTATTTCTTAGAATTTTCAATAATTTCATAATTTAATCCTAAACTTTTAGATATTTCAAAGGCATTACTTTTACCTGGTATACCTATTAAGAGCTTATAAGTAGGACTAAGTGTTTCAACATTAAATTCCACACTAGCATTTTCAACATTGTCTTGAGTAATTGCATATTGTTTTAACTCGCTGTAATGAGTTGTCACTATTGTACTTACATCACCTGAATGTAGGTAATCTAGTATTGCCATTGCTAGCGCTGCACCCTCTGTAGGATCAGTACCTGCTCCTAATTCATCTAACAATACTAATGTTTTATCAACTTTATGCTTTACTATATCGACAATATTAGTCATATGGGAAGAAAATGTAGATAAGCTTTGCTCTATACTCTGCTCATCTCCAATATCTGCAAAAATATTTTCATATATACATATACTACTTTGATCATTTACTGGGATAAATAATCCAGTTTGTACCATAAGGCACATCAGTCCAACAGTTTTCAAGACAACGGTTTTACCACCTGTATTTGGACCTGTAATTACCAATGTATTAAATTTTTCACCTAAGTAAATATCTGAAGCTACAACACTTTCTGCGTCAATAAGTGGATGTCTTGCTTTTATTAAATTAAAATACAAGGCATCATTTAGTTTAGGACATACTGCATTAATATTTAGAGCATATTTTCCCTTAGCAAATATTACATCTAATTGAATAAGTGTCTCATAATTATATGATAACTCATCATAATAAGAGGCTACTTGTAAAGTAAAATCACGTAGTATACGTTCTACTTCAGCTATTTCTTGTAATTTTAGTTTCTTTAAATCGTTGTTCATTTCTACTACTGCCATTGGTTCGATAAATAGCGTCGCTCCTGTAGATGATTGATCATGAACAATACCTGCAACATTACTTCTATACTCTAATTTTATTGGTAATACATAACGATCTTGCCTAATTGTAATAATTTGATCTTGCAAGTATTTTTGATAAGTAGGTGAAGTAAGCATAGAACTTAGTTTTTCTTTGATATTTTGATTTTTTCTATTAATTTGTCTTCTAACAGAAAACAACTCATCACTAGCGTTATCTGCTAACTCTTCCTCTGATAATATACATCTTGAAATTTCTTTTTCTAAATCGGATATCTCCTCTAATGAACTTACAAGAGTGTCAATTATATTAAATTTTTCCATTGTGTTAATTTCTTCACAATACTTTCTTACACTTTTAATAACTCGCAAAGTTGCACCAATTTGCATTAAGTCTTTTAAACTTAATATAGAATTTATCTTTGCTTTTTTCAAAATATAACTAAGCTCATAAAATCCTTCTAAAGGGATCGTACCATTACTTAAAAGCATCCTTACTGCTTCGTCAGTTTCTTTAAGAAGGATCTCTATTCTAGCCCTTGATGAAATAGGCTTTAAACTTTCAATACTCTCAGATCCTTTTTCAGATACAGCAAACTCTTTAAGATTTTTAATTACTTTATTATATTCTAGTACTCTTAATGTCTTACCGTTCATTAAATTACCCCTTTACACATCTAGATTATAGCTGCGCTTTAAATACTGCCCTATTACAAGAAAGCGTCTCCAACGAACTTCAAGTAAAATAGGAAATTTTAAATCTGAGCGAGCTAGTCAAACTTTCCTATCTTAAAAGGAAAGCTAAAGTACTCCTCGTTTATAATGACCTTTGGTTATATTTGAATTTTTAGTAGTTAATCCTTCATAATTTTTATAGTTAGCTCTTAGCCTGTCACTATAGCCCTCTATAGTATATAGTACTTCATCCACTTCTTCGGTAGTTATATCAATTCTATACTTACTAACATTCTCTATTTTATCAATCTCATCGTATAAACTAAGTTTCTTACCGTTATATATATGAGTTCTATTCATGAAATCTGTATAGACTGGGAACTGAAATTCTAATTTATCTTTTAAATAACCAATTTTCCCTGGTTCCTTTAACAAACTATATTCAGTAACCATCAATTCAGTATTTCCATGAACACAAAGTCCTATATCTATATTTCTATTTTTTACAATAATATTTATCTCATTTTGATTTAATTCTAATGGCAAATAAGCAGACTCAAAACCTAACTCCTCTAATTGTAATAGTGCGAATCTATTAAAAGCATTAAACTTGTAGTCAGATTCAAGCCTTAAACCTGTTTTCCTAAAGATAGATAATATTTCGTAATTACCTATTAAAACTCCATTAGGTTCTATACATTTAATCTGTTTAATATATTTTAATAAATTTTCAATATATTTATTTCTAGTAACACTAGGGAATGATAACATTATACTTTTATTATGTTTTTTGCAAATTTCTACTGCTTTTGCATACAAAATTATGTCAAATTCAATATCTCCTCCAAAGATAATTTCATCTGCATTAGAACCTGCTATATATGGCAACAAATCAATTCTGGAGGTGTTAACTACCAATTTATTCTTTAACACACTTTTGATAATAGGCTTTATTTCTAGTGCTTGTGATATATTTTTTACTTCGATAATTGGTCGATCAACTTTAATTATCTTATCAGTTATTTTTTCAATTAATGCTCTTCTTACTTCATTTAGTTCTGAAATTGAGACGATAGCATTTTCATCAAGCTCAACTGAAATTTCTGACAGTTTAAAAGGTGTATTTCCAAGCTTGGAAAACTGATCTTGAATTCTTTTAATTTCCAAAGGTTTGTTCTTTGCCTTTTCAACTATCTTAGTACCACTAAACTCGAATCTATTTTCTTTCCATTGTGCTTGAGCCTTGATGACTTCGCCTATTCTTAAAGATACATTCATTTTAATAGGGATAATTCTAGGAAATTCTTTGTTCAGTAATTCTTTTAGATTACTAGTAATTGTACTATCTGATGTCTTATATACTTTATCTCCATTATGAACACTTTTTCTTAAAGAAACAATAACCTTTTCGCCAGTAGATCCATGTTCTATTTCTTTACCATATTCATCATATAATTCGTTTAAAGTTTCTCCATATTCAGTATTTTTACCCAAAACTAATAATCCATCACCTAAAGTAATATGGTTAGTTAGTTTAATACACGACATATTTCCCTTTATACTTATTACTTCACCTACTAATACTCCCCTTTTTCTAGGATTATCTTTAATTATTAATTCTTCTTGTGTAAGTTTCTCTGTAAATAAGTATCCACTAGTAAATTTTCTATTAAAGACCTGTTCAACATCCAGCAACTCTCTAGCTGATAAACTTACCTTATCACCAATATAACTAGCATCGATCAGTTTCCTGTATGCAGAAACTACAGTGTATACATACTCAGCACTTTTCTTACGACCTTCTATTTTTAAAGAATGTGCACCTGTATTAATTAAACTTGATACTCTATCTAAAGTATTTAAATCTTTAGGACTTAACAAATGTCCTTTGTCAATTTGATTGTTTTCACTCCATAGTTCATAAGTTTTTCTACAAGGTTGTGCACAACATCCTCGATTACCACTTCTTCCACCTATCATAGAGCTCATTAAACATTGTCCAGAATAACATAAACACATAGCACCATGATTAAATATCTTAATTTCCTTATTTGTATGATCTACGATATATTTAACTTCGTTTGCAGTCAATTCTCTAGCCAATACTATTCTTTCAAATCCTAATTCTTCTAATAATTTAACACCATACAGGCTATGCACAAACATCTGTGTACTACTATGAATAGGAAGTTCTTTGAAGATTTTGTTTAAAAGAAAGAATAAGCCTAAATCTTGTATAATTAGTGCATCTACGCCAATATCATATAAAAAGTAAATATAATCTATAACTTGTTTAATTTCCTTGTCTTTTAATAGAATATTAATAGTAATATATATGTTTACTTCAAATATATGACAGTACTTTACTGCTTCAATTAATTCCTCTCTTGAAAAATTGTCTGCATTCATTCTGGCATTAAATTCCTTGCCACCAAGGTACACAGCATCTGCACCTGCAAAAACAGCTGCTTTTAAAGCTTCCATATGGCCTACAGGGGCCAATAATTCTGGTATTTTCAATTTATCTACACCTAACGTAATTTTTATTTTTTTCTTCTCTTTCTTTTAACTCTATATATTCGAATAATTAAACATAATAAAACAAAACACAATAATAGAAATTGCCAATGATAAAATAAATCTAAAAAACTTATTTTTTCAATAGAATTAGCTGTATATATTTCACTCTTAGCTATTATTTTATCATCTAAAGAATATGTGACCTGTCCAACTTTTTCATTTTCCTTAATATTTCTCTTTAGCTTATAAATCCTATCTTCAACTTCATAGAATATTTCCTCATCATAACTAACTATCTGTTCAATATTATTTTTATCCTCAGCGTATAATAAGTAAGGTATATCTTTCTTTGTAATAATTGATATACTATTGTGTTCTATATCCCTGGGATTTGATATTTTAAAACTATCTATTTCTTTATTATTTTCAATAATATTTATATATGAATAGGTTTCAGTAGCAAAATTCATTAAATCAATACTTTCTTGCCATATATCATCATATGTACTATGATATATTAATCCTAAAAGTTCCATTTTATTTTTGTTTGCAGAAAAAATAATACATCTACCTGCTGGATTTGTAAATCCTGTCTTTATTCCATTTACTTGTTGGCTGTAATATTGATTTTTTCCTTGCCTACTTATATAAGGAACATCATCCCAATTTTTATGTAATAATACATTTGTATTGACCCATAAATAGTTTGACGTTTTCGTTACTAGTGGATACTTAACTGTACTAACAATTTCTTTTATTTCTTCGTGTTTTAATAACTCTCTAGTAATTATAAGCATATCTGAAGGAGTACTGTATTGATTTTCATCATGTAGTCCGTGAGGATTAACAAAGTTTGTGTCCTTTGTCTCTAGACTATAGGCTCGTTCGTTCATCATACTTACAAAATAATCTATTGAATCTACCGTATTATTAACATTTCCAATTTTTTGACCTACATTAGTAGCAAGGGTATTTGCAATGTCATTTCCAGATGCAATTAACAATCCATACAGTAATTCTTTGACGGTTAATACTTCTCCTTGCTTTATTCCAGCCTTACTACTATCTGCAGATATTAGCGTCACTTCATTGCCAACAGTTATTTTATCATCTAAATTCATGTTTTCAATTACTAATAAGGCAGTCATAATCTTTGTAGTACTCGCAGGATAGAATCTAATTTCAGAGTTTTGTTCATATAAAACCGTATCACTCTTTTCTTCAAATAATAGTATTCCTCTATCATCTGCAAAATTCAGATTATTAGCGTAGGCTGTACTATTTAGTAATAACAACATAATAAGTATTATAATTCTAATTTTTTTATTCATTTTATTACCTCAACAATCGTATGGGTCGCTGCCTACAGCGACCCATATCTAAATCATAATGTTTTACATGCTATTCAAATAAATCTATTAGATTTTCAAAGAGATCTTTATCTCCTTTGATTTTTTTATCATTTCCTAGTACGCATAGGTAGTTTTCATCAATACAATCTTTTATAATTTTTGATGAATTCACAATGTCTTCTACATTACAACCTAGCATTTCATCTCTTTCTCTTTGGATATCTTCTTGTGTAATATTTCTTAGATAATTTCCTGTGGCTAAGTTACCCTTGGTCCAGGGAGTCATAGGTACATCAAAGTTACTTATGGTACCGATTATATACTTATTCATTTCTCTCTTTGATGTCTTAAAATTTTCCACGTACTCATATGCTCTATTAATTGTATTTACAGTATTTTTTAAATTTGGATCTCTATAAGAACCAATAAATAATGATCCTGCTCTACCAATACTAAAGAATGCGCCATATGCACCACCTTGAACTCTTACCTTGTTCCATAGGTAGTCAGTACTAATAATTGTCTTTAGAACTTGTAGAACTCCACTATATTTATAATCTAATTTTTGAATATTAAAGGCTTTGCCAACGTATTGTACTTTACTTGAGGTCATTAATCCTTCATTTAACTTATTAAGGTCAAATTTAAAGATATTCTGGTTTATACTGTCATTGTATAAATTATCATATAGAATATTAAATTTTTCATCAAATACTTTATAACCATCCTCTTCACTGGTTAAACTTATAATCATATTTTTCTTGTTAAATAAAAGCTTGCTTGCTTGTTCCATACTAGAGAATATCTCTTCATACTGATTCTCAAAATTTTTCTCTAAATTCTTAATGAAATTGTAATACTCTATACCATTTATATACTCTAAAAATTTAGCTGAATTAGAATAATAAGAGTGTACTCTATTCGCTACAATTTTATGGCCTACACTTAAAAATGTCATCTCTGTTTTAGCCTTAGAGCTTTGGATAATCTCTTTTAGTCTTTGTTTTTCATCGTACTTACTATTGCATAATATTTCTTTAAAGAGTTCAAACATCTTCTCTATATTGCTATTGAGAACTCTACCTTTTACAATAAACTTAGGGCTATAACTTTCTAAGTCCTTTATATCACCGTATACATCAATATCGTAGTCTATTCCACCAGTATTTATCTCAATTTCATTAGTCAACTGTTCAAATGAGTACTTTTCAGTACTAACTTCCCCAAGATATCTAGCCAATAATGCAATATAAGGAATTAACTCTTGTTTTATATTATTAATGCTAAATAACAAATCAGCATATACAATACCATTTGTATTAATATTATGATACAGTACTTCATTTTCCTTATACTTACGTAATTCTAACGGTAAAACTTCACTTTCCTTAACAATATCTTCAATAGGTAACACTGGTATTTTTATAATATCTTCTTCTTTATCTGGTGTGTTTTGATTTTTTATTAAATCTTTTGTCTCTTGTATCAAATTATCTAGATCTTTCTCTTTAAGTGTTTCTTTATAGGATTTTAATTTCTCAGCAATTTCGTCGTCATTTTTATCAACTAATCCCTGTTCCGGTTTTACAATCAACAAACTACAATGATTATTATCAATTAAATACTTTTGAATTATTTTTTCAAAATAGTTGTTTTCTAACTCATCTCTAATATTAGAAATATACTCCTCATATTCTAAATGCATTGTTGGATCTGCATCATATAACCAACTATCCATAATGTTAATTCCATATATAAGACCTTTTGGATATGAACCATAATCTGCCTCTCTTAGTCTAAACTCTGTTATATTAATAGCAGCTTTTATTTGCTCTTGATCAATACCATCCTTTACTAACGATTTTAAAGTATTAATTACAATATCTTTTAGCTGATTTTTTTTACCTTCTTCTGAGTTTTTAATCATAATGCTAATAACTGGTTGGAGGATACCTCCATCAAAAGAACCTACTACATCTTTGCCTAATTGTGCATCTAATAAGGCTTTTTTAAGAGGAGCTGATGGAGAGTTTAACAATATATGTGTAAGTATCTCCATCCCAAGATGAGTCTGTGCATCAGTTGATGTACCTGTAACGAAGTTCATAGTGAGATAAGTTTTTTCCTTTAACGACTCCTTGTTAGAAATTGGGTAAAAGTATTCACACTCTTTAGGCTCATTAAAGCTCTCTTGAATAGGTATGGATGAGTCCATATTTATTTCGTCATAATCTTCTAAATAATTATCATTTAAAAAAGCAAGTTGTTCTAATATATCTCCATCACCATAAAGATAAATATAACTATTTGATGGATGATAGTATTTTTTATGAAAATCAATAAAATCTTCGTAAGTTAAATCTATAATAAATTCAGGATCTCCTCCAGATTCTTTGCCATAAGGAGTATCAGGAAAAAGAGATTCTTGAATTTTTCTATTGACTACTTCCTCTGGATTAGAAAATGCACCCTTCATTTCATTATATACTACACCAACATATTCTATATCATCTTCCTTATTTTCTAAGTGGTAATGCCATCCCTCTTGTAAAAATATACCTTTGTCAGTGTATATTCTTGGGTGGAATACAGCATCTAAGTATACGTCCATTAAGTTTATAAAATCCTTCTCGTTCATGCTGGCAATAGGATACATAGTTTTATCTGGGAATGTCATAGCATTCAAAAATGTATTTAATGAGCCTTTAATCAGTTCTACAAAGGGTTCTTTGATTGGATATTTATCTGATCCACATAATACTGAATGCTCTAAAATATGTGGCAAACCAGTACTATCCTGAGGAGGTGTTCTAAAAGAAATAGAGAATACTTTGTTATTATCGTCATTAGAGATATAAAACAATTTTGCTCCTGTCTTACTGTGTTCAAAGAGAAGAGTAAGTGAATTAATTTCTTTTACTTCCTTAGTTTCAATTAATTTAAATCCATTATAAATCTCACCAATTTTAAAATTCATGTAACCACTCCTTTAATTTTCGGATGTTGCTTAGTATATAGTATAGCTATAACAAATTTACCCCTTATTTCAACTTACTAAGTCTTTCTTTAATCTTCTTTTCATATCCATTTTCTGTTGGTTCATAATACTTTATATTTACCATTTTTTCTGGTAAATAATCCTGTTTTGTATAATTCCCTTCATAACTATGAGGGTACTTGTAACCTTTTCCGTTTCCTAGTTCTTTTGCACCTTTATAATGACTATCTTTTAAATGGATCGGCACATCGCCTAATCGTTTCGTAGTTACATCGTCTAAAGCCTTATCTATAGCTGTATATGAAGCATTACTCTTTGGCGCAGATGCTAAATAGGTGACTGCTTGAGCAAGATTTATTCGAGCTTCTGGTAGACCAATAATTTCTACTGCTTTAAAAGCAGCTACTGCAATAGTTAAAGCTTGTGGATCCGCATTTCCTATATCCTCTGATGCTGAAATAACTAACCTTCTCGCTATAAATTTCGGATCTTCACCTCCTGCTATCATCTTAGCCATCCAGTAGATAGCTCCATCGGGATCTGAACCTCTAATGCTTTTTATAAAAGCAGAAATAGTATCATAATGATTATCACCTTTTTTATCGTAGTATACCGCTTTTTTTTGAATACACTCTTCTATTATTTCTGTAGTAATAAGAATTTTTCCATTTTCATCTTGAGTTGTGGTAAGCACAGCTAATTCAAGGGCATTTAAGGCACTTCTTGCATCACCTTCACTTAATAGTGATAATTGTTCTATTCCACTAGTTGTAATCTCTACTGGTAAACTTCCTAGTCCCCGAGTTTTATCTTTTAGTGCATTTTCTATGATATGTTGAATATCTTTTACTGATAACTTGTTTAATTGAAAAACTCTAGATCTTGAAATTAATGGAGAGTTTACTTCAAAATATGGATTCTCTGTAGTTGCACCTATTAAAACTACAATACCTTCTTCTACTGCAGGTAGTAAAGCATCCTGCTGTGATTTATTAAAACGATGAATCTCATCGATAAAAAGTATAGTTCTCTTATTATACAAGCCTAAATTTTCTCTTGCTTTATCAATTACTTCCCTAATATCTTTGATGCCTGAAGTAACTGCATTGATTTGACTAAATATTGATTTAGTTTTATGTGCAATTATTTTTGCTAAGGTAGTTTTCCCTGTTCCTGGAGGTCCATACAGTATTAACGAAGTAATTTTATCTGCTTGAATTGAACGATAAAGTAATTTGCCTATACCAACTAAATGATCTTGTCCAAAGAACTCCTCTAACGAATGCGGTCTCATTCTTACTGATAGTGGAGCTTCTCTTTTCATAGTATCGTCTATATTTTTATCAAAAAAATTCTGTTGCATTTCATTCACCTCCTTTGAATTTCAAATGAATTTCAAATATTATAATCAATTATTTTTCGAAAGTTGTTTTTACTAATCTATTGTTGATTTTTTATACTTATATCAATTTTAGTTCTTTCTTCTTCACTTAAACCAAAAAAATCATATATATACTTATTAACCTCGCCTTGTATTATATCTACTTTCTCAATATTACCAAATAGTTTCCAATACATAATTTTATCATAATATTCTTTAAATAAAACATTTATATTGAAATCTATATTCGGTATTCTCAATCTCATAATAGTATTCGGATAATATTCATATAGTTTACCACCTAATTTTTTAGCATAACTCTTAAAGTAAAATTCATAAAGTTTACTATTTAACAAACATACTAAAAATTCGTATGTGTAGTTATAAAAAGTATTATCTTCTAATATAAGAGAGTAAATATCAGCACTAAAAAAGAATCCCTCATTATCTAATGCAAATCTATTATTTGCTGCTTTATATGGAAAAATTATTTTTTGCTTTTTAAAGTTTAGCTTATTTCTTCCCCATTGAAGCATATACCAGTTTCTAACTCCATTTTTACATTCTCTTCTATTACTCAAACGTTCTATAAAAGGTTCTAAGTACTCAAATTCATAGGTGAACTCATTAATGTCTTTAATGTCATCTGTGTATAACAAATATTTATTATTACTACGAATACTATATTTATCAACATTAGTATTTTTAATCCACGGTTGAAGTAAACCCTTATTAAACTTATGAATATCTTTGCATTCAAGTACAAACGCCTTATCATGTCCTGTAATAATCCCTTGATAACTATTTGCTATATCATCTAATGTTAATTTCGTATTTTGTCGTATTTTATTTAAAATACTCGTAGATAATTCATCAATAAATATCCATCCATCATCATTCATATTATTTTGCTTAATGATTAAACTACTGTAATTAGAATTCTCATGGAATAGCTCAATATAATCTTTATAATTTATATCTTCACTTAACTTATACACTCGTGTAGAATTGTTATTTTCAGTATTATTTGTTAGATGTAAAATTGCCAAATCTACTTTCGCACCTTTAATAACTCTATTGCCATTAAAGTCAATGATTTTATTAATCTTAGAATTTTCATTTATATATTTTCTTAAGCCCTTGCCACTTAAAGACTCTAAAAAATATCTAGATGTTATATATATTAGTTGCCCATCACTCTTTAGTAGATCTAAACCTAACTTAAAAAAACAAAATGAAATATCAGCTTTATCATAGAAAATTTCCTTATATCTTCTCTTTAATTCTATAAAATAGTCTCGATCTAACAACTTATGCCCTATGTATGGAGGATTACCAATTACATAATCAAAGCGAATATCCTCTAATTTATTAATGTTATTAATTAATGCATCTTCGTTAATTATATTTAAAACTGGGATAAAAATTGGATGTTTCAGAGTTAATACCAGCCTAGCAATTAAAGAAGCCAAGCGATCTTTTTCAATACCATACAATTGACACTCAATAATTTTCCTATGGTAATAAAATCTATCTTTGGAACTTAAATCTCCTTGATTTTCGATTATAGAATCATAAATTTCACTTAGAAAAAAGCCACAACCAGAGGCTGGATCAATAACTGTAAATTTTTTTCCCTTATCTATATCTAGTAAATCTATCATGTGGTCAATAATTTCTTTTGGCGTATAAAATAACCCTTTTTTCTTTTTTATTGTTAATGTATTTAGATATTCATATACAAACCCAATAATATTACTATTTAAACCTTTAAGTGATGAACCACATTCTATATAATCTAATATAACTTTCCACGAATACTCACAAAGCTCAGAGTTTTCTTCCTGGTAATAATCAATTTCCTCACCATACCAACTTTTTATTATCCTATTAATAGTAAAATATTCTTTTATCTCTTTATTAATACATTTTATATACTCATTATCTATAAGGAACTTTAATAATACAATTTTTATAATACATATTATTCCATAAGTTTCTTCTGTGATTAGATTAAGTTTTTTATGTAAATCACTAACTTCTTTAAATATACTCTTCAAATCTTTCCTCCAATAATTCATTAGTAGTTAAACTAATTAATTATAACTAATCATATAGATTACTTGTGTAAAAATCAACTATATAACTCTAGTCTTTTAATTCATAATTGTTTACCACAAAAAAGTTTCTTAGCCATAACCACAAGAAACACGCTTTGCGAGTTTCTCGCGGTTACGCGGTAGTCGCCAAATGTCTGCAAGCAGCCACTTGGCTCATTACTTCGCGATAATAAAAAAGCACATATTAAATATTACAAATATGTACTTCTATAGTTAATATTAAAATGTAGTGTTACTAATCTTATCCAGATCACTTTTGCTCTTACTTTAATGCTTAAGCGCATATCGATCATTAAAGCTCAATAATAACATAACTTTCATCTCACTTAGATCCTTCTAATTCCATGATAGATTTTTCTAAAGAACCAGCACTACTATTATGACATCGTATAACAGGTATCCCTTTTCTTTTAGCTTCCTTTACTGCTATTCCTACCATCTTATGAGAAACAGTGCTAGTAAATAATACTATTCCATCTGGACTACCTATGTTCTTTTCAAACTTGGGAGGCATCTGTGTATATACTTTCATTTTATGTCCTCTCTTTGACCCAACACCTTTATATGTATCGTGCAACCTGTCGTGACCACCAACTAATATAATACTCATATAAACCGTCCTTTCGTAATGATAATGATAATCATTATCATTTGCTTTATATGTATTGTACAACTTATATTAGATCGTGTCAAGGTAAATTCCAAATTTATTCAAAAAAGATATAAGGAACGAAATCATAACAATCTATGAATTTCGTTCCCTATATCATATTATTATTTGCCATCTAACCACATCCTTCCTTAATTAAATGTATTTCAAGGTTTGGTCAATTAATGAGCTATTGCATTTTTAAAATTATCTGTAAAACAATCATTTGCTTCCTATTTCTTTTTCTATGATTTTTTTGCTTACTGTCTTGTTAGATTTAATAATCTCTCAAAGTCTTGCTCTTTAATTTCCATTACCTTGTTATTACTATTATACCCCCATCTACTCAAAGTCAAACATAATACAAGAACCACCTCTACAAAGATAAATCTCTATAGAGGTGGTTTTCTAACTTGAAGAGCGTATTCCACTCTTTAATTATTATTATAGTGTTCAATAAACCTTTATTAAGGCCACGTTACCTCTGAACCGTCTTCTATAGCCTTTTGAGTATTTACTTTACTAGGGCTTGCTGTAAGTACTCCATCTGCTACAGTGTATGTACCCGGTGAAGTTGGCATTTCAATATAATCAACTAGTGCTGCATTATTAGCTGGTTTTTTACCCTCTTCTGCTTCATAAAGTACCATAGCACTTTCTATACTTCGTATATTGGCAATATGAGTACTCAACTTGCTTTTTTCAAGTGATCCAGTAACTCTTGGTACAGCTATAGCTGCCAATATTCCTAATATTGCAATTACAACAATTAATTCAACAAGAGTAAAGCCTTTTTCATTCTTCTTAATCAACTTACTTCTTAACTTAAGCATAATTCCATCCCCTTTTTCTACAATAACTACATCAATTATACATAAGTCTACAGTAAATATCAATTAATTATAATAGGTAAAATATAAATACTACCCTATTACATTATATAAGTCAAATATAGGTAAAACCATTGCTATTACTATAAATCCGACAATACCTCCTAATACTACAATAATTAAGGGTTCTATTAATGTAGTTAACTGACCTATTGTAGTCTCTACTTCGGACTCGTAGAAATCAGCTACTTTTTGCAATACGAAATCTAAAGTCCCTGAATTCTCCCCTACGTCTACCATTTGGTAAACTAAAGGTGGAAAACTTCCAGTAGCCTCCATAGTTTTCCCAAATCCAAAACCTTTTCTTACCCCATCACGGACTTGTACCAAACTTTTTTTAATATGTTCATTACCTACCACTCTCTCCACTATTTCTACTGCCTGTAGAATATCCACACCGCTAGATAGGAGTACTGAAATAGTACTAGCAAATCTCTCCATAATAATTTTATTATTCAATTGACCAAATATGGGCATCTTAAGGAGAAATTTGTGGTACGTAAGTTTTCCAGAAGATGTCTTTATATACTTGTTTAATGAATAATAGCTAATGGAAATGACAAGTAAGTATATTAACCAATGGTTTTTAATGCTATCACTGATAGTCATTAATAATTTAGTTGCCCCAGGCAGCTCAGCTCCAAAGGAATCAAACATTTTTACAAACGTAGGCATAACAAAGGTTAGCAATAGTACTACTACTACCACAGATACTATGGACACAACTATAGGGTAAGTAAGAGCACCCTTCACTTTTTGATGTAATTTATATTCTTTTTCAAAGTGCTTTGCCATGTCATCCATTACATTATCTAAATTACCACTCACTTCGCCAGTCTCAACCATATTGATGAGTAAGAATGGAAAAACTTTAGGCTCCATTGCCATAGATGCAGATAAAGAGTTGCCTTTTAGTATCTCATCATATACCATATTTAGGGTCTGTGATAATTTCTTGCTCGAGGATTGTTTACGCAGTATACTTATACTATCTACAACTGTAATCCCTGAACGAAGAGTTGTAGCAAACTGTCTACAAAACAAGGCAAGATCCCTGACTTTCACTTTTAATACAATATCTAGATTTACATCAAAATTCCACGAAGCTTTTTGTTCATCTATTTTAAGAGGGAAAAATTGTTTGCCGCGTATAAAGTTTAATACTTCTTCCCTAGACTCTGCACTATGAGTTCCTTTTATAGTCTTACCGTTCTTATCTTTAGCTATATATTCATATGTGATCAAAGTCATTCCACCTCTCTACCATGCTAATTTATTTCTCATAATTTCTTGATCCAAACTATAAAAAAGTGCATTTTCCTTAGATATTTTACCTAAACTTAGTAACTCTGTTAAAGATGAATCCATAGATGTCATACCTAGCTTACTGCTCATCTGAATAATAGAATTTATTTGATGGGTTTTACCTTCTCTTATTAAATTTCTAATGGCTGGATTTGCAAGCATTACTTCTAGAGCCACTATACGACCTTTTTGATCTTGTCTTGGAATCAGTTGTTGTGATATGACTCCTTGTAATACAGTAGATAATTGTACTCGTACTTGTTGCTGTTGATGAGGTGGAAAAACATCTATAATTCTATCAATAGTCTTAGCGCTCCCTACAGTATGAAGAGTAGAAAAGACTAAATGCCCTGTTTCTGCAGCAGTTAATGCAATGGATATTGTTTCTAGGTCCCTCATCTCTCCTATTAGGATTACATCTGGATCCTGTCTAAGTGCCGCCCGAAGACCAGCTCCATAATCCATAGTGTCATATCCTATCTCCCTTTGATTAACCATACTTTTATTGTGTTTATGAAGATACTCAATGGGGTCTTCTAACGTAAGTATATGGCAACTTCTTTCATGATTTATAATATCTATCATGGAAGCAAGAGTAGTCGTCTTGCCACTTCCTGTAGGCCCTGTAATAAGAACTAAACCTTTACTTATTTGTGTTAGACTATGAATAATATTCGGCAAATGCAACTCTTGTAATGAAGGTATTTCTGATCCTACTAACCTACATGCCATAGAGTAACTACCTCTTTGCTTATATGCATTTACTCTAAATCTTCCTTTCCCATGAATGGAATATGAATAATCAACTTGACCTTTCTCATCTAAAGTTTTTAATTGGTCTTTGCTCATTATAGAACTTACTACTGCCTTTGTATCCTCTACAGAATAGTTTTCATCTGATAAAGCTTCTAAATTTCCATTAACTCGTATTATAGGAGGTACTCCTACAGTAATATGTAAATCAGAGGCACCTCTTTTTGTAGTTTCTTCAAGAAGGGCAAATAAATTTTCTTTCAACTCTAACATCCTTTCACTATTATTTTTATGATTCACTTAAGAATGCAATCTCTAATATTTCTTCTATAGTAGTACTCCCTTTAAGTATTAATTCTTTTGAATTTTCTAATAGTGATACCATTCCACTCTTCCTTGCAATTTGATTTAGTCGATCATAACTTAAACCTTGCATAATTCCTTCTCTTAACTCTTTGTTTATTTTTACCACTTCGTGGACACCTATTCGCCCTTTATATCCCACATTACTGCAAATCGCACAACCTTTTGGCTTGTACAAAATTATCTCATCGTCTAGGGGTATGCCTAAAATTTCTTTTTCTTCTATTGTTCCTAAGTAGCTGGATTTGCATTTTGGACATAATTGCCTCACTAGCCTTTGGGAAATGATACCTAATATAGAAGAGGACACTAAGTATGGAGCTATGCCCATATCTAGTAAACGATTGATCGTTGACACAGCATCATTAGTATGTATTGTACTGAGTACTAAATGTCCTGTAATCGCAGCTCTTATAGCTATTTCAGATGTTTCAACATCTCTAATTTCACCTATCATAATAACATCTGGATCTTGTCTTAATATAGATCTCAAACCTGATAAGAATGTAAGTCCTGTTTTAGCATTTACTTGAACTTGGTTGATTCCATCTAGTTTTAATTCTACTGGATTTTCAACGGTAATTATATTATCCTGCATTTTATTTAATTCTTTTAAAATAGTATAAAGAGTAGTAGTTTTACCACTTCCAGTAGGTCCTGTGATTAAAATAATACCATGTGGAGCAGCTATGAATTCTTTGACCCTATTCATCTCATAATCTGTAAATCCTAATTCTCTTATATCTAATTTGAATTTTCCTTTATCTAATATACGAATAACTACTTTTTCTCCATAAATTGTAGGTAGTATTGATACACGGAAGTCAATGTCCCTATTTTCAACTTTCATTAAAACTGCGCCATCTTGTGGAAGTCTTCTCTCTGCAATATTCAAGTCACTTAAAATTTTAATTCTACTTACGATAGCATTATGAGTTCTTATATCTAGTTTCATCATTTCAACAAGTCTGCCATCAACTCTCATACGAACTCTTATTCTTTCTTCAAAAGGTTCTATATGGATATCACTTGCGCCATCTCGAACTCCAGTTTCTATTATATTATTTACTAACCTAACTACTGGCGCATTGCTTATTTCATCTTGGTTCTCTTTGTCTTCAATTTCTATACTTGTTTGAGATTTGTTAAATTCTTCTACTGCTTTCTCAGCATCATCAGAATTATAAAATTTTTCTATAAGATGAATGATTTCATTTTTGGTAGCTATTAATGGAATAATATTTTTTTTGGTGACCAACTTTAAATTATCAAGAGCAATAATATCTAGTGGGTCATTAATAGCCACTACTAAATTAGCCCTATTATCATAATATAGAGGTACAGTTATGTGTTTTTTTGCCAATATGTATGGTAGTGACTTAACTGCATCTTTATCTACGTAAACATTATCAAAATCTACACGTTGAATTCCTATTTGCCTTTGTAGAGTTTCTATAATATCTTCTTCCTCAATGTAACCTTGTTCTAAGAGTATTTCACCTATCTTTTTTTTAGACACTGCTTGAATTGAAATAGCCTTAGATAATTGTTCTTGATTAATCTTATTACTAGTTATTAATAAATCACCAATTCTCTTAGAGTTTCTCATGTATTCTCCTATCCGTAACATTAATAAATGTTACTTAACTGGTTATATTATATCATATATTTGAGTAGTCGCACTTAGCAGTCTACTTTATCCTACGCAGATTACTTCGACCGCTTTGCGGTCTCAGTCGTTGGCACTCGTTCATAGAAGTCATTTGTTTTTCTCGTGCAAGCACGGAAAACCATATGACTTCTGCGAACAATCTGCTGCAGATTTTACCTCAGCAGCCTTGCTGCTTCGGTCGTTGGCACTTGCTCATAGAATTCATACTATTTTCTTGTGCAAGCACAGAAAATTATATGAATTCTGCGAGCCAATCTGCTGCAGATTTTACCTCAGCAGCCTTGCTGCTTCGGTCGTTGGCACTTGCTCATAGAATTCATACTATTTTCTTGTGCAAGCACAGAAAATTATATGAATTCTGCGAGCCAATCTGCTGATTCGAATATTATATCATAGATTGCAATAGTAGACCTATTGCCTACTTTAATTTGCTGCAAATTTCACCACTAACTACACTGCTTTGATCATTGGTGCTTGTTCTACGAAAAAATAAGGAACTGGTTATACCAGTTCCTATCGTTCAACATATTTTTTCGAGAACTCTTGAGCTAATTTTTGAACTGCTTTTTTTTCTATCCTAGATACGTATGAACGTGATATTCCCATATCGTCTGCAATTTGTTTTTGTGTCCTCCTATCGTGATTGTCTAACCCATACCTTAAGATGATAATTTCTTTTTCTCTTATATGAAGAACTTTGTCCATTAACTGTTGTAATCTCCCCGCCTGTATTTTTAACAACACGTTATCGTATACTGTATCTCCCTCTGTTCCTAATATATCCATTAGGGAAATCTTATTACCTTCTTTATCAATTCCAATAGGATCGTATAGTGAGACATCATTTCTCGTTTTTTGTTCTGATCTAATAAACATTAGTATTTCATTATCTATACATTTTGAAGCATAAGTAGCTAGTTTAGTTCCCTTATCTGCTTTAAATGTAGATATGGCTTTTATTAGACCAATAGTGCCTATTGAAATCAAATCTTCTGTATCCAATGAGGAGTAAGAGTATTTTTTTACTATATGAGCAACTAATCGTAGGTTATGCTCTATTAGTATGTTTTTTGCCTTTTGATCCCCATTTTTGTATAAGTTTAAGTATTTTTGTTCGTCTTCTCTACTTAATGGATTAGGAAATGAATTGCCAGTAAGATATCCTAACAGAAAGTAAATATTTTTTAGTAAGGCGGCAATTCCTAATAAAGAAGTACCAAGCACAAAAAACACCTCCAGTATCTATTGTTTTAAATGTATATGCATCTAAAAGTGTTTTTGTGCTTTATATTTGTTTTTTCATTGGATTTTCGCAAATGAATTTATTCTGTTTATTAATACTTTTATTGTATAATTAATTTTCTGGATACAATTTGAGAATTTCAACAGCTATTTTATCAAATATAGGTAAGGCCGTATCTGATGAAGTGCCACCTTCTTCTACAAGTACTGTCATGGCATACTTAGGTTCATTAGCAGGGAAATATCCAGCAAACCAACCATGATTTTCTCTATCAGATATATGCTGGGCAGTACCGCTTTTACCTGCTAATCCACCTAGATCAATTAATGAATTTTCTTCTCCCGTACCTGTTTTACATACTTCTTCTAATAAGATTTTTAATTTATCATTTACTTCTTTAGAAAATATTTGTTTTCTATCTGTTTCATATATAATTTGGTCTCCTAACGGATGAGTTTGACTTAAAACAATACGTGGCTCTATCAATGTTCCATCATTAGCAATAGTGGCTAAGATCTTTGTCATAGTAAGGGGAGATGCCATAACTTTACCTTGTCCTAAAGCTAAATTAAAAACATCCATTTTATTATATAATCTCGTAGGTATACTTGGATAAGAATAGTCATAGCTAATGGGAAACTCTTTCATGCTTTTTACAGTATCATCTTGAAACCCAAATTCCTTCGCTAAATTCAATACATCATTATATATAATATTTTCATTATCATCTTCTTGATTCAACATCATCGCTACTTCATAAGCAACTATATTACATGATTGTGCAAATGCATCTTTCAAACTTATCTCACCATGACCTTCAGACTTACTACAATGTTTCGTAGTGCCATCTATATCTATATGACCATTACACTTAAACATTGTATCTATATCGATTTTTTCGTCCTCTAACGCTTTAGCAATTACTAGAGTTTTAAAAACTGAACCTGGTTGAAATGATAAGAGTGATTTATTAGTCTCATCACCATTAGAAGCCATAGCTAGTATATCACCACTAGCTACATCGCTAACAACTACAGCTATTCCAGGGTAACCTTTTTGTTTATTTATACTTGAAATTTCAGTTTCTACTAGATTTTGAATGTGATAGTCTAATGTGGTTACTAATGATGATCCTTCATTTAAGTGATCTCCATATACCAATGCACTTTCACCGAAAATATTTTCACCTTTAGCATCACTATACATAGCTATTTTGATAGGTATACCACCATTAAGCTCTGTGTCATAAAGTTGCTGTAGTCCTGAAACTCCCTTGATTCCCTTTGATGTGGTATTTCCTTCATCAGTACTCAAATGACCGATAACATCTTTAGCTATTATAGCATTGTAATCTTTAATAGGTAGTTCTTTATCTACAACCTTGCCACTTAAAATAATTCCATTGCGATCTGTGATTTCTCCTCGTGGGTAGTACAGAAAACTATTACTACTTACTTGATTTGTTATTCTATCAATACTTACTTTATTATCATTTACTAATAGATATCCTGTACGTAATGATATAGAAAAAAATGCAACTAAGAACATCATCGATACAAATACTATTCTCTTTTTCCGCATAAAAAAACTCCCTCTATATAATATTTCTAGTGTAAACCATATAAAGGGAGAATATACAAAATATAATTAAGATTCAGTTATGAAATTTATCTATCACTTTAATGCTTTTCTAAGTAAGTCCATTGGTTCAACTTTACTATTCATTTTCATTCTAAAAATCATCTTAGGATGTGGTGTCGACTCTAGTAGTTGATCTTCTTCATTCCACATTTGTAGTACTTTTTGTTCTATAAAATCCTCATTTGGTCTCATGATTTCTATAGTATCATTAATTTCGATCTTATTTCTTTGCTCAATTGTGGCAATTTGAGTTTCTACATTATAATCTAATACTATACCAACGAAGTCATACTCTCTTACATATGTGCTAGAGGTATAATTTTGATCTTCTTGAGTTGGTTTATTAAGTGCAAATCCACTTGTATATTCTCTATGACTTACTTTTTTTAATTCATCTAAATTACTTGTATTAAATACATATTTTTGAGGGCATTTTAAATACTCATCTATTGATTTTCTATAAGCTCTTACTACTGTAGCAACGTAAAAAACGCTTTTCATCCTACCTTCTATTTTAAAACTATTTACTCCTACTTTTATAAGCTCTGGGATATTCTCGATTAAACATAAATCTTTTGAATTAAACACATACGTTCCACGTTCATCTTCATATACGGGAAAATACTCGTTTTCTCTTGTTTTTTCCATAAGACTATAATTCCACCTACAAGGTTGTGCACAATCTCCCTTATTAGCATCTCTGTTTGCCATATAATTACTTAACAAACATCTACCTGAGTAAGATATACACATAGCACCATGAATAAAAGTCTCTATTTCTAAAGTATCTGGCGTATTATCTATAATTGTCTTAATTTCTTGAATACTTAGTTCTCTCGCTAATACTATTCTATTAATGCCCATTTGGTGCCAAAACTTTGCACTATAATAATTAGTTGTATTACCTTGGGTACTAAGAGATATTTTGAGTTCTGGCGCTATTTCCTTAATTAACATAATAATCCCTGGATCTGCTACTATAACTCCATCTACACCTAAGGCTTCGAGAATTTTTACATAGTCCTTCATACCTTCAAAATCTTGATTATGAGGTATAATATTCATAGTAATGTATATTTTTTTATCTCTATCGTGAACATATTTAACAGCCTCATACATTTCATCTATGCTAAAATTACCTGCCTTCGCCCTAAGTCCATAACTTGTTCCAGCTAGGTATACCGCATCAGCTCCGTAATGCAGTGCATACTTTAATTTTTCCATATTTCCAGCAGGTGCTAGTAGTTCAGGCTTTCTCATAGAAACTTCCTTTCAATCAACAATTGCTAATCTTTAAGCTTGTAGCTTAATGCTACCCCGTCTCCAATTGGTATTATACTAGTCTTTAATTGTCGGTGACTTGTTATAACTTCTAGATATTTTCGCATTCTTTTAACTATTGTAATTTTCCTTCTCTTAACTAATTCATTATTAGCTACCATACCTCTAAATAATACATTGTCAGAAATTAGAATTCCTCCAGGTTTTAGTAGTTCTAAACATGTGTCTAACAAGTGAATATAATGACCTTTAGCACCATCTAAAAAAATACAGTCAAATTGGCCACGTATTTCTTTAATAACATGGTTTGCATCTCCCAAAATAACTTCTATATTATTATTATAACCTGCTAGATCAATATTCTTTAATGCTTCACATTTCATATCTTCATTTATTTCAATAGTAACTACCTTCCCATTATTCATAGCATTGCAGAAAACAATAGACGAATACCCTATGGCAGTACCAACTTCTAATATCGACTTAATACCACTGGACTTTATAATTACTGATAAGAACTGCTTTACTTCTGGATGGATGATTGGAACATTATGCTCTAATGAATAGAGTTCAAGCTTTTGTACAAATGAATCTTCTTCTATAATAAGATTTCTAATATAATTTTCAATATAATCTTGAGTAATTGTCCCCAATTTTTTCTACCCCTAACTACTGATACATCATTATAAATGAGTTATAGAATACTATCACATATGCTATCGTAAATACTTGTTTACATCAACATTATGTTCTCCAAGAGTTTTATTAAATACACAGTAACCATCCGGTTTTGCTATAAAATAATAGTATTCATTTTCTTCAGGATATAAAGTTGCTTTTAAAGAAGATATACCAAATGACCCTATTGGCCCTACTGGCAAACCAGTATACTTGTATGTATTGTATCTTGAATCCACTTCTAAGTCCTTATATAATACTTGCTCTTTGTGTACTCCTAATGCATACAATACTGTTACATCAGATTGAAGTGGCATATTTATATCTATGCGATTATAAAAAACTCCTGCAACTCCAGGCCTATCTATATCGTATTTTGTTTCTTGCTCCACTATAGATGAAAGTATCACAATATCATCTATTGTCATATCAATTGACTTTGCTTGATTTATGTATTCTTCTGTAAAGACTTCTCCAAATCTTGCCAGCATCTTTTTAACAATATCTTGTGTATTTTCTTCTTTGTCAATAAAGTATGTATCTGGGAATAGATATCCTTCCAAGGTTCTTTCTGGAGCATCCTTTATAGTAGACAAAAATTTGTAGCTTTCTTGATACTTTTCTATTTTGCTTGCTTCTTTAATGAAATCATCTTTATCCTGTACTAGTTGTTGTTTTTCTAATTCTTGTGCAATTTGATCTAGCTTCCATCCCTCAGGTATTGTAAATGCAGTACTTTCATTGACAACTTTTCCTTGAGCAATAATATCTATAATCTCATCTACAGAATAGTTTGCACTCAGCAAGTATTTTCCTGCTTTCAACTGATTGCCTACGTCTTTTAACTTAACACGAACCTTGAAGATTGTACTACTTCTTATAATTTTAGAATTTTCTAAAAGATCGCTAATACTATTCAGTCCATATCCAGATGGAATCTCCACCAACTTTTCTTTACCATTCTTTTCTAAGGGCTTTAAACTAGCAGTATAGTATATCGTTAATGCTATAAATATAGAAACAAACAACAATAGGGTGACTATAGCCACCTTCATCATCTTCTTTTTATTCATGGAAATCCTCCGACTTGCATTTTGTAGTGTACGACTTATTTGTCTTGCATATTATAGAACTCCTTTGAATTTTAAGAGTAATACTATCATTAGAGATAATATCTCACATTCAAAGGAATTCTCATTTTTTACTGCTATGCATTTAAAATTAGAGCGTTATTACACTTCCATTAGTATTGGTAATATCATTGGTTTACGTTTTGTCTTCTCAAATAAGAACTGATCTAAACTTTCCTTTATCTCACCTTTTATTTTATTCCATTCATAAATATTTTTTTCTTCACATCTAGAAAGAGCTTCTTTTACCACACGTCTTGCATTATTTATTAGCTCCTCAGATTCTCGTACATATACAAATCCTCTTGAAATTACATCAGGTCCAGCAACAGTTTTTCCCTTGCTAAGTGTTACTACGACTATGAACAAACCATCTTCTGAAAGATGTTTTCTATCACGAAGTACTATGTTTCCAACATCTCCGATTCCTAGACCATCTACTAATGTAATTCCTGAAGGAACTTTCCCAATAACTTTACAACCAGTCTCATCTACTTCAATTACACCGCCATTTTCAGCTACTATGGTATTTTCCTCGCACATTCCTAGTTCCTGAGCAAGTTTGGCATGATGCATTAACATTCTGTATTCTCCATGTACTGGCACAAAATTCTTAGGCTTCACTAGAGTATGAACTAGTTTTAATTCTTCCTGCTTTGCATGACCTGAAACATGTATATCAGCAAGTTTTTCGTAGATAACATTTGCACCTAGTTTGTACAAATTATTAATAACTCTATTAATCATCTTTTCATTTCCTGGTATTGGAGAAGCAGATATAATGACTAAGTCTCCTGCATTAATAGATAGTTGACGATACTCTCCTGCTGCCATTCTACTTAAAGCAGCTAAAGGTTCTCCTTGACTACCTGTAGATATTACTACTATCTCACTTGGATCATATTTGTTAATGTCCCTAATATCTACTAAAGCGTCTTGTGGAATATGAAGATAACCTAATTCTAATGCTGTATTTGATACATTAATCATACTACGTCCACTAAGAGCAATTTTTCGATTGTGGGCTATAGCAGCATCTGCAATCTGTTGAACACGATGTACACTTGATGCAAAACTTGCAACGAGAATTCTACTTTTCACACCATTAAATAGTTCCATAAATGTTTTTCCAACAGAACTTTCAGATAGCGTATATCCTGGAAGTTCTACATTTGTACTATCTGCCATTAATAGATCTACACCTTCAGTACCTAACTCAGCAAATCTTTTAAGATCTATTACTTCGTCGTCTATTGGATTATAATCTATTTTAAAGTCGCCTGTATGGAGAACTTTAGCAGCTTCACATTTTATAAATAATGCTACACTATCTGCAATACTATGATTCGTGCGTATGAATTCTATTTCAAATCCACCTATCTTTACTACATCTTTTGGTTTTACTACTATTCTTTCAGTGGTATCTAATAATTTGTGCTCATTTAACTTATTTTCCACTAGTCCTATAGTGAGCTTTGTCCCATAAATTGGTACATTCAATTCTTTTAATAAGTATGGAATTCCACCTATATGATCCTCATGTCCATGAGTAAGAACTATAGCTTTTACTCTATCCTTATTATTAACTAAATAGGTGTAATCTGGAAGCACTATGTCGATTCCGAACATACTCTCATCTGGAAACGCTATTCCGCAGTCAACAATAACAATATCCTTTTTATATTCAAATAGAGTTATGTTCTTGCCCACCTCTCCAAGCCCACCTAATGGGATAACTTTTAATTTACTTTTTTTCGTTGTCAATATTATTCTCCTTTCAATCTCTTCCGTACCGTCTTTCACTTGCAAATTTCACATTTTCCATAAAATGTTACAGTGTGATTAGTAATGGTAAAATTTTTGTCTTTCTCTATATGTTGCTCGAGCTCATCAAAATAATTATCTTGTATTTCAATAACCTTTCCGCAAATAACGCAAACTAAATGATGATGATTATGTCTTTTACTATCGTCGGCTAGTTCGTACCTAGAACAGCCATCATCAAAATGATGTTTCGTTAAAACACCTATCTCTTCTAACATTTGTACTGTCCTGTAAATTGTAGCAATGCCAATTTCAGGACAAGTTTGTTTAACTACAGTGTATATTTCATCTATGCTTAAATGGCTCTCGTTATTCTCCATTACAGCATCTAGAATATATCTTCTTTGAGGAGTTAACTTATACCCCTTGTTTTTCATTAAAAAAATTAGTCTTTCAAGTGTTGTAGACATTTTTATCACCACTTATCAATTAATAGTTGTTATCACTTATCATATTATAATGATAAGTAATCTTTGTCAAGCAGTTGCTTATTATTTTATGTCTATTACAGTTTTCTTGTTAGTCTTCTTTTATTATTTCATTGTACATTTCTTGTATCATTTCTATTTCATCATCGTCTTCTATAGGAGTAAGTATGTCACCTTCTCCATCCTCATCTATCCTAAAAGCAAACATATCGTCACTTTCATCTTCTAGATTTTTTAATAGCGCATATTCAGTTCCTTCTTTTTCCATTGTTATTATTAGTTCTAATTCTACCTCATTACCTTCCTCATCTAATAGTATTATTGTATTCTCATTTTCTTGCATTTAAATTCCTCCTTTTTATAATGAATCTATATAGCTTTGCAGTATAGCTTGTGCCGCAAGCTTGTCGATTATGTTTTTTCTTTTTTCTCTTCTCACATTTGCTTCAATTAATAAATTCTCTGCTAATTTAGAAGTGAGACGTTCATCCCAATATATAATCTCACAATCTAATCTCTTATTTAGATAATTCCCAAAATTGATAGTTTTATTACCTTGGATGCCAATTGTTCCATTCATGTTTTTAGGTAATCCTATTACTATTTCCTTAGCATCATATTCTTCAACTAGATTTTTAATACTTAATAAATCTTCATCTAAATTTTTTCTAATTAACGTTGTCACTCCTTGAGCAGTAATTCTAAGTTGATCTGATACTGCAATCCCTATGTACTTATTCCCTACATCTAAGCTTAGTATTCTATCTTTCATGTTACACTACCTTTATACAAAATTGTGGGCAATAAGCTCCACAGTAACCACATGTAATACATTTTTCTTCCTCTACTATTGCTTTATTATCTATTAGTTTTATAGCATTTTGATGACACTTTATCTGACAACTGCCACAACCATTACACCAGCTATCTATCAGAAGCCTTCTTTTCTTGTTTTTTACTTCATTAGCCAGATTTACATCTATTTTTCTGCCTAGCACTTTATTTATATTATAATCAACTTCTGATTTTGTCTGCATACCAATAGCTATTGAATCTAAAATATTTAAATTATTAATGTAATTAAAACACTCGTCAACATTATTAATTAGATTTCCACCACCAAATATTTTCATACCATAAATACCTTTACCTTTTGACTTTGCACAAGCAATAGCCTTTTCCATATCTTCTAAAGAACCGTCTTCTATACCTAAACCTTTATAATTAATAATAGGATGAATTACTTCTAAATCATCAATTTCACATGCACCATATACTCCTTCAATACGATGAGTAGAAATACCTAAAGCCCTTATATTTCCTTTTTTTTTCTCTTTTATTAGAAAATTAATTGCTTCCCAATGACCTCTAATAGTATGAATACTCTCTTGCTCGTGTAACATGAATATATCAATAACATCCCTATTCAGTTCCTTTTGTGCTTTAGTTAAACTCATCTTAGCACCTATTTCATTATAATCGTATGACTTTGTAGATATAATTAACTCTCTTTCACAATATTTTGCAGCATTTTTAATGTGAGGATAATTATGATACAAATTAGCAGTATCTATAAAATTTACGCCATGCTCCATTGCATAAGCTATGATCTTTCCGCCTTCTTCAGGAGTCACATTTTTTTGAAGTGGTCCTAGTGTAAGGCTTCCAAAGCAAATTTTAGATACTTTTAACCCTGTAGTACCAAGTAAATTATAAATCAAATTATCCTCCTAACATGATGAAAGACCCTCTTAGGGTCTCATATCTTGCTACTATGAGTAAGACCACCCACTTTTTTTAGTTTGTTTCATAAAAGAGATAAACGGGTGTTAACTCCTAGCAGATACACTGCGTCTTACAGCAGTTTTAGGCTTTAATCCATTGTGAAATAATACAGTAATTATACCATTCATTTATTATCCGTTTAATAATGATATCTAAATTTAAGACTATTTATATCTACTTTAGATTTTCAAAATAATTCTTTACTAATTCTTCTAACAATTCATCTCTATCTATTTTTTTTATTAGATTTCTCGCATTCATATGCCCTGTTATATAAGTAGGGTCACCTGACATAATATATCCTACTAATTGTTCCACCGGTTTATATCCTTTGTCAGCAAGAGCTGTATATACATTCTTAACTATCTCTTTAATTTCTTCTGATCTATCCTTTTCGATTTGAAATTTTACTGTAAAATCCTTATTGTTATCCATATACATGCTCCTCCTTAAGAAAATACATAATTATAGTTATATTATACCACAAGTTTAAAACATAAAAATTAAAAAACTCAAGTTATTTTTATAGCATCTGTTTTTGAGCTTATATTAGTTTATTATTATCAATAAAAATACTAACAGTTTTTTTCATAAATACTTCAATATATGATACCGACATTATATCTAAGATATTTGTTTTTCAATTATTTCTTTTGCTATTTCCAATGCTTCTTGTAATTTAGTTGGATTCTTACCACCTGCTTGAGCCATATCTGGTCGTCCTCCACCTCCTCCTCCAGCAACTTTTGCAACCTCTTTAATAAGTTTTCCAGCGTGGAATCCTTTTTCAACTACATCTTTCGTCCCCATGGCTACAAAATTTACCTTATCAACATTTACTGAACCTAATAATACGATGCCAGCTTGTAATTTATCGCGAATTTTGTCGGCTAAATCTCTTAAGTCATCCATTGGCAACTGCTCAACTACTTGAATCACCGTAGGGATTCCATTAATTTTTTTACAATTTTCAGTATAATCTCCTATTGAATCACTATTTAATTTTTGACGCAAAAGTTCATTCTCTTTTTCTAATGCTTTTAATTTCACTAGAGTATCTTCAACCTTTTGCTGTACATTATCTGGCTTTGTCTTAAACAGTGTTGATATTGTTTTTAAGTCTTCTTCAATATTATTGACATAATTATATGAATTAATTCCAGTAACAGCTTCTATCCTTCTAACTCCAGAAGCAATTCCTGACTCACTTACTATCTTAAACATGCCTGCTTGGCTAGCGTTGTTCAAATGCGTTCCACCACATAGTTCTGTACTATATTGCCCAACTTTTACAACTCTCACAATCTCACCATACTTTTCTCCAAATAAAGCTGTAGCCCCATGTTCTTTCGCCGCTTGGATATCCGTTTCAAATACTGTTATAATTGGCGAATTAGAGATAATTTGATTTACTTTCATCTCAACTTCATACAATTCCTCTTTTGTTAATTTTTCAAAATGATTAAAGTCAAAACGTAGTCGCTTTTCATTTACTAATGAACCAGCTTGAGAAACGTGATCTCCTAAAACATCTCTAAGTGCTTTATGGAGTATATGAGTTGTTGTATGATTTCTTGCTATGGCTATGCGTCTATCTTTATCAACTAGATTAGAAGTTATTTGGTTAGTGTTTATCCTACCTTTGACTACTGTTCCATAATGAATATGCCTACCTAAACTCCCTTTTTTACAGTCAGAAATTTTCACAATTCCTGTTTCCGAAATAATTTGACCTATATCACCAGTTTGTCCACCACTTTCCGCATAAAACGGCGTCTCTTCTAATAATAGCAATATTTCTTCTCCTGCAACAGCTTCTTGAACTGCAGAGCCATTCCTAACTATACCTATAATAATACTTTCATTATCTAGAGTATCGTAGCCCACAAATTTAGTTAATGTATTTCCATCTAAAAATTCAAAAGGATCCTCGCTCCATGTACTGATATCCTTGCTTGATCGCGCACTTCTAGCTCTTTCTTTTTGTTTCTTCATTTCTTCAGCAAATATACTTTCGTTGACTTTTAGACCTACTTCCTCTAATATATCTTTAGTTAAGTCAAGAGGAAAACCAAAAGTATCGTATAATTTAAATGCACTTTTACCAGATAGAACTTCCAAACCTTTTGATTTCAATTGTTTTATCTCATCCTCTAAAAGAATAAGACCTTGGTCAATTGTTTCTTGAAACTTTTCCTCTTCAATTCGAATTACTTTCATAATGTAGTCAAGTTTTTCTGTTAATTCAGGATAAGCCTTACCAGATACCTTTTCTACTTCTTTAGCTAGATTGTGTAAAAACAATCCTTCTATTCCTAGAATTTTTCCATGTCGAGCAGCTCTTCTCAAAAGTCGTCTAAGAACGTATCCTCTGCCTTCATTACTTGGTAGTACACCATCACCTACCATAAATGAAACACTTCTAATATGATCCGTAATAACTCTTACAGATACATCTATTTTTGTGTCTTCCCCATATGACACCCTTGATAAACTACATATTTTATCTAAGACATGCTTAATAGTATCTACCTCAAAAATGGTATTTACACCTTGCATAATAGTCGCCATTCTTTCAAGGCCCATACCTGTATCAATATTTGGATTTAGCAAATTATTATAGTTTCCTTGCGCATCTTTGTCAAACTGTGTAAAGACCAGATTCCAAAACTCGATATATCTATCACATTCACAACCTACGGAACAATCTGCCTTATCACAGCCGTATCTAGGTCCTCTATCATAGTAAATTTCAGAACATGGACCACATGGACCAAGCCCATGCTCCCAGAAATTGTCTTTTTTACCTAACCTAACAATTCTATCATCAGAAACTCCAACTTTTTTATTCCATATTTCAAAAGATTCATCATCTTCCTCATAAATAGAGACGTATAATTTCTCCACAGGTATTTCCATTACCACTGTCACAAACTCCCATCCCCATGGTATTGCTTGCTCTTTAAAATAATCTCCAAATGAAAAGTTTCCTAACATTTCAAAAAATGTTCCATGTCTTGCTGTTTTACCGACATTTTCAATGTCAGGAGTTCTAATACACTTTTGACATGTTGTAACTCTTTTTCTAGGAGGTATCTCATCACCAGTGAAGTATGGCTTTAAAGGAGCCATTCCAGAGTTAATAAGTAATAAGCTATTATCATTTATAGGTACTAACGGAGCACTTTGAAGTCTCAGATGTTCTTTTTCTTCAAAAAATTTTAAATACATTTCACGTATATCATTTAAACCAAGTTTTTTCATATAATATTCACCTTTCGATTAGTTATAAACAACGCTGCAAAAGCGAGTTATTAATTTTTTTAAACCTCTTCTAATGTTATCATTTTATTGTAGTGCCCTTCACAGTATCAAAAAAATCCCGATTATATTAAGGGGCGAAAAGAAGTCGCGGTACCACCCTCATTTAATCTAGGATTATCTCTTTATAGGTAACGTCTTTAACGTATCGGCTTTCACCTTAAACTCATGAATAGCTTCCCTTTAACATTGCAAAAATCTTCCAGCCTAGGATTTTTTCTCTATTATGATAGTTAAAAGTACTCGTTTCAATCATCGTCTTTATCATATATATCATTATAATGAAAATTATAATAAACTCATCTTAATTTGTCAATCCACACTTTGCTCTTCTCTAAATTCAATAACATATTTTATTAAAACCTTTATAGTTCCTGCTATAGGAACTCCAATAATCATTCCTATAACTCCAAATATATTCCCAAATAAGAGAATTGAAAATATAACTGCAATAGGATGGAGCCCTACACTATGAGACATGATTTGTGGTGATAAAAAAGTTGATTCAATCTGTTGTATAATTATAATTGCTACAAGTGTCCATAATATTAATACCGGATTTGTAATCAGAGCCAATATGATAGGAAATATACCACCGATCCACGGTCCAAAATAAGGAATTACATTAGTCAAGCCTGCTATCATTCCTATTGTTATAGAATAAGGTAATCCAATAATTCTACATGCTATTCCCGTCAATATTCCAACAAATAACGCTATTAATAACTGTCCACGTATGAATCCACCAAGGACTACATCGATATCACTTAATATTGCTTTTAACTTTGTCTTAAATTTTCTTGGAATTATTTTAGAACCCAGTGATACAAAATCCTCTTTATCTTTTAGATAGTAAAAAGTAATAATAGGAACCATGATAATGTCTACTAATTTTCCAGTTCCAGCAATAAGCTTTGTTGACATTGCACCTAGTACAGATATAAGTCCATCAGACAAATTTGCCAACTCATTATCTATATCAATATAATTAGAAAAATCAACTGATTGAAAAACAGTATTTCCTTCTCTAAAATTATTAATAAAATGTTCTACTGAATTTATGATATTAGGTATATCAGCAATTAATACACTTACGTCTTTTGTTATATTTGGTATAACTGTCATAAAAAGTCCTATTATCAGCCCTATTATTATTATAAAAACTAAGAGTATAGATAATGCCCTATTTTTTACACCTTTTTTTTCAATAAACCGTACCAAAGGATCTAGCAAATAAGCTACTACTAAAGCAAATATAAATGGGCTAATTACATTAATAATATTTCTACGAATTAATACTAAAAATAAAAATATAACTAGAAATACTGCTACATCAAAAAACAAATTAATACGCCTACGATCTAATTCCATAAATTCTCCTCTGGTTAATGCACTTCAATATATAATATTATTATATATTCAAATCATTCATTATTTATTTTATTACTAAATATAAGGACTGGCATGCACGTACCAGTCCTTATATTTAATTATTCTCTTGCTTAGATTTATAATCTTTTATTGCTGCTCTGATAGCTTGCTCTGCCAATACAGAACAGTGTATTTTTTCTTGTGGCAGACCTCCTAATTCACTGACAACCATTTTATTTGTTATTTTTTCAGCTTCTTCTATAGTTTTTCCTTTAATCATTTCGGTAGCCATACTACTAGTTGCAACGGCCGCACCACATCCGAAAGTCTTAAATTTTACGTCTTTAATAATATTATCTTCTATTTCTAAGTACATCCTCATTATGTCTCCACATGCGGGGCTACCGACTTCGCCTACACCATCTGCTGCTTTAATTTCTCCAACATTTTTAGGATTTTGAAAATATTCCATTACTTTATCTGTATACATATTATTTACCCCCTTGGATATATAGTGGTGACATATCTCTAAGTCTTTGTACTATTGGTGGTAATTGCTCTAAGAGATAGTCAATTTCTTCTTTGTTAGTATTCTTACCCAATGTAACCCTAAGTGAACCATGGGCAATCTCATGAATCAAGCCAATAGCCAATAATACATGGGATGGATCTAGAGAACCAGATGTACATGCTGAACCACTTGAAGCTGAAATTCCTACTAAGTCTAAACTAAGTAATAATGACTCACCTTCTATGAATTCAAAACTAATATTCGCATTTCCAGGTAGCCTCTTGGTTGGATGCCCATTTAGTTGAACATTTGGAACAGTAGATAATATACTTTTTATAAGGTAATCTCTAAGTTCCTCTGTCTTTTGATTTCGTTTTAATAAATCCGTAACTGCTAAGTAACAGGCTTCTCCAAATCCTACTACAGCTGGTGTGTTCTCTGTTCCAGCTCTTTTTTTCCTCTCTTGTGCACCTCCGTGAACTAAATTATCAACTTTAACACCTTTTCTTACGTATAGAGCACCAATGCCTTTAGGACCATATATTTTATGTGCTGATATTGAAAGCAAGTCTACTTTTAAATCTCTCACATCAATAGGGACATTTCCTAAAGCTTGTACTGCATCTGTATGAAAGTAAATATTTTTTTCCTTTGCTATCTGTCCAATCTCTTTTATAGGTTGTACTGTTCCAATCTCGTTGTTTGCAAACATTATGCTAATTAAAATAGTTGTGTCTTTAATCAATGTCTTTAGCTCTTCAATATCTATAAGCCCATATTCATCTACTTTTAAATAAGTAACTTCAAAACCATGCTTCTCCAGATATTCACAAGTGTGTAATACTGCATGATGCTCTATAACAGTTGTAATAATGTGATTTCCTTTATTTTTATTAGCAAAAGCAACTCCTTTTAGTGCCCAGTTATCTGCTTCCGTACCGCCACCAGTAAAGAAAATTTCATTGGCATTAGCATTAATAGAATTGGCAACCTTCTGTCTCGCTTCATCTATCACCTTTCTAGCTTCTCTACCTTCGGAGTAGATGCTAGAAGGATTTCCAAACTTTTCACTAAAATAAGGAATCATTTTTTCTAAAACTTCTTTATCTAATGGTGTTGTAGCAGCATAATCAAAATAAACTCTTTTCATTATCTCCTTACTCCTTTTAGTCCGATTTGTATTTATCTAATAAATCTTTTAGTGTTATATTGTCAATAACAGTGTTTATGCTATCATTAACCTCTTTCCATATATCCTTAGTAACGCATATTGATGATTTATTACATTTATAATCTTCACTACCACCTACACATTCCGATAATTCAATAGGTCCTTCTAATGCTCTCATAATATCACCTACAGTAATCTTCTCTGGAGGCTTTGCTAGCTTGTATCCACCTTTTGCTCCTCTTTGACTAGTTATGAGCCTTTCTTTTTTTAAAGTTGAAAACAACTGTTCTAAGTAAGCCATTGAATACTCTTGTTTTTGTGCAATTTCTTTTAATGAAACAGACCTTTCATCGTAATAAGTGGATAATTCGTACATGGCAGAAACACCGTATCTTCCCTTTGTAGATAATCTCACTTTCTCACTCCTATCATTCCCTACTATTTCGGTCGGAATTTAAGTAAATATTAACATAGGCCTATTATAATTGTCAAGGTAATTTAATACTATAGTAGAGTACATAACCCATTCTTTTTTATTGAGTAGAATAGTAACACTCTCTTACCCAAATAAAAAAGGCTGGTTATCAGCCTTTTTTTGAATTAACATCTTTTGGGTTTTTTAGGTGGGCAAGTAATATCTTCTATATCTTCAACTTGGTGTCTTTGTGGTGGAAAGAAATCTTGTGGGAATGGTGTTAATTCTTCATTTAAGAACAATTCACAAAATACGTCGCTAATAGGAGCTACTTCGTCACACGGTTCTGGAATTTCACAAAAGCCAAATGTAGGAATCTTTAATTGTACTTCTGATAGCACTTTTATAATTATAAAGAATCCTATACTCAATTCTATGTTATCACTACCTATGAACCTTACAAGATTATGATCGCACTCTGCTAATGATTCTGCATCAGCAATAAATCTTCCTTGTCTTAAAAAATTAGCTGGAGCATATACTATAACATCAATTGGGAATCTTACTTTATTATCTTTTTGTTCACACCCATCGATTATAGGATGTGCAGCTAATTTAAATATTTCTCCATCACATTTACGTCTAACTACAACGTATATAGGTACAGCAACTACCCCTCTTAGTTTCGCATAATATTCATCTACTTCTGTAAATAGCGGCACATGTTTTATTGGCTCTATACTTGCATCACCAAATTCGCATCTTACAAACTTATAATCGCAACTATTACCTGTTGGATAATCTAAGTCAAATAATTGGTCTTCTATACATTCTCTTAACTGACAAGAAAAATAGACCTTTTTTACTTTTAAACAATCGACCTCGTATTTTTTAAAACCACCGCCACCTATTCCTTCTATTCTTGCGTCTTCCATGTAGTTAACCTCCTTTTAAATTTTCTACAATATTATATGTTTAGGAGATTAATGTGTTACAGAATAAAGAGAAACTTACTTCACTGTTTATTAGCTTTCACTAATTCTATTTGGCTTTCAAAGAGTTGATTTTGTAAATCTAATATAGTTTTTCTGCTCTCTTCTATATCAAACTTGTATTGTCTATTTTTTTTATTGTATTGTTCGATAAGATCTTTCGACTTAATGAGTTCTTTTTTTAGTGTATCTCTTTCTTTTTTCATCTCACTATTTACGTCATTATTTTGTTTATTATACTCTTTGTAAGTAGTCAATTGTTCTTTTAAATCATTTACATCTTCTATACTCTCGAGTTTTTGTTCTAATTTTTCATTTCTACTATTTAATTTAATTATCTCATCACAAAAGTTAATACAACTGAGTATAAGTACCATACTCCTATTCATTAAAGGGTTCGATTTTTTAACAATTGACATCATATCATCAACCATTTTACTAATTTCATCTATATGTTTCTGATCTATAGTTCCAAGTAGAGTATATTCAACATCCTGAATTTTCGCTACTACTTTGCTCTTATTTTCCATATCTATACTCCTATCTATATTAATCAAGAATACTTTAATTTCTATATTTAAAGCCTTTAGTAACCTGATGCAAACTATGTTTGCTAATTGAATATCCTCAAACCCTTTGGGGTCTCGGTCATTGCACTTGTTCCCTTGAGAAGTAAGAAGTAAGTTGCCAATCTGCTAGTGTGAATACCTACCATATTAATCATTATAATATTTTTTCCTTTAAAAAGAAACATATTAAAAAAACGAACTTTAGTTTTATAAACTATTATTCGTTTTACTTAATAATTAATATTAACTTTCTCTTAATAACTTAATCAAAGAAAGCTTCTGTCTGCTTACCTGTATAAAATCCATGCATCATCTCTAACTGTTCTTTAGTAATTCTTGGAGTTGATAAAGGTGGCAAATTGTCTAGAGAAAAGTACTCAACTGCAAGTGTCTCCATCCCTGGTTTTTCTATCCCACCTATTTTTTTGCACAAAAGGAAAATGGTATATAAATAGTAAATATTTCTAGGATGATTGTAGTGCTTTTTATCTAATACTCCTAGTAATTTAACAGGTTCTACTTCGATACCTGCTTCTTCCCAAGTTTCTTTTACTGCAACTTCAGAGGGTGAAAAACCAACATCACAAAAACCACCTGGTAAGGTCCAAAGATTATCTACCTTTTCTTTGACAAACAAAAATTCTCCTTTATCATTAAATACAACTATTCTTAAATCAACCTTAGGTGTTATATAAAGGTCGTCTGCACTTAATGACAAACTAATTTTTTCAGGTTCTTTATCACATATCAAAGATATAATATTTACACTTGCTTCCATTATTTGATTGTATCTATCAATTTCATATTCATTTTCAACATAATATAATCCAGTTTTACAGTAACTTTGTATTTGTTTTGCCCATTCTAAAATGTCATTTTTCATACCAACATCACCCCTTCGGTATATCCTTGTTTTAAACTTTAATGGGAATAAAATCCAATATAACGATAATTTTGAGGTATCCCATCCATTTTTGTATCAGTCACTACATGCCATTTTCCAGTAATATTAGCATCCCTCATCATCAGTTCAACATATAGCATAATAATACCTGCATCTAATAAATCTAATTCATCATTTACACCAGGATCACGTCTAATTGCCAAATACAAATGATCGCCTTTAAGTATAAACCTCCACGGTTGTCTGTTATAAGTAGAAGGAGCCATAACTGCATAATGAAATATATCATTCATTTTCATTTCAATCAATCTATCTACAGACATATTGTTTCCCCAAGAGTCTAAGTATACAATTTTATCCATAGTAAGTCTTGTAGCAACATTATTTTCTACCACTTTCATATCTGTCTTAGAGTAGTTCTCACCAAAGTGAAACCTATTAATCACTTTCACTTGATTGTTATCATATCCTATAGCTATTAAAGCTGCCGCTTCTTTATCATCCGCTATATTTAATGCTAATTTAATGATCTCACCATCTTCTGGAATAGCTATCCAACAGGAATCTATTCCTAAATCTTCTAACTTTAAAATCATATTTTGTACATAGTATCCCACATTTATCTGGTGATCTTTTGTATTGTCTGTTGAAAATAATATATACTGAGGAGCTTTAATCATGATTCCATTAAATCCTGCCATTCCCTCTAAAGCATGATAGACTTCATGGCCATCTTGAAGTAGTTTCATTTGGATTTTTTGATCTGGAAAAATAGTTGTAGAATCACTACTATATTCTGACACTTGTTCAATTATTTTTTGAGGTACCTCTTTATCTTTAAAATCTCTAGTTGATTTTGACTGTTCAATCAGTTCTTTATAATTCATCTATATACCTCCCTAAAGTATTATTATTATTTATACCCTAATATTAACTTTTTAAAAGTTGTATTCAATGACAGCTTCAATTTAAAATCTTTATCATTGATATTATTTTACCACACATTCTCTGAATAGCAAAGTTTACCATAAAGTAATAAAGAATATAGTTAAACTCACTAAATCTTTTATCATATATATAGTATCAAATAAAGAAGGTCAGCAATTTCATATAAATAAGTGCTTTCTCAACTTATAATATTACTATAACTTATTAACATATGCATTAACCAACTAAATATCATAAATAAACAGGATGTAGAAATCATCAGCCGATTCATTTCTAAGATATCTGCAATGTCAACTGATTTATATTCATCACCTATTGTAGGCTTGTATATTTCTTTTCCAGAGTAAGTATGAGTTCCACCTAACTGTATATTAAGTGCACCTGCTGCTGCTGCTTCTGTCCACGCTGAATTTGGACTTGCATGCTTGTTATTATCCCGTAATAATATCTTTAAAGAAGCTCTTATATCTAAATTTACTATAAAAGAAGCAAATACCATTACAAAACCAGCTATTCTTGCAGGAATAAAATTCAATATATCATCCATTTTAGCTGACGCCCATCCATAGTCTATATACTTATCATTTTTATATCCTACCATAGAATCTAAAGTACTCACTCCTTTATATGCCATAGCGAGTATTGGGCCTCCTAGAAATAAAAACAAAAGCGGTGCTATTATCCCATCAGTAGTATTTTCTGCAACAGTTTCAATAGTAGCCTTTATAATCTCATCTTTTTTTAATTCATTTGTATCCCTACCTACAATAAACGCCACTTGTTTTCTAGCAGCTTCAAGACTCACTTCTAATGCTTCCTTCACTTTAAGAGCCTCATCTTTTAAACACTTAGTCGATAGTATTGAATAGGAGAAATAAATCACTCCCACTATATAGTAATTAGCGCCAAAATATTTTAATATTTGTAACGGTATGTATACTATTGCCATTGACACAAGTATAGTACTACACAGCAAAAAAACTCCTGCTATTTTTAATGCAAATGAAGTTTTAGCAATCTTTCTTGTTACTTTTTCTATTAAATTTATGTAATTTCCAATGAACTTTATAGGATGTGGTAAAAAATGAGGATCTCCAACAATTAAATCAATAATAAAAGCTATTAAATAATACTCCATACTCTCTCCTATTTGCCTAAATATTTTTTCATATAATATATTAGATATTCATTATCCTCTTTACTTTTCACTGCAATTCTAGTATAGTAGTCATCTAAAAATATATAATTAGAACAATTGCGAATTAATATTTTATGTTTTAGTAAAGACTTCTGTAATTCTTCAGTTTTTATTTTCTTTTGTCTAAGGTCACATAACAAGAAATTTGCTTTAGAGTCAAATACAGATACACCTAGACTCTCTAATTCATAGGTTAAAAATTGTCTCTGAATCTTATTCTCTTTAATGGAATCTTCCACATATTCTTTTGTGCTTCCCAATACATTTGTAACGTCGCAAGCAAAAGAAGATAAACTCCATGGAGTTTGTCTTTGTTTTAGTTCCTCAATTAAATTTGCATTTGCGCATATATATCCTAGCCTAATACCTGGTATAGCAAAAATCTTTGTTAAAGATCCTGCAATAACTAAACAAGGATATTTTTCAACAAGGTCTTTAACACTATCTTCTTGTGAATATTCTATAAAAGCTTCATCCACTACTACAGTAGCACCTTTTTGTTGTGCACAATCTATAATAGATAACATTGAGTCTCTAGGTATAGTTGTACCTATAGGATTTGATGGGTTGCAAATGAAAAGCATAGTCTTTTCATCTAATGCATTTATTATTTTGTCTTCTGGATAAAAAACTTTGCCTTGTTCATTAATAATCGGAATATGTACTACTTCTGATTTTTTATTTTTTGCCAATCTTAAATACTCTACAAATCCTGGCTGTAATATAGCTATCTTAGGTGATACTAATCCTTCGCTAATTAAAGAAAGAGCTCCGATACCACCACTAGTAGGTAGTATTTGCTCAGAGGGTACTCCTAGGTAGCTAGCAATATTTAAGCTTGGCAGTTCCATATCTACTTCAGGATAGTATACAATTTTATCAAGATTATTTTTTATACTGTTTATCATTACTTCAGGTATTCCCTTTGGATTTAAGTTAGCAGAAAAGTCTATCCATTGTTCAGGAGCCCCATCCGCCCAAACATTACCACCATGTATATAATTAGGCATGTTATTTCCTCTTTTCTATAAGTATAAATTATCTTTAAAATATTTTTAAAGAAGTTTCGTCATTAATTCTAAATTGCTCAAAAAATACAAATGAGGATATCCTGCTATAGTATTTTGCTTTTGTATACCACATTCCCATTGACGAAGAATTTTTTTATCTCTATACTTTTTAATTTTGTACTTATAATCTATATTAGAATCTACATTTATTAATTTAGAATGATGAAATTCATGTGCTCTAGTAGTAAATTTTTGATTATCAACTTCAACATCCATTTCAATATATCCGAACCGTTGAAGTTTTACAGTCATTTCGCAAGTTACTGGCAAAAATCCTAGCATTTCATGATATTCTCCTTCTAAATTTTTGATACCTTTAGAAAGGTACATGAAACCACCGCATTCACCATAGCACTTTCCGCCATTTTCCATATATTCAACTAAACTATTTTTGAATTCAGTGTTACTTTCTAAATCCTTGGAAAAAATTTCTGGAAATCCTCCTCCAATATACACTGAATCGAGATTATCTGGGATTTTTTTATCTGCTAAGGGACTAAATTCAATAAATTGAACACCTAGTTTCTTTAATATATCTAAATTTGCTTGGTAATAAAAAGTAAAGGCCTTGTCCCAAGCAATACCAATTTTCTTGTTTTTATAATCTTTACTATGTTTTTTTATAAAATTGTCGTATATTTTATTATTGTATTCAAGCTTATTAGCTTGCTTTGAAATTTCTAGCAATAAATCTACGTCAATGCATTCTTCTATAATATCAATCAACTTATTAATTTTATCTTCTAAATATATCAGTTCATCAGCAGGAATTAAACCTAAATGTCTACTGTACAAAGAAATATCATTATTCTTAGGCATATAGCCAATACACTTTATATTCGTATGGTATTCAATAATTTCTTTCACCAATTTATAATGTTCCTTACCTGAGACTCTATTTACTATTATGCCTTGTATATTGACATTCTGATTTAACATTTTATATCCTAGTACTACTGCTGCTGCACTGTTGGACATGCCTGTTGCATCGATTACTAAAATAACAGGCGTCTGTGTCACAAGAGAAATATGTGCACTGCTTCCGATATTTGAGGTTACTCCAAAACCATCGTATAGGCCCATAACGCCCTCTATTACCCCTATATCTTTATCCACACTAGCATTATTAACTAAGTACTTTATATGGTTTTCTTCTAGAATATAACTGTCTAAATTATATGATGGGTTACCTGTAACATATTTATGAAAACCAGGATCTATATAGTCAGGTCCTGTCTTAAATGGTGCTACTCTATATTTTCTTTTTCTTAATGCTGCCATTATACCAATACTTATAGTAGTCTTTCCAACACCACTATTCGTTCCAGCTATCATAAACCTATTCATTTATACACCTTCTGCCTAATAAATTTTAAACGGTGAGAAAGTAGGAGTTTTCTCACCGAATAATAAAGGAGGTAATAATGTCTTATCGTAAACAAAAAAAATTCCGCTTATCGTCGGAATTAGGGATTCGTTATATCTTTCTTCCCTCCGAAGATATGTAAACAGATGGTATCCTGGCTTGTGCTTCATTCTTACATCTACCTTCCCAGATATTCCAGTGGTTTTTTTAGATGTTTCGTCTGCACTTACAGTAGCGGGGGCTGCAACGGACTTTAACCGTTTTCCCATGTTTCTTTATTTACTTAATTAGATACTATCATACATCTTATAGATATACAATATCTTTTTAAAATTTAATGACGATACATAGATTTTCCTAGGAAATATTTATATCTCGACATTTTTTGATGGATCTTTAATTTGCTTTTTTTCTTTCATCCAATCTATGCATATATTTACACCTTCATTTGAATTGACAGAAAAAGCGTCAGCACCAATATAATTCGATGCTTCTATATTAACGGGATTTCCACCGATAATAATCTTTAAGTTGTCACGAAGGCCTGCTTCTTTAAGCGCATCGACAGTTTCCTTCATTGCTTCAATTGCTACTGTTAAAATACCACTCATACCAACAATATCCGGTTTAATCTCTCTTACTTTTTGTACAAATGTACTCTCTTTTTGATCAATTCCAATATCATAAACTTTAAACCCTGCTGCTTCGCACATACTTTTAAATATATTCTTACCTATATCATGTAAATCTCCGTGGACAGTTCCTAGTAATATCTTGCCAATATATTCACTTGATTCGTGAATTAAATAAGGTTTTACCATGTCTATAACCTCAGTTAATAACTCTCCAGCAAATATTAAATCACCAACAAAATACTCTCCCATATGGTATCTTTCTCCTACAATTTTAGTACCTTCTTGGCAGTAACTAATTATCTTATTAGCTTTTTCCTCTGAGGGATCTGAAGATAAATATTCGTTTATTAATCTAAAGAGTAGTTCTTCGTCTAATTCACCAAGGGCGCTAGTTATATCCTCTAAAATCATGTAATACTCCTCCTATTTATAATCCTAGATATTAATCCTTAATCTAAGTACTATATATAAAATAAATAATTTATAATACCGATTTTTCTAGCTAAAGCCAGAAAAATCGTCTAGTATATTACTTATATCTTCATTTGAATAAATACTTTAGTCAAACTATCGTGTAATCATTATAACTTCTACTTCAGAATCTAAAGCTGCTTTGACTTTTTCTACTACTCCTCCAGATTTACCACTATCTTTAGTTACAAGGTATTTTATACAATAATCACTATATAAAGTCTTATTAAATTCATAACTAAATGGACCTTGCATCCCTATAATATTTTTAGGATTATAACCTAATGTCTCACATTTTAATAAAACTTGAGATGTGGGTAAAACGCGAATTAATACTCTGTTAGGATCCAAACTTTTAAATGTTTCTAAGTTATTACTCCCTATTGCCAATAATATATTTCCTTCTTGTTGAAGTAAATAGTCGCATGCTTCCACATAATTATTCATAATAGTTATACCATCACTGTTATTTTCTTTTATAAAAGAATCTCGTTCAATGACTCTATAAGGTATATTTAGTTTTCTTGCACATTTTATCATATTTTCTGTAACATTAACAGCATATGGATGAGTAACATCTATTATTTCGTCAATTTTATTGCTATCTATATAGTTTTTCATCTCTTCAAGATTCATTTTATGACCATTTACCGTTAAGTTCTTATGGGGTTTATATAGGGATGCACCGTAAGTAGTAGCAGTTGACACTATTACTTTTTCGCCATTTTGGAGTAGTTCTTCTACAAATTCTCTACCCATTTTTGTCCCTGCAAAAACCAATTTCAAATGCTATACCCCCTAGGAGTGATAATATATTCACCATCTACAAAAGTATTTGAATTACCAATAATTACGGTAGAAAACATATCTATATCACAGTCTACCATCTGTTTTAATGTCGTAATCTGCGAATTTTGATCATCTCTAAAAGCACTTTTCACAATTCCTACTGGGGTTTGAGGAGATTTGTAATTTAATAATATCTCTTGCGTCTTTTTAATGTATTCAGTCCTAGATTTGCTTTTCGGATTATAAAGAACTACGATAAAATCTCCTTTACCGGCACAATGAAGTCTATTTTCAATAGTTTCCCACTTAGTTAACCAATCTGATAAAGAAATTGTCACGTAATCATGCATAAGCGGTGCTCCTAAAATAGCTGCACTAGAATTGCCAGCAGTAACGCCTGGAATTACTTGAACATCAAATTCTGATAGTGAATATTCTTTACTAATAATCTCTAATATTAGACCTGCCATACCATATACACCTGCATCACCACTACTCACCACAGATACAGTATTGCCCTTTGACGCAAGTACGATAGCTTCCTTGCAACGATCTACTTCTTTTCTCATTCCATTACTTACAATTTCTTTATCTATTATTAAATCTTTTATTAAATCGATATATGTATCGTAGCCAATAATAATATTACTATCCTTTAATGCATTAACTGCAGATAAAGTCATATTTTCTCTATTACCTGGTCCGATCCCAACTACATATAATTTATTCATTTACGTGTACCTCCTCTTTTTCTTTCCAAATAGATAATGTAATTCCATTATTAACTGTCCTGTTTAAAAGACACGTACCCTCCCGTGATGATATATAACCACAGGGTTCACTTACATTTCCTACCCCAATTGTTTTCATAACAAAGGATGATTGTTTAAATTTATTTTGATGCAGCGCAATTTCATCTCTATAAATAATATCTAAATCTACACCAAAGTGTTCTTTCGTCTCTAATATTCCTATTTCATATTGCTTTACATCTACAGTAGACAGTGCTCTTATAGATTTGATATGCAATTGTATTTGTTTCATAGTAGTATTTATAAATTCAATAATATCTCTTGTTTTTGTATTTTTTCTACATCCTATTCCCAGAATAATATCCTGAGGAACTAAATGTACATATGGTATCTTAATATCAAAGTTACTTTTTTGACTAATAATTATTGCACCTTCATAATTTTTATAATTTTCATAATCATCTATAGTTAAATTTTCACAAAGACACTCTTTATTTATATTAATGCCACTATTATTTATAATACATACTTTTTCTTCATTAATAATTAAAGCAGTTACTTCCTTTGCAGAAGTAAAATCTGTTATAAATAATTTATGTCTCATAGCAAATGTATCTACTGCAATTTTATTATTTACATCTGATGATGTAGTAATAATAGGTCTTGCACTAATAATCTTTGCAAGTACTTTAGCCTTTTCATTTGCACCACCCACATGTCCAGATAAAAGACTGATAATATTCTCTCCCTTGTCATCCATTACAAGTACAGCTGGATCTACTATTTTTGATTGTATCAAAGGTGCAATCATTCTAACTACAATACCACTAGCCATAATGAATAATATGGTCTTATACTTTGAATAAACTTGTAAAATCAATTCTTTTAAATCCTGTGTAGGCGCAAGTACACCTTCACATTTATACTTTTCGATTGTATAAATGTCTATACTTAATTCAGAATCACACATCTCTTTAACTTGAATAGCTTTACTTACTCCGTTCTTAGTTACTGTTACAATTGCCCACAAAATTATTTCCCTTCCCTATACATATGGGTAAAGCTTTTGTCATACAACTTAGATAGTTCATATTCATCTCCTAAAAAGTCACCCACTAATATTTGAGCAGTCTTTGTGATATTTTCTGCTTTCACCTTTTCTACAATATCCTCTAAAGTTCCAAGTACTATTTTTTCATCTGGCCAAGATGCCTTTTGAATTACAGCAATAGGGGTTTTAATTGGATAATGTACTGTTAATTTTTCTATAACTTTATCGATCATTTGAACAGATAAAAAGATAGCCATTGAAGCTCTATGAGACGCTAATTTTTCAAGTGACTCTTCTTCAGGAACTGGAGTTCTTCCCTCTACTCTAGTACAAATTATTGTCTGAGAAATACTTGGTAATGTAAATTCTTTTTTCATAGTTGCAGCAGAAGCAGTAAATGAGCTAACTCCCGGTATAACTTCACACTCGATATTTTCTTTTTCTAAAGGATCAATTTGTTCTCTTATTGCTCCGTAAATACTAGGATCACCAGTATGTACTCTAGCTACATCTTTTCCTTCTCTAATAGCTTCTCTAGTAACTGCTAATACTTCATCTAAATCCATACTAGCACTATTGAAAATTTTAGCACCTTCTTTGCAATATGTCAGTACTTCAGGATTTACTAAAGAACCAGCATAAATAATCACATCGCTTATTTCGATTAATCTCTTACCCTTTAAAGTTATTAACTCAGGATCTCCTGGTCCTGCACCTATAAAATAAACCTTACCCATATCATCATACCTCTTTCATTATATTATTTGTCGTTCTCTTTACTTTTCAGCTATCTTTCTCTAGTGCATAACTGTTATCAGTCTTTTTCTATCTTTGTGCTTTTACAATAAAAACAGGATTATGACCTTGCATCATAGTTATGTCTTTAATAGTTTTGCTTTTAGCAATAGTTACTTGTGTTAATTCATACTCGTATTTTTTTTCTTTCAAAGCTTCGATAAAATAAAATAAATTTTCAATAGTTATAAAGTTTGCTACTATAATTCCATCTTTTGAGAGATGATCATTAGCCCATTCAAGGATTTCAACGATGTTTCCCCTGCTTCCACCTACTACTATGCGATCAACTATTTTAACCCCTTCAAGAGATTTAGGTGCCATTCCATGAATTGGAGTAATATTTTTCACACCAAACTTTTCAATATTTTTTTTAATTAGTTCAATTCCTTCGTCAACTACTTCTACAGCATATACTTTTCCTAACCGAGCAATCAAAGAACATTCTATAGATATTGAACCGGTACCTGCTCCTATATCTAAAACTACACTATCTTGCTGAATCTGTAATTTAGATAAAGTTATGACTCTTATTTCTTCCTTAGTCATCGGTATTTTTCCTCTGATAAACTCTTCGTCGGGGATACCAAAGCTTGGTCTTCTTTCATCACTCATTTGTAATTACCACAACACATAAGGGATCTGTCTCATACTTTGCTGCCTCTTCTATACTTAACTTATGTATCTTTTCATTTGTATAGGAAAGCCTTTCACCAATGTAAATTTTTTTATGTGTTATTCCTTTCTTTTTCATTTCTTGAGCCATAATTTTGGGTGTACATTTTGTGTCTGTTAGAAATGCTATCTTATTGTTATTTTCTATGAGTTGTAAGTAATCTTTTTTTTCACCATGAACACTGCTAAGAATCGCATCATCCCAGGTCATTCCTAATCTTGAAAAGAAATAAGTAAAAGAACTAATCCCCGGTGTTACTACAATATCAATTCCTTTTGTATTCTTATTAAGATATGCAAGCATACTATGAAATCCTGGATCACCAGATACTACAATAGCGATTTTTTTCTTTGTATAATTATTTTGTATATAGTTAATAATTTCTTGCAAGTTATTTCTGATATATATTAACTCTTTATACAGTACATTTATATCTTCTAAATTTCTTTGGCCTCCAATAAGCACATCTGCCTCATAAATTTTCTTCATACCAATAGGTAATATATAATCAGGATTTCCAGGACCTATCCCAATAACGTCAATGTACATATCTTTCACCTCACATTTTTATAAGTACGAATAAAATATGTTAGTGGTATTAAATATTAGATTTCCTATTATTTAATCTCTGAATAGATGCAGCATCTGTTTAGCTTTCTCATCCATCCTCAAAATACCGTGTGTATTAGTAAACATAATTAAACCTATATTAGTGTAACTAGATATCTTACTGTTCATATGATAAGATACTCTTTCAAGAATTTTATCTAATACTTCCTCATAAAAGGGCTGATGTATTAATAGTTCTATTGCTTCATCTGTAGTTATACAGTGAAGGATATCTTTAGTTAATTGGCTGTCTCCCCCACACGCAGAAGTATATGCACCTAAAATCTCCATTCGAGCATCTGCTGATTTACTATGAGTATTCATAATTCCACCAGCAACTTTTATCAATTTTCCTATATGAGCAACAAAAAGAACATTCTTAAACCTTAAGGTATCAATACTTTCCAAAATCTCGCCAATGTAATTACTAATCTTTACACTATTTTTTATATTTAATCTTAAGTCCTCATTAGCAAACTTTCTCCCATAATTCCCAGGAAAAAGAATTATATTTTCTTTATTATTTGCACTAAGCACATTCATCTCAAGTTTTAGTGAATCTATTAAAGCTTTTTCACTCATAGGTTCCACTATTCCAGTAGTACCTAGTATTGATATACCATTAACTATTCCAAGTTTTGGATTAAAAGTCCTCTTTGCTATTTCTTCACCTTGAGGAGTATAAATCTGTATATGCAAACCTCCTAGATATTTGTACCTTTCAACAAGGGCTCTTGTCTCAGACAAAATCATTTCTCTGGGAACTGGGTTTATAGCAGCTTGTCCAACTGGGACTGGAAGACCTTTTCTCGTGACAACTCCAACACCTATTCCACCTGATAATACAATGCCTGGAACATCAGTAAAACTCACTTTTGAATAGATAGATATTCCGTTGGTCATATCAGGGTCATCACCACTGTCCTTTATAATTGCACAACTTACGGAATTTTCTTCTTGCTTAATATCTACTACTTCTAAATGTAAATTCCATCCTTTTGGAGTGTGGAGATCAATATGCTCAGTTTTTTCTCCTGAAAACAACATGGTTAATCCAGCCTTTGTGGCAGCAGCTGCGCAAGAGCCAGTAGTATAACCATATCTTAGTTTCTTTTCTCCTTTAATAATAAACTTATCCATATACTACCTATTATTATCCATCATATACAGTATAGCGTTAAAAATTGCAACACCTATTGTACTACCACCTTTACGACCTTGAACAACAACAGATGGTACATTTAGTTTGCTAAATTCAAATTTAGACTCTGCTGCACCTACAAATCCTACTGGTACTGCAATTACAAAATCTGGTTTAACAAAGCCTTCTTCGATCATATTCATTAGTGAAAACAAGGCAGTAGGAGCATTACCGATAATAAACATCTTAATGTTTTCTTTTTTGCAAGCCTTCTCAATAGATACTACTGATCTAGTTGTTTCTCTTTTTTGGGCTTCTTCTCTAACATCTTCATCAGATACATAGTTTACCATTTCACATCCAAATCGCTCTAAAACTCTTTTATTAATACCTGATTTAATCATATTAGTATCTACGTATACTTTGTTACCACTTTTAATACTCTTCTTAGCATTTTCTATGGGCTCGTTAATAAATTTAGTAATTTTTGAGTACTCAAAATCTGCTGAAGTATGAATTACCCTCTTAATAACTTGCAACTCATCTACACTAAAAAGTTCTTTATCTGATTTATCCATTTCTTCAAAGATAATTTCAAAGCTCTTCTTTTCAATTTCCATAGGTTGAGCAATATAATCTTGCATAAACATTTCACCTCTTTATATTATTTATAATGAATATTTTTTTATATCTTTAAGTTAAATAAGGACGGCATTTTCCGCGTGTTCTATAAATAGTTGACGGATTTGTTCTATCTCTCCCATACCTACAATAATAGAGTCTACGTTATATCCTTTAGATAAAAGTATATTTTTCCATGAATCTTCTTCATCACCTACTAAATCATTTTGTATATGATCTCCTGCTACTATCATAAGTGGCATTAGGGTTACATTTTTTATTGACTGAGATTTAGTTTTATCTATAATAGTATCTAACTCTGGGAATCCTTCTACCGTTGCTATATGTACATTATTAAAACCTTCTTCTTTAAAAACATAATCTAAACATGGATACGCTGCATTAGCATGATGCTCAGATCCATGTCCCATTAGAAGTATAATCTTATCTTCTAAGTCCTTTGGAAATATTTGCGACATGCTATGAACTACTTTTACGTAATCTTCTGTACTAGTTAAAAGAGGTCTTCCTAATTCAATTTTACTAAACTTACTTTTAAATTCGATTATATCACTATATAAACCTTCAAATTCTGACCCATTAATTATATGGGTAGGTTGTATTAATACTTCATCAAATCCCAGATTAACTAACTCATTTAACGCTTCCTTAGGATTGTTAATCATAAGTCCATCACGTTTTTTAAGCTTATTTATAATCATTTGGGATGTAAAAGCTCGAAACATTTGAGCTTCTGGAAAATTATTAGCTAGATCCTCTTCAATTTTATCAATAGTCTTCTTACGTGTCTCCTCGTAAGAAGTTCCAAAACTAACTACTAATAGCGCTTTCTTCTTCATGTAGATCTCCTTTATCTTTGACGTAGGCAAAAACGGCCCATTATTTTGTTATAATATCTGTGTGATTTATACTAGATACAATTTGTCTATTATTTAAGTCCTTTTATCAATATTATTGTGAAGTAACTTACATCTTCTTTAATCAAGCCTGTTGCAATTACTTGGCTCTCATCACCACAATTCGATACTGCATAGACTTTATCATACAAGTCGTACTTCTTTATCGCTTCATTTATAGTTTCTCTTGAACTGTTTGGCTTCATTATGATGATATTTTCAAATAAAACTCTGTATTTATCAAATTCTTCTAAAGAGGTTATTTGTGTTAATACACAGAAAGTCTCATTACCTTGAACAATAGGTACACCTAAAGCAGAAGCTGAGGCACAAAACGACGTAATTCCTGGAATAGTCACAGGCTTAATATCTACTTCTTCTAAATATGGAATCATATAAGAATATGTACTGTAAACCATAGGATCACCTAATGTTAAGAAAGCTACATTTTTACCTTGTTCTAACAATTTTGCAATTACTTCAGCATTTTCTTTCCACTTAGTCGTTAACGTGTCTTTTTCTTTTTCTAAATCAATCATGGGAAATTCTAATTCAACAGTTTCTACATTATCCTTTAAATGTGGTTTTGCAATCTGAAAAGCCTTGCTTTTTTTCCCCATTTTTGATATTGGGGCCACTATAATATCAATGTTTTTTATAATTTCTATGGCCTTTTGAGTTATTAAACCGCTATCTCCAGGCCCTACTCCTATTCCATACAAAGTACCCAACATATTTATCCTCCTTTTTTTATAACACGTCTTACAAACTGTCTAACTAACGTCTTTTTAAGTTAGAAAGTAGAAAGTTGGAAAGTTGGAACTTATATTTGTACCTACTTCACCTTGTAGCCTCGTCCAACTTCCAAATGTCCAACTAACCAACTAACAACTAACTACAATAATGACATTGCCTTTTTATTTGCCTCAAGTGTCTTTTCTACATCCTCTTTTGTATGTGCAGTTGATAAAAACATCCCTTCAAATTGAGCAGGCGGCAACAAAATGCCACAATCTAACATAAGTTTAAAATACTTTTCATAAACCTTTGTATCACATTTACTTACATCTTCAAAAGTTTGTACTTTTTCACCAGTAAAAAACACATTTAACATCCCCTTGAATCTATTGACACTTGCTTCTACTTTAAATTCTTTAATATGTTCTATCATTCCTTTTTCTAGTTCAATTGCTAGTTGTTCTATCTTATTATACATTTCAGGATTTTCTTTTAAATACGTTAAACAATTAAAACCTAAGAGCATCGCTAATGGATTTCCAGATAAGGTACCCGCTTGATAAACAGATCCTAATGGTGCAAGCATTTCCATAATCTCTCTCTTTCCTCCAAAGGCACCTACAGGCAAACCACCTCCAATAATCTTACCGAAACAAGTAATATCAGGTTTAATATTATATACTTCCTGTGCTCCACCAAAACTCACTCTAAATCCTGTGATTACTTCATCAAAGATTAGTACTACTCCATACTCCTCTGTTAGTTTTCGCAGTGTTATTAAAAATTCTTCATTTGCAGGTACCACACCCATGTTTCCAGCCACTGGTTCAATAATAACAGCAGCTAATTCTTTCCCATGAATTTTAAAAATTTCTTCTAACATTTTAGCATCGTTATATTGTCCTACTAAAGTGTTCTTTATAGCATCCTCTGAAACGCCTGAACTAGTTGGGCTACCATAAGTCAAAGTACCTGATCCCGATTTTACAAGAAGTCCATCTGAATGGCCATGATAACACCCTTCAAACTTTAGTACTTTACTCCTATTTGTATAACCTCTAGCTAGTCTCAATGCGCTCATAGTGGCTTCAGTACCTGAATTCACCATTCTAATCATTTCTACAGAAGGATATGCATCGACGATAAGCTTAGCAACTTTGATTTCCATTTCCGTAGCGAGTCCATATGTTATGCCTTCTTCAAAAACCTTTTCTATCCCTTTGTATACTATTTCACTACTATGTCCCAAAATCAAAGGTCCCCAAGAACAAATATAATCTATAAATTCATTTCCATCTACATCGGTGATTTTACTCCCCTTACCTTTACTGGCAAATATAGAACTCATTCCAACTGATTGAAACGCCCTAACAGGACTATTTACCCCACCTGGTATGTATTTGTTTGCTTCTTTAAACAATTCTTCTGATTTACTAAAATTCATCTTGTATCCTCCTTCCGTTAATTACAATATTTTCTCTAATATTATGTTTATAAAGTGAAACTTTGTTCAGTGGGGGTTTTCTTCATCCCCTACTGAATATTAGTCTAAACTATATAAATATCATCTAGTATGAACACACTAGCTCAAACTTGATTTTGTTAGTGCTATTTCCTTCGCAAAATATGTTATGATAATATCTGCTCCTGCTCTTTTTATAGACAACAATGTTTCCATTATTACGTCTTCGTTCATTAGACCTTGAGCTATTGCCATCTTTAGCATAGAGTATTCACCACTTACATTATAGGCAGCTACAGGCACATTTGATATTTCTTTCACTTTGCTAATAATGTCAAGATATGCTAGAGCTGGTTTTACCATAACAATATCCGCGCCTTCTTCTAAATCCAACTCAACTTCTAATAATGCTTCTCTACTATTTGCAGGATTCATTTGATAACTTTTTCTGTCGCCAAATTCCGGTGTTGACCCAGCGGCTTCTCTAAATGGCCCGTAGTACGAGGAAGCGTATTTTGCACTATATGCCATAATTGGAACTTGTGAAAATCCATTGTCATCTAGGTATAATCTCATATGTTTAATTCTGCCATCCATCATATCAGAAGGTGCTACCATATCTACTCCTGCTTCTGCATGACTTAATGCAGTTTTTGATAATAATGGTAAAGTTGAATCGTTGTCCACTCGTTTATCGATTATTAATCCACAATGTCCTGTAGATGTATATTCACAAAGGCAAACATCTGTTATTATATATATTTCATTTTTAAACCGTTTTTTTAATGCTTCAACTGCCCTTTGAACAATACCATCTTTGTTGTAAGCTTCACTACCACATTCGTCTTTGTGATTAGGAATACCAAATATCATAATTTTATTAAGTCCTATACTGATAAGTTCTTTTACTTCTTCTATTAGCATGTCCACTGAAAAGTGATAGTTTCCAGGCATAGAAGAAATTTCTCTTTTAATATTTTCTCCTTCTACTACAAATAGTGGATACACTAAATTATCAATTTCTAGATACGTCTCCTTAACCATAGAGCGTATGATATTATCTGCCCGCATTCTTCTAGGTCTCTTTAACATGTTATCACCCCTTACAATCTACGAGAACTTTTATAATTCCATCTATATCGTAATCTTCAGCTTCTCTGTACACCTCTAATCCTAATTCCATCATTGTTTTTGAAGTTATAGGTCCTATAGATATAAGATGGCTATTTTTTAGTATTTCTGGATCACCTATCATCTTTACTAAATTTTTCACTGTTGAAGAACTAGTAAAAGTTATGTAATCTATCTCTTTATTCATAATCATTTTTTTGATATTATCCTGAGATTGGATACCTTCGCCAAGAACTGTTTGATATACCTTCAATTCTTTAACGAAACATATTTTGTTTAATTCATCAACCAGAAAATCACGTGATTCTTTTGCTCTTGGTATAAGAATCTTGTCGTCTGAAGATAAACGGTTCTCTAACTCTTCATAGATGCCTTCTGCAATGTATTTTTTGGGTACTATATCTGCAATCAAATTATATTTTTTTATTTCTTGAGCTGTAACATTTCCAATCGCTACAATAGTTGCATTGGCTAGTTGTCTCATATCTAAGCCTAGATCAATCATTCTATTAAAAAATAACTTAACACCATTTTGACTTGTGAAAATGATATAATTGTACTCTTTTACTTTCATAATCTCGTCTGTAATAGACTTTTCTTCGCTTAAATCTTCAATCTTAATGGTTGGGAACTCTATAGGCGTTCCTCCTAAATTATAAATTTTATCTGATAGTGTACTACTCTGAGCTCTAGCTCTAGTAACTAATACTTTTTTACCATTTAACAACTTGTTTTCGAAGAAGTTTAGACTTCCACGCATTTTCACTACATCTCCAACTGCAATAAGACTAGGTGATGATAGCCCTTCTCTAAGTGTTATATCGTAAATATCGTCTAAAGTACCTACTGCAACTTTTTGTCTCTCAGTAGTTGCCCAATTTATTACAGCAACTGGTGTATTAGCTTTCATACCATTACCAATTAAATTTGCAGAAATATTTTTAAGTTCACTCATACCCATTAAAAACACCAAAGTTCCCTTTAACTTAGCTAATACTTCCCAATTTAATTCTTGGTTTTCTTCCTTTAGGTGTCCTGTAATCACATGAAATGATGATGCATAGTCTCTGTGAGTAATAGGAATTCCAGCGTATGCTAAACCGCCAATCGCAGAGGTAATTCCAGGTATAACTTCTACATCAACGCCTCTATCTATTAAATATTGACCTTCTTCTCCACCTCTACCAAATACATAAGGATCTCCACCTTTAAGTCTTGTAACTATTTTGCCTTCTAACGCTTTTTCACAGATAATTTCATTTATTTCATCTTGAGTCTTAGTATGATTGCTTGATTCCTTTCCAACGTAAATCAATTCACACTCATTTCGTTTATATGTCAATAATTTAGGGGATGCCAATCTATCATACACTATAACATCAGCATCCTTAATACATTCAAGCCCTTTCATAGTAATGAGTTTATAATCTCCAGGTCCAGCCCCTACTAAAAACACTTTACCGCTCATTTTTTTTCAACTCCTCATTAATGATTTTTGCAAGTTTATATCCTAATTCTTCTGCTTGGTCTATGTTCCCTGCAACTGCCCTATTGACTAAAGTAGAACCATCTTCATTACCAAGTAGTCCTTCCAGTTCTATGGTATGGCCTTTGATTGTGCAAAGTGCTCCGATTGGTATATGACAATTTCCATTAATTCCAGTCAAAAAAGCTCTTTCAGCAGTAACTTGAATATGTGTTTCTTCATCTTTAATACTCTCTATTATTTGATGCAGTTCTTTGTGATCCTCTCTTATTTCCAAGGCTAGTGCACCTTGTGCAGGAGATGGCAACATGATATTCGGTTTTAAAAGCTCGATATTTTCTTTTAAATCATTGTAAAAATCCAATCTCTTTAGACCAGCTGCCGCTAGAATAATCCCATCTAAATTTTGTTCCTTCATCTTACGCAAGCGAGTATCTATATTTCCTCGAATAGGTACGATATTCAAATCAGATCTTACCTTTAATAATTGATATTTCCTACGTTTACTTCCAGTTGCTATTGTAGCTCCTTGTGGCAAATCTCCTAAAGTTCTATACCCTTCCTTTAGAATAAGTGCATCTCTAAAATCTTCTCTTGGCGGTACCCAAGAAAACATTAATCCATTAGGCAATATCCCAGGCATATCCTTCATACTGTGAATAGCTAAATCTATATCTCCACTTAATAGTTGTTCTTCTATTTCTTTTACAAAAACACCTTTTTCACCTATTTTATCTAGACTTACATCTTGAATTCGATCTCCAGTAGTAGTAATAATTTTTATCTCGAATTCAGTGTCAGGATTTTTCAACTTTAATTGAGAAATTACCCACTTTGTTTGTGTCAAGGCAAGTTTGCTTCCCCTTGTGCCTACATTTACTTTCATAAATGATCTCCTTTTTATGTTTTAACTTTATTTTGTTTGTGTATAAGTTTTCATTTCAATTAAGTTCTTAAGTTCTTCTAAGTCCATTTTTACTAGTCCTTTTAAAGTACTTTTCTTCTCTTCATCACTAATCTCTTGCTTAATTACTTTTTCTCTTATAACACCTAGCAAATGTATATATTCTTCAATATCATCATCCAAATATTGTTCTAATTTTTTTTTAATATTTATACTTAAAGTTGGACTCTTCCCTGATGTAGATACCGACACAATAAGATCACCTCTTCTTATTACCGAAGGCACTATATAATCTGAGTTATTTCCATTATCTACTCGATTGCAAAAAATGTTTTTAGCTTTACAGACTTCATGTATCTGTTCGTTAATGTCAGAAGAATTTGTTGCTGCAATTACTAAATAACAATCTGTTATATATTCACTTTGAAACTTATCATTTATAAGTGTTACCAGATTAGGGTATTGTCTTTTAAGAGAATGAATTTCTTCTCTAAATTCTTTGCTAACCAAAGTGACCTTTCCATCACATTGTAATATGCTTTGTGATTTCCTGTAGGCTACCTTTCCACCGCCAAATATTATTGTTTTTTTATTTTCTATTTCTAATAATACTGGATAATACATCAAATCACATCCCAAAGAGTTCGTTTACCATAGTAATATAATCATCTAATTTTTCATGATCATCTATTTTCTTTAAATTAGAAATAGGTTTTTGAATGCTTTTTTTAAGAGCAGAATTCATCATTTTTTCGATAATTTTTCTATCCTTGATAGTAATGTCCGTCTTTTTATAAATGTAGTCAAGGGTATCTCTTTTTATTTCTTCACATCTTATCTGTAATTGTTCTATAGTAGGGTCTAACTTAGTAGTGCACTTCCATTGATAAAACTCACAGACTCCACTATCTATAATTTCCATAATAGGTTCAATTAATTGTCGCCTATAGTCTATATTTTTATCTATTACTTTTGTTAAGTCATCTATATCGTATAGTTTAACATTATCTATTTCACTTATCTCTTTTTCTACATCTCTAGGCAAGGCTAAATCTAAAATATATAATTTTTTATTTAACACTGGCATTTTTTCTTTCTTGAAAATTATATGTGGAGATGCTGTAGTTGTAATAAGAATATCTACTTCATCTAAATAGTCATATCGATCCTCATAAGGTATTGGTACAACTTCTTTAAAATCATTTAAAAGAATATTCAATTTATTATGAGTACGATTAGTTAAATACACTTTTTCAAGATTTTCATCCATAATATAACGAAGGGTAAGTGATCCCATATTCCCAGCACCAATGATTAATGCCTTCTTTCCCTCTAATGTTTTTATTTCATTCTTAAGCATTTTTAACCCTACATAACTAATAGAAGTAGGATTTTCAGATATTTTATAGGTATTTTTAACCTGTTTAGCCTTAGTTATAGCATCCCTAAATAATTTATTGAGTAATTTTCCGCTATGAAAACTGTTCATTGCATATTGTAGTGCATCTTTTACTTGTCCCAATATCTGATCTTCTCCTATAACAAGTGAATCTAGTCCTGCAGTTACTTTGTATAGGTGACGTACAGCATCCGCATCTTTCTTAATAATCAAGTATTTCTTTAAATTATCACACTGGGCATATTGTGTTAAGTAATCACAAACATGCTCTATACCTTCATTTATGTGATTCGACGAGAAATAAAATTCACTTCTATTACAGGTTGATAAAATAACCATTTCATCAATATTATAATCTTTTAAAGTTCTTACTGCTTCATCTTTTCTGGATTCTGTAAAAGAAACCTTTTCCCTTATTTCTATTGGGGCCAGATGATGATTAACTCCTATTACTGCTATTTCCATGTAATTCACTCCAATAATCAAAAAGACTTTCTTCGTTTCTAAATAGTGGAACTCCCATTTTTTTATGTACTTTCATTAGCCAAGGTTGCGAAAGGTTTGCTTTCATTAAAATATCGTCCATGGAAAACAAATCTTCTATAGGCCCATTTGCGATTACCTCTCTATCGCTTAATATATATCCATAATCACAAATAGAGTATATTAAATCCATATCGTGACTAGATATAATGACTTTTTTACCTTCATCAGATAATTTATTAATTATATCAATAATTCCCTTAGTCATGGCAGGATCGAGTTCTGCTGTAGGTTCATCAAAAAGTACTATCTCGCTATCCAAGGCGATAATTCCTGCAATAGCTACCCTCTTTTTTTGACCATAACTTAAATAATGAACTGCTTTATCCTTAAATGCATAGGCACCTGTTTTCATTAGCGCTTCGTCAACTCTAGCTTTTACTTTTTCCTCTTCTATCCCAATATTGCGAAGAGCAAATGCAACATCATCGTAAACATTAGAATGAAATATTTGTTTGTCTGGATCTTGAAATACCATACTTACTTTCTGTCGGTAATTGTACATATATTTTTTATTATACTCTAATGGTTTGTCATTAAAATATATACACCCTTGTGTTGGTTTTAATATTCCCATTAAATTCAAAAATAAAGTAGATTTACCAGCTCCATTACCACCTATTAATGCAATTTTGCTACCATTATTTAAATCGATACTAACGTCTTTTAAAGCAAGAGTATGATCTTTATATTTATAGCTTATATTATCTGCTTTTATCATAAGTACCTCCTATATGTAACTACAATTAGTCAACAAGTGCCATCCCCACTTCTCACTTCTCACTTCTCACTTCTCACTTCTCACTTCCCAAATCATACGTGAAAATCTCCATTGTATAATTTTACTTCAAGAGAAATATTTAGTTCTTCGTATCTACTCATCATTCGTGTAAACAAGCTTGTTATTAGTAGTGCTATAGATCTATAGGATATTCTTAAATTTCCATATCCAAATTTTAAATAGAGAGCTGTTTGCATTTCATTGTATTCTTCTAAAAACATCATTATAAATCTATAAATCAACATCACCATTTCAATAACTACTGTGGGCATTTTTAGAGTTTTAAGCACTCTTATTAATTGATTCATTGGTAATGTAAGAGCTAACAAATATGTTGCTGAAAGGCAAGCTATACTTCTTAACAATAATATAATACAAGTGTCTAAAGAAGTTTGAGTAATCCCAATATATATATTGCCAATCTGAATTTTATATATAAATAAGTCCACACTACTAGATATTGATAAAAGTATTGTCATTATGCTCATAAACAAGAAGGAGGACGGTATAAGCAAAAGCTTAATATACCGACCTAATTCAATACCTGCGTATAATGTCAGAATCATTGCTATCCCGACTGTAATCACTAAGTAAAATAAGATATTTTCAAAAATTATAGCTGTAAATAATAATGTTATCGATACTACGAATTTTAGCATCGGATTGATTTTAGTTAATCTATTTGTGTAAGCGATCTTATCAATTTGTAGCATTTACTTTTTTACCTCTATTATATCCTAAATAATAAGCAATAATCCCAGCACCAAAAGCAGCTTGTAATGAAAATAACATGCTTTCAATCTCACCACTTGCAGGTTCAATAAAACTTTCAAACCACGGATCGTATTCTGGAGAAATAACAGTTATCATTTCTTCTGCTTCACCATCTGCTCCACCAAATTCTGAATCTATAAATATAAGTGGCGTTACGATTAATAGTAAAATAATAGCGACAAGAATAAATTTAGTTGATTTTTTCATTTAGTATACTCTCCCCTTCATATTCTTTAATTTTATCGTAGACTAACGCTGTAATGATACCCTCCACAGTGGAAATTGGTATTTGAGTAATAGCGAAAATACCTAGAAATTTAACTAGTGAAGCTGCCACACCACCTACTGGATCTGGGAATGCCAATCCTAATTGTATAGAAGTCACAATATAAGTACATAAACTACCTAAAGCAGAAGCAAAGAAAACTGAAACTCCAATATTTACATTTCTTTTTCTTAAAATCATAAATATACCAAAAGAAACAAATGGTCCTACTACGGCCATTGAGAAAGCATTAGCTCCTAATGTCGTGATTCCTCCATGTGCTAATAAAAGTGCCTGAAATAGTAGCACAATTACTCCTATCACAGTCATAATAGTCGGTCCAAACATAATAGCTCCTAATCCTACTCCCGTTGGATGGGAACAACTACCAGCAACTGAAGGTATCTTTAATGCAGATAGTAAAAATACAAATGCACCAGCTAATGCGACTAAAAGTTTCTTATTAGGTTGATTTTTAAATATACTATTAAGTTTACGAATTCCTAATATAAAGAATGGTATCGTTATCAAAGTCCAAAATACAGCCCACCCTTTTGGTAGAAATCCCTCCATAATGTGCATTGCTTGTACTTCTCTTACACTAAAAAATGTTAAGAGTAGTAGTGAACATATAAAGATTGGTGATTTAAATCTTTTCATTCTAACCTCTCCTTTTAATTATTTAAAGCGGAGTTAGTGGTATTATTTAATAAATTTTTCATGATTTTCTTCACCCGTAATCGACAAGTCGATTCCTGGGTCGCGGACACTCGCCAAATGAAAACTTTGTTTTCATTTATTCTTCTGCTATGACAGACAAATTGGCAAGCCATTTGTCTGGCTTCGCTTCAGTTCAAGTAATCCTCACCCGTAATCGACTTGTCGATTACGGG